>JADJPR010000005.1 GCA_016713135.1 Rhodanobacteraceae bacterium | reverse complement strand
GGGGTTTGAGGCGCGCTTACTAGAAAAAGGGGAAGTACTAATGTTCGGAATATTTCGCAAAAAGCCTGATCCCGTCGAGCAAGCCGTGAGTCTGAACTACTCGGTCTTAAGCGGGCAAATTTCCCTCGCGGGTAGCAATGGCGGAATCAAGGAGATTATGGAAGATGAATGGGCTATGGGGTACATATTCGGATACGTGGACTCTGTACTTCAGCAAGAGGCCAAGATAGGGGAGAGGCGGCGTCGATGGCGGTAATGACGGCAGTACGTGAAGTTGTTTGAGGAAGAAGGAGCGAATGCACTTCGTCGAAGTTTCGGACTCCAAGGGCGGAAGGACTTCTTGGCCGGAATGATGGCTGGTGGCGAAGAGGCCGCCTCATTCATGGCAACAGGCAGCCCGACTTTGGGGTTGGCTTTTCATCTCAGGAATAGATCGTAATTGATAGATCGGGAGCAATTAATGTTTACACTTGCCGCGCTTTTTGCAATTACTTGCTGTTGGATAGTGGCGAACATAATGTATTCGCGCACTGGGGAATGGCGCTTTCGAAGAATGAGATCGGCTTTCCTATGGGCGCTGCTCGGGGCTGGAATTGGATCATACTTCGGAGTGGCGGGTATGGGTAGCGCGATTGCAGGAACCATTCCTGGTGCCGTCATTGGTTACCTGCTGGCAAGCAACATGATGAAAAGAGACGCTGATCCTAGGCAATAGAGGCGACGCAAAAATGGAGACGTTCCTCGTGCTCAGCTATCTGATCATCGGGCTGTTGTATGCCTACGGAAAGGTAAATCATCCGAATCGCGCGTTGAGGCCACTATGGGCAATAGACCGAGATTCCTCTTTCTGGATAATAGTGCTTGGATTTGTCGCGCTGGCGCTCTTCTGGCCGGTGGGTGTGTTTATGTATGGCTCCAAGAATTGATCGCATCAAGTTCATGGCAGGGACGCCTAACTATATGATCAAGCCGACAGCGGAACAGGCTCTTCGCATTAACCGTGGCCTGCCGCGCCGCTGCGGCTTATCATGGCGTTAGAAATCACTCGTATTGCCGTGGTTGAGCTCGTCAAACGTGAGAAGGCTGGGGATGAATCTTTTGATGTGGAAGTTCCTGACGTAGGTGGGAAGGTGGGGATGGAAGTGGAGGCTTGAGGTGAGAGCTTGAAGAGGGAAATTGAGGTTGAGAAATTGAGGTTGAGAAACTGAGGTTGAGAAATTGAGGTTGAGAAATTGAGGTTGAGAAATTGAGGTTGAGAAATTGAGGTTGAGAAATTGAGGTTGAGAAATTGAGGTTGAGAAATTGAGGTTGAGAAATTGAGGTGGGGATTTTACGGTAGGTTCATTTCTGCTTCGTAGCTGGGTGATTTCTAACTATGCAATCAAGCCAACGCCGGAACAGGCTCTTCGCACAAACCGGACATTGCCGCCGGCGCGGCTTATTGCGGCGTTAGACCCCATGATGAGTTCTATCGCAAACTGGTTTAAGGACTGGAGGAGGCGGCGCAGAGACGCTCTCATGTTTGAACGCGGAGTTTCTGTGCACTTTTCTGAAGACGGGATCGGGGCTACATTTCCGTCCGGCACACGCTCCGAGGTAAAGTGGAGTGACGTAATCGAAGTTTCAATCGAAACCAATGACAGCGGGCCCTGGGGTGCTGACGTGTGGTGGACCTTCAAAACCAAGGACGTTGAATTTAGTCTTCCGCAGGGATCAAAGGGAGAAGAAAAGGTTCTCGGAGTTGTGTCGGCACGTTTCGCACGCTTTGACCACAGCGCCGTAATCAAGGCAATGGGCTGCACGTCGAATGCGAAGTTTCTCTGCTGGAGTGCTGAGTGGGAATCAACGTAGCGGGAACTTTCCTCGCAGGACTGTTCTTGAAAATGTCGGAAGATAGGTAAGGACAACAGGGGACTGCGCGGTGGGGTCTAACTATGCAATCAAGCCGATTGCGGAACAGGCTCTTGGCATGAACCGAACACAATCGTTCCGCAACGGCTTATTGCGGCGTTAGCTGTCACTGGTGACTTGGCCGGCACCTTGCGGACTTGTGTTGCGGTGTAATACAGTCAGCTACGAGTGATCCTGGGAGTTGGTAGATGGGCGTGACGTCAGTGAGGCTTCAACCCGAGGTTGAGGATGGCCTTGAAGCAATGTCGGGTCGGATGCAACGGAGCAAGAGTTGGCTGATAAATCAAGCACTTCGCGAGTACATCTCTCGGGAGTCTCTGGCGGATGAGCGCTGGAAAGAGACGCTTGTTGCTTTGGAGTCGCTCAATGCCGGGAGGGTCGTAGAGGGAGAAGAAGTGCATGCTTGGTTGCGCTCTTGGGGTAGCTCAGATGAGTTGTCCCCTCCGAAGCCACTCGCATGAGGCTGATCTACACCGAGGACGCACTGGCGGATTTAACTCGGCTGAGAGCATTCATTGCGGAGAAGAACCCCGAAGCCGCTCGACGAATTGGTGCTGAACTAGCTAATCGGATTGAGAGTATTCGGACATTTCCCAGAATGGGTTGGAGTGTTGGGAAGGCGCCTGATCCGGAGGTCATCCGAGATTTTGCTTTTGGCAAGTACGTTGTGCGTTATGCCGTACACGCAAATTCCATCGCTATTCTTCGAATTTGGCATCATTTTGAAGAGCGGAGCTGACAGCTAACTATGCAATCAAGCCGACGCCGGAACAGGCTCTTCGCGCAAATCAGACAATGCCGCCGGCGCGGCTTATTGCGGCGTTAGAAATCACTCGTCTTACCGTTGCCGAGCTCGTCAAACGTGAGAAGGCTGGGAAGGAGTTTTTGATGTGGGAGGTCCTGGTGTAAGTGGCAGAATGGCGATCGAGGTTGGAATGTGGGGTGAGAAGCTGGGGTGGGAACTTGAGGTGGGAACTTGAGGTGGGAACTTGAGGTGGGAACTTGAGGTGGGAACTTGAGGTGGGAACTTGAGGTGGGAACTTGAGGTGGGAACTTGAGGTGAGAACTTGAGGTGAGAACGTGGAGGTGAGAACTTGAGGTGAGAACTTGAGGTGAGAACTTGAGGTGAGAACTTGAGGTGAGAACTTGAGGTGGGGATTTTACGGTAGGTATATTTCCGCTCTGTAGCCGGGTGATTTCTAACTATGCAATCAAGCCGACGCCGGATGTGGCTCTTCGTTCAAACCGGACAATACGGCCGGCGCGGCTTATTGCGGCGTTGGACGTGTGCGCCCGGCAGGGTGCGTCAACTTGGAGGTGCAAGTCCTCTACTCACCCGGCAAGGGGAAGAGTTAGCCAATGGCAAGGGTGTCGTGGGTGACTGCGAATCTGGAGGAAGCCGGAGGCAAATTGCTGGCCTGACGAACAGGAAGCGGATATGAGGCGACACGGCGGGGTAAGGCGGCACGTTTCGCTGAAGCCCAGTACTTGCACGGAACGCCGTGGCGTAGATCCGACAGGCATAAGCGGGAATGTGGGCGCGCAATACCCGGGGGAGATCCCCACCGGTGCTCGTGAGAGCTACCGCTATCGAGAGGTCGCGGGAGGCCGGTGGGGAAGTCAGCTGAGGCCGTAGTAGGTGCCGGGATGGGCTGAAGGGCCGAACATGGAAGAACGCGAGTAGACGGTTGGCAACTCGATGGCATCGGAACGACAGAAGTCCGCTGGTGAGGCGGAGCGTGAACGACCAAGCGCTGGACGGAATCCGGAGGGAGGGGTATCGCGTGTCGAGGTGTTATCGGCGACTGACGGGGTGGCGAAAGCGGAGTTGGAAGGGCTGATGGAGGCCGTGTGCGAACACGGCAACCTTTGGCGAGCGTACAAGCGGGTGATGAAGAACAAGGGGTCTGGCGGCGTCGATCGGGTCGAGGTGTCGGACTTCAAGGCTCACCTGCAGCAACACTGGCCGACGATCAAGGCCAAGCTGCTGACCGGGCGCTACATCCCGGCGGCCGTGCGTCGAGTGGACATCGCCAAACCGCAAGGTGGCGTACGGACACTCGGCATCCCGACGCTGACGGATCGGTTGATCCAGCAAGCGTTGCATCAAGTGCTGTCGCCGGTGTTCGAGGCGACGTTCTCTGCGTCGAGCTACGGGTTTCGTCCGGAGCGGAACGCGCACCAGGCGGTGCTCGCGGCCAAGCGGTATGGACGAGGGACGTCGGGTGGTGGTGGATCTGGACCTGAGAAGTTCTTTGACCGGGTGAACCACGATCTGCTGATGGAGCGCGTCGCGCGGAAGGTGACGGACAAGCGGGTCCTGCGGTTGATTCGTCGCTACCTGGAGGCGGGGATGATGGCGGATGGGGTGGTCTCACCCCGGACGGAGGGCACGCCGCAGGGCGGGCCGCTGAGTCCGCTGCTTTCGAACATCCTGCTGACGGATCTGGACCGGGAGTTGGAACGCAGGGGGCATGCGTTCTGTCGCTACGCGGACGATTGCAACATCTATGTCCGCACCGAGGTGGCAGGGCAGCGAGTGCTGGCGAGCGTTACCCGGTTTCTGGAGGAGCGGCTTCGCCTGAAGGTGAATGTGGCGAAGAGCGCGGTGGCGGGTCCGTGGGAGCGGAAGTTCCTGGGTTACAGTGTGACGGCGCAGCGGCAGCCGAAGCTGTGCATCGCGCCGGCGAGCGTGGAGCGACTGAAGGACACCGTCCGGGAGGTCGTGAAGCGGGGTCGGGGGTGCTCGCTGGAGCGCACGCTGGCAGTGCTGAATCCCAGGTTGCGCGGGTGGGCGGCGTACTTCAAGCTGAGCGAGACCACGCGGGACTTGCAGGACTTGGATGGCTGGATTCGGCGCAAACTGCGGTGTGTGCAATGGCGGCAGTGGAAGCAGGCGCCGACGCGCGCGCGGGAACTGATGCATTCGGGAGTGAGGGGAGGCAGATGCGTACCGATCGGCGTACAACAGCCGAGGCCCGTGGTGGCATAGCGGGTCCAAGCACATGAACGCCGCGCTGCCCACCGGCTGGTTTGATCGTCAGGGTCTGGTGTCGCTGCGCGCCACAACGCGCCGGCTCCGGTGTCAACCATGAACCGCCGTATGCGGACCCGCATGTACGGTGGTGTGGGAGGACGGCGGGAGTAATCCCGCCTCCTACCCGATCAGAAGCAGCGGCGGGTCGGGGGAGAGCGTGAGTGGGGTGGTGTGAAGAGCCAAAGCATTGAGCGTTGGCTATTGTTGGCTCAGGTTGGAGAAGCGCAATAGCACCAGTGTCGTATGAATTGAGCGGATTTTGTTGCAGGTGTTTCTGGAGAAGGGGCGGTAGTTGCTGTTGGGGCGTAACTTGGCCATACCCATGATCCATCGCTGTGAAATCAATCGGGTAAGGCTTGATTCTTGTCATCCTCGAAGTGCGGTACGTGGAACGGTTGTCACTTGCACAATTGGTCTGAGGCGGGGAAGATCAACGGCATGATGCTCATGGAAATTGGAGGCTCGGGCACAATGGCAAGGAACCTGACGTCCAACTATGTGTTCAAGCCGACGCCGGAACAGGCTCTTCGTTCAACCTGGCTGTGCGGCCGGCGCGGCTTAACACGGCGTTGGACGTCAGAAGCAGTGGCGGGTCGGGGGAGAGCATGAGTGGAGTGGTGTGAAGAGCCAAAGCACTGAGCGTTTAGTCTTGCTCGCTTGGGTTGGAGAAGAAGCGCAGTAGCACCAGTATCTTGTCAATTGAGCGGGTTCTTTCGTGGCTGTTTCTGGAGAAGGTCGGTAGTCGTTGTTGGGGCGCCATCCTTGTTATGCGCTTGATCCATAGGTGCGAAATAGAACGGGAAAGGCATCTTACGTGGCGTCCTCGAAGCGGGGAACCTGGTTCGGTGGTCACTTGCGCAAGTAGCATGAGGCGGGGAAGATCCAACAGCGTGCAGCTCAAGGAAATTGGAGGCTAGGCATAATGGCAAGAAACCTGACGTCCAACTATGTGTTCAAGCCGACGCCGGAACAGGCTCTTCGCACAACCTGGCTGCGCGGCCGGCGCGGCTTAACACGGCGTTAGCCATTTATGGAGGAGTAGTTGGGTGAATACCCCAGACAAGCTTGCGGTTTTGATTGATGCAGACAACGCACAGGCCAGTGTCTTAGTCGAGTTGCTGGCGGAGATATCAAAGTATGGAAATGCAACAGTAAGGCGTGCATACGGTGACTGGACGACTCAAAATCTCGTGGGATGGAAGGAGTCGTTGCATAATCACGCAATACAACCTGTTCAGCAGTTTCGCTTTACTGTTGGGAAGAACGCAACGGACTCTGCCTTGATAATCGATGCAATGGACCTACTTCATGGCGGCTCTGTAGATGGGTTCTGTTTGGTTTCCTCGGACAGTGATTTTACGAGGCTTGCCACGCGAATTCGTGAATCAGGTCGCGCTGTGTACGGTTTTGGAGAAAAGAAGACGCCACGTCCATTCGTCGCAGCCTGTGATAAATTTGTGTTTACGGAAATTCTCCGTCCAATCAGTAAGGGCGCTGAACCAGCAACCGTGGCTTCAGATGAACAGCTTCAACCTGCATTGACTGCGGCGATTGACGCAGCCGCACGAGATGACAGATGGGCTGCGCTATCTGCAGTCGGCGGATTGATCATGAAGGCTAATCCGTCGTTTGACTCCCGAAATTATGGATATCAAAAGCTTGGGGAACTCGTGCGGGCTCAGCCATATTTGGAAACAAAATCAGTTCCGATGGGTGATGGCTCGCCAAACGTACATATATTCGTCCGTCGCAAAAATGGCTAACTGTGCAATCAAGCCGACGCCGGAACAGGCTCCTGGCACAAATCGGACAGTGTCGCCGGCGCGGCTTATTGCGGCGTTAGGCGTCACGGTTGCCTCGTCCGCTGACTCTGGTCCGTTGAGCCGAAGCTGAAAATACACTCTTGAATTTTCAAAACGTTGGCCACCCAGATGCTCATTCGCCCCAGATTGACGGATCACTTCGGTGTTCACAAGAGTCAAGCAGAACTGGATTTTGCGATTCAGTTCTTAAATGAAGATATTCCGCTATACCTAGATCCGTTCCTGCTCTGGAAGTCTCCGGCGCAACAGGATCAAGCACTGCACACATCGTTAACTAACTCATTCAACAATCTCAACTACCTCGTCAAGAAGGGGGCGGAGGATAGAGCTCGCTCTATGCTCGTTGGGCTCTCGGAGTGCCGCGAAGTCGGCCTCGGACTGTCAAAATCACGAAGAGGAAATCGAATAAGCCCAGAGCAAGCCGCTGATGTGCTGCGACTCTTCAAAGACATCTCCGAATATAGTCAGTTTGGATTCACGCATTTTGAGGTGATTCAGCTTTACGTGGCAGGAATCTCCAAGGATCGAATTAGTGACATTTCGTGCAATTATCTAAAATCATTTCTCATCGACTACACAATAGAGCAGTGTGAAACGCTTGGGATCCCCCTCCAAACCGTTTCCATGTCGGCGATCTATAACTATCGCAAGAACGATTTTGATCACTCCGAGAAGGTTCGGCTTCCGGTTAGTCCCGTCGATGGTGAGCCATTGATTTTCACTCCGAAGCGTTGGTTGCGATTCACGCCGTGGATTAACTTTGATGACTATTTCAAGACTGCCTGCCCGCGTGATGAAATATTTAATCCGGACGAGCCAATAGATAGAGTCAGGGTTCTCAAATACAACCGGGATAACTACGGAGCTGTGGAGCGTTACATAGCCCTCAAGGACAAGGCGGCCGCTGACTGCAAGAATGACCCGCTGTTCAGTCAGATACCCGTAATTTCGGCACGCCGCAAGCTGAAAGAAGTTCAAAGACTCAAGTCAGGGAAAGACGATAGCGCTGATTCACAATACGAAGCGCTCTGTACGGATCTTCTTGCAACGCTTCTTTATCCGCATTTGGACTTTGCACAGGCTCAAAGCCGAACAGAATCTGGCAGGCTCGTTCGGGATCTAATCTTCTACAACAATCGAAGTGTAGATTTCCTGGACGAAATATTTACCGAATACGGAAATCGCCAGTTGGTTTTCGAGATGAAAAACGTAGCACGTATCGACAGAGACCACATAAACCAACTAAATCGATACCTAGAGACCGGAATTGGCAAGTTTGGTGCTTTCATCACTAGAAACGAGCTGCCGAAGGCCATGTACTCAAATACTATTGACCTTTGGTCGGGACAGCGAAAATGCATCGTCGCACTCACAGACAGCGACCTGCAACTCATGGTGGACGTCTACGAGAGCAAGCAAAGGACGCCAGTAGAGGTGCTAAAGAAGAAGTACATAGAGTTTCGCCGCAGTTGTCCTTCATAGAGGTGATGAATGAATACAGAAGATGTCGATCGTTTCGAAAAGCTCGCGGGTCAATTGACCGGCATTTATGAGGAGATGTCGCTGCTTTCAAAGAAAAATCCGGCCGACGCGGTAAATAAGTTCAAACTGAAATTCATCAATCAACACGTGGCAGAATGCAATGTGATGCTGGGTGCTAAATATCGACCATTCAGCGACTTCGACCAGTTCGCGGAAGATGACATTCCATTGAACAGCGATGTTGTCTTTATTGTATCTCAATACCTACAGTGTCTAGAGAAATTACGAGGCGACAATGTGATCCAGCGCAACGGCACATGGTTCTGGAAAGTGAAGGGGAAGAAGGGCGAGTCTGTCGATAAAGAGGGCTTTACTTTGGTTAGAACTTCCCAGCCCAAGCGGCTAAAGGACTAATATGACAAGCACTTCGCCGGAAACGACACTTGCGAAAGCTACAATGCATGACGTAATGGCGCCGCTCTTGGCGGCTATGTATGGAGAATTCAAGGAGCTATCGAAGAAGAAGCCTGATTCCGCTGTAAGCAAGAGCAAGCTCTTGATAGTGAATCGCCTCCTCGAAAAAATTCGCGGAGTGTTGTCGGCTGAACAGTCGATCGATTTTCTTGACTTGCTCAGCGAAGATGATGTGCCACAAGCGAGCGATGTCACACTTATAATTTCACAATATGTCGCTGCGATGGAGGCATTCAAAAACAAATACTATGGCTGGGATGGTTCTAAGCATCGGTGGTTCGCAAAATGAAACCCCTTAGGCAAGGACGCTGACCCGAAGCGAGGTGATATGGAATGCATCATCAGGGGGGCGGCAAACAACCCATATCGCCTCAAGATGCTCTCGATATTCGATATCCAGCGAACTGTGGCATGCTCGATGAGGAAAATCAGGCACATGGAAGTAGCTTTGCCGAAAATCGTCGTTCAATGTGCGCATAGTTGTCGTTAGCCGTCATAGCCGCCCCTTGCCGCACGACTGAATAGGAGTCCGAACGTGGGTGGTGCGAAGAACCAGCACTGGGTTCCTCAGTTTTATCTGCGTTACTTCGCGACGCCGGAGACATCTAGTTCTAGATACCCTAACGTTCGAGTTTGGAACAAACAGAAGAACTCTTTGCTGGAAAATCCTGTTGGCGTGAAAGACATCTGCGGCCAGAGATACCTCTATTCGCCAGAGGACAATGCCGGCGCTCGGGATTGGTCACTTGAGCAATACCTCGGACTGCTGGAACAAGGTGCGGGAGTGGTGTGGCACCCGTTATTGGAGGGCACGCTGGGCTTGAGGATGAAACGGTGCGCCCCTTTCGTCGCAAAATTCATCGCAATTTTTCACCTGCGGAACGTTTGGCTTTATCGGACGATCGATCATGCCATGGAATTGAGAGACAAGCTATATGGACCACCGTCAAGGGAATCTCTGGCGAGTCGCCGTGCGAATTTCCCAGATCCAACACATGCTGGCCGCTTCTTTGTCCACACAATCATTAAGAAAACGCAGTCGATTGCGAACCACCTACAGGCAAAACCCTGGTTCGTAGTTCGTGCGGATGAGCCCGTATTCTTGACGAGTGATATGCCGGTTGTATTCACCTTGAAGTCGCCAGTTCGTCGGGGAAGTGAGTTGATTTTTCCCCTGAGTCCGAAACACGTCTTGTGTACCTATGGCGCGGGTGTTCAACCTGAGAGCTACGTGGCAAGTTGTCCACAAGGATTTCCTGAAGTGGTTGGATACTTTATGGAGCAACAAGCGTTGCGCTTTGTCATCGCTTCTACACCAGAGGCCGCGCGCAAGTGCGGGAATCGTGGAGGGGATGAAAAATGAGCTTAGATTCAATCAACCCGACGCCGGAACAGGTTCTTCGTTCAAACCGGGCCTTGCGGCCGGCGCGGGCTATTGCGGCGTTGGGCATCAGAATGAGGAATGTCGCATGACTAGGAGCGAACTAGCTGCGGCCATATTGGGCTCCGAGATCTTCACGTCGTGGCATTGGTTCCGATATCACTTCTCTCATGAACTCTATGGTGTAGGCCATCCGCTGGCCGGGGGGTTCATGGATGCTGCCCTTGAATGCGAGGCTCGCATGCCCGGGTACGCAAACGAGGTTGTTCGGCGCATAGCCTCGCTTGGGGGGCGCGAGAAGCATCTCCCTGACTGGGAACAACTGCTCACGATTCTCGCTGAACTATACGTCGTTGCGCAGATTGCAAGGTGGCCATGGCCAGCCGGCACTAGTTTTGAGAGTGAACCTACGGCACAAGGCTCTCGAAAAAATCCAGAAATCGCGGTGAGGCTTAACGGCAGTACGTATGCCTACGAAGTCAAGACGCCTTGCTTGTTTTCACATCAAGAGGCAAGGCGCACCAATCCAATTCAAATTGCTTCAAGGTATGTCGACGCCGCTGTACTTCCGAGGATAGTTGGTGGGACGCAACTGTACACACCTCCCAGGGATAATCCGATCAAGGACTTCCTCAAGAGCGCGGAAGAGAAGTTTCGCCCGTTTGCATCATCGATAACGAGCTTTACTGGAATCCTTGTCATTTGTTGGGACGACTTCGTGTACGAACCGATTAGCGCTCTTGAGCATCCACAGTGCGGTCTCCTAACAGATAACTCGTACTTCACAGGAAATGACGGTATTCCCGTGACCTTTCCATCGGTCGGAGGTGTCGTCGTTGTCCGTCATCTGCATCAGCTCTTCCGAGCATGTAGAGATGAGCCAGTCGGAGACGGACTAAGGGGGCCATTCGATTACGGTTACCCAGAGAATTTTCCATGGAAGTCGTTTCATCAGAACCCGATCGCACCTCCAGTGCCAAACGCTGCTATCGAATGCTTGCATGCGCGCTCGCCCGCACTGGAAATGGGAACCGAGTATTTTCCAAAGGAGTACGTGATGTGGTTGGGCTGATCCCCAACTATGTATGTAATGGAAAAGCGGGGACACCCAGCGATTCGTTCGCAGTCATGAGGCCCGGGAGCATGATTTCGCCGCCGAGAAACACCGGATTCAACGACTTGGAACTAGCGGCAGCAACACGCCCAGGCGCCCGCGGCGCCGAAAGTGGCTGAGTGAAAAGCAGTCATGAGGCCCGGGAGCATGATTTCGCCGCCGAGAAACACTGGATTCAACGACTTGGAACTGGCGGCAGCAACACGCCCAGGCGCCCGCGGCGCCGAAAGTGGCTGGGTGTTGCCGATCAGTTCGCGAGCGAACGAGCCACGCCCAGGCCGCGCAGCCAACGCTGGCCGATCTCGGCAGCCTTGTCGACCAGCGCGCCCTCGCTGCCGATGACACGACAGAATCCTTGCTCCGGTTTGACGGCGCGTACGCGGTCGGTCCACTGGGCGGCGTCCGTTCCCAGGCGCCGGAGAAACGCGGGCGGTGGCCCAGCAAAAGCGGGGACACCCAGAAGCGCCAGGAGAATCTGGCAGGACATTGGAGGGGCAGTTCCTCTACCCGGTAAGGCGTAGCGAGCCGCCGGGGCACCGAGTCATGGGTGGGGGCTGGAGACGGCCCAGGCCAAGCGTTGACAGGTGGAGGTGTAGGCGCGGTGATTGAGCTCCGAAATCATGGTCAGGAATGCCGACCTTGTTGGGTGACGGGGAAGGCCACACGAGACGGCGCGCAGATCGCGAGCGCTGGATCGGTTCCTCGGAGTCAGCAGAGCCGTTGCATGCACGGATGTGTTCTGTGCGGAACCTGGGATACCCAAGCGCGGGTCAGGACGACCGCTGGCAACGAAAGGCGTGCGCCATACGGTTGCTGGGGAAGTGGCTTGGGAGTCAGACGAGGTCATAGTAGCGATGAAGCGGACGAACAAGATCAAGTCATCGATGGCGGAGACCGTGGAGCGAAGGGCCTCGGCAGAGAGGAATTCGGGCGCTGCTGCGCTGGCGTGGACGCAGGGCCACGCGGAAGGCGCATCAGGACTTGCCCGAGTGCGCGAAGCGGCGCAGTGGGACCGCTCGTTGCAGTTCAACAATCTGCTGCATCACATCACGGTGGACCGGCTGGAACAGGCATATCGCCTGCTGCGGAAGGAGGCTGCCGCGGGTGTCGACGAGGAGGACTGGACGGCGTATGGCGTCGATCTGAGTGCGCGACTGGTGCGATTGCACGAGGCATTGCACGCGGGCTGGTATCGACCGCAGCCGGTTCTTCGGCAGTGGATCCCCAAGGCGGACGGGCGGCAGCGCCCGTTGGGCGTGACCTGCGTCGAGGACAAGGTGGTCCAGAAAGCGCTGGTCATGGTGCTGGAAGCGGTTTACGAGGTGGACTTTCTGGGTTTCAGTTATGGATTCCGTCCCGGGCGCGGTCAGCACGATGCGCTCGATGCGGTGTACATGGCGCTGACGACGCGGAAGGTCGGCCATGTGCTGGATGCGGACATCGAAGCGTGTTTCGACCGCATTCCGCATGACAAGCTTCTGGCCGTCCTGGGCCGGCGGGTGACGGACCGGCGTGTGCTGCGGATCATTGCGGACACGCTGAGTGCGGGAGTGATCGATGCCGGGAACTGGCAAACGAGTGCTATCGGGGTACCCCAAGGGGCGGTGATCTCGCCGTTGCTGGCGAACGTGTATCTGCACGACGCCATCGACCGGTGGGTGCATGGGTGGCGCGGCAAGTGGGCACGCGGGAAGGTGTCCATGGTCCGCTATGCGGATGATTTTGTGATGGGATTTCAGTATCGCCAGGATGGCGAACGGCTGCGGGCGAGTCTGGAGAAGCGTCTGGCCCTGTACGGGTTGACGCTGCACCCGGAGAAGACCCGGCTGATCGAATTTGGCCGGTATGCCCGGCTGAATCGTGCGGAGCGCGGGCAGGGCAAGCCGGAGGTGTTCAACTTCCTTGGTTTCGTCCACTGCTGTGGCACACGTCGCAGCGATGGCGGGTTTGCCGTGCACCGTCGCTCGATCGGCAAACGCGTGCGCGCGTTCCTGCAGACGGTAAAGGCGGAGCTGACCCAGCGTTATGCGTGGACGGTCGCGCGGCAAGGCAGTTGGCTGCGCAGCAAGGTGCGAGGGTACTTCCAGTACCATGGCATTCCCGGGAACCGGCGGGCACTGGACACCGTGCGTCGCGAGGTGAACCGGATATGGCTGCGAGTGCTGAGACGGCGTAGTCAGAAGCGCACACTGACCTGGGCACAGTTCAATCGCTGGGTGCAACGCTGGATTCCATCGACCCGCATCGTCCATCCCTACCCGAACCAACGCTTCGCGTTCTGACTCGATGCAGGAGCCGGATGCGTTAAACGCGCACGTCCGGATCTGTGCGGGGGGCGCCGGGTGACCGGCGGCCCTACCGCGATGCGATTAGCCAAAGGCGGGGACACCCAGCAATTCGTTCAAAGTCATGAAGCTCGGGAGGATGATTGCGCCGCCGAAAAGCACCCAACTGGGGCGAGGGGAGATGCGAGGAAGCCGGGACACCCTGCGATTCTTTCACGTACACGAACAATTTTCCGATGATCGGTCATGTCCATATTGCGCACAGCCCCTTTGGGTCGAGGACCATGTGACCGCTTGGTCTATCAAATGCCCTGTGGCAGTTCCGACAACTCGTTGCGTGGCCTTTAAGTGCCCAACTGTCATTGGCGCGGAGGCTTTACTATTCACAAGCCGACGCCTTCGGCGCGGCTTATCTCGGGCGTTAGACTTGGAGGAAAGCGTATGGCAAGGTGTGCGACATGCAGAAATCTTATCCTTCTCGGCGGGGTAAGTGATAATGACCTTAAGTATTGCTCGAAAGGTTGTTTGGCCAAAGCGCCAAAGGTTGAAGTGGAACCTGTAAATGATGCCGCGAAGAAAACTCCCATGGTTGGTAAGGGGGTTGCCACTTTGTTTGGGCATTTGTGGCATTGTTGGCCTCATTGTTCAACTTCGGCCTGGAACTTCAATCCGCGCCTGCGGTTTCTGAAAGAGCTACTACTATGCATCTCTGGGATATGCATCAACCCCATTTATTCTTTCTCTCGCTGTGTTATTCTTTCGTGAGCATAGAAGCGCGCACAGCTATTTCAAGGCTGCCGGGATAATTTCCGTGCTTGTGCTGTTATCGAGTCTGGGGAAAGTGAAGCCGAACGGCTAACGATGCGTTCGAGCCGAGCGCGGATCAGGTTCTTCGCATCAACCGCGGCACCACTCGTTCCGCCGGCTTGACGTTGCCTTAGCTTTCATTCGGTGAGACCATGTCAATTGATCCCCTGACTGAAACCCGCCGCAAAGCCACCACGCAGTTGTTCCAAGCTGTCGTGGGCATTGGCTTCCTCCTGACCGGTGTGCTTGCAATTTTGCTTTCGCTGGACGTGATCGAATATGTCGATCTGCGGCCCAACCGCATTGCGATTTTCAATGACCCGCATACCTGGCAGGTTTTCGTCTTGGGGGTGATGTTCAGCTCGCTTGGGCTGGCCAGCTTCATTCCGGTCAGGATGAGATGGCTCGGGAGGATGAACATCATCGTATTGGTGGTGTCATTCCTGGCGGTTGTTGTTGGTATCGTGCTTGAGAAACTGGACTGAGTTCAGGAGGAGAACATGACCCAGCGTCCCGCATGGCTTTTTCTGACTGTCGGCGTCTGCGCCCTCGCATTCGCGCTGATCGGCTTGTTCAACAGCGACCTCGACTCCCGGGAGGTCTTGTTGATCGCAATTTTCGGCGCCGGCGTTGCCTTTTTGTCGCTGGGCGCCAACCGGCTGTCTCGTGGTCGACAACAGAGATAAGCCCGCATGGGACTCCTGACCTTCGGATTGAACCTCACGCTGGACGGTTGCGTCGATCATGAGGCGGGGATTGCGGACGACGAGACGCATGCCTTCTTCACCCGGCTGATGGACGAGGGTGGGGTGATGCTGTGGGGCCGGGTGACCTACGAGATGATGGAGGGCTATTGGCCGTCGGTCGTGCGCGGGGAGGTGGATGCGCCGGCGGCGGTGCGGGAGTGGGCGTTGAAGCTGGAGACCAAGCCGAAGTACGTGGTGTCGTCCACGCGCAAGGACTTCCCATGGACGAACAGCCATCGCCTTGCCGGTGATTTGCGCACGTGTGTGCAGCAACTCAAGGATGCGACGCCGGCCGGCGTGCTGCTGGGCAGCGGCAAGCTGGCGGCTGCGCTGGACCGGCTGGATCTGATCGACGAGTACCGCTTCCTGATCCATCCCTGGATCGCCGGCCACGGTCCGACGCTTTACCAGAGCGGGCTGCCCAGTCTGCGGCGGCTGGACCTGGTCTGGGCGAAGCCGATGCGCAACGGCGCGGTTGCCATGCACTACCGGCGCGCGGACGGCGGATGACGATCTGGCCTGATTCGACAGCGACCACAGCGGCCGGTCGGTCCGCACGGTCCTTCGCCTATGCTCCGGGGCATTGTCGATGGAGATGACCCAGATGCCCGCAGTCGCAAAAGGCGAGTTCACTGTCGAACTGAAGCCGCTCGGCGAGCCCGATGTCGCAGACGGGGTGAGCCTGGGCCGCATGTCGCTCGCCAAGCGCTTCGAGGGTGATCTCACGGGTACCGGCAAGGGCGAGATGCTCTACGCCCGGACGCCGGTCCAGGGTTCGGCGGGCTATGTGGCGGTGGAGCGGGTCAGCGGGACGCTGCAGGGCCGCAGCGGGAGCTTCGTGTTCCAGCACACCGGCACCATGGCGGGCGGGTCGCAGCAGTTGTCGATCACGGTGGTGCCGGATTCGGGTACCGGTGAGCTTGCCGGGCTGGCGGGCAGTTTCAAGCTCACGATCGTGGACGGCAGGCACCAGTACGAATTCGAGTACACCTTGCCGCAGTAGCCCAGGGCACGATGCATCGGGCCCTGGGAAGGTGTCATGGGCTTTGGCCTGGCTGCGCCCTAGAGGTGGAACACCCGCGGCGCCTGGTAGCGCGGAATGGTGGCGCGGATGATCACTGTGCGGTGCGGGGCGAAGTACTTGGCCAGGCTGGCCTGCGGGATGACCAGCTCGCCGGTGGAGTCGTCGGTGGTGCCCTTGTAGCCCACCGGCGTCTTCTTCGGGGTGTCTTCGTCGAACTCCGGGGAGGCGCAGAGGCTGATGTAGAGCTTCTGGATCTGCGGCGACAGCTTGGCCAGTGCGTTGATGTCCAGGTACAGCGCGCGCCAGGACTTGTTGGGGCCGTAGACATGCACGTGGTTGACCACGCGGCGGTAGAAGTTCTGTTCGAACCCCCGGTTCTCGCGGTCCTGGCTGTTCGGGTCCTTGTAGAACTCCAGGAAGTAGTCCGGGACCTCGTGCCCGAGGTGATCCTTCAGGTGGATCACGGTGTTCTGCAACTGGTCCGTGGCGCGCGCGGGATCGGCCGCGGCGGTCAGTCGTTGCTGCCAGCCGAAGGCGCCGCCGGCGGACGGATAGTCGGCATCTTCCACCCGCAGGGCGGCCAGCAGCAACTGGTCGCGGGTCTGAAACAGCGGGTCCTTGCCGCCGTTGACGATCGATCCGTGGGTGTGCCCGGCGAGCACGCCGAAGGCGATGTCGCCATTGACCTCGGTGGGAACCACACTGGCCACCTGGCCGGGCTGGCTGCCGATGGCCAGGTCCAGCTTCAGCGCATTGAGGTTGGCGGTGCTGATACGCACGGTGCCGTCGGAGCCGGCCTCGTTGGCGATCGAACGGATGCCGTCGTAGCCCGTATCGCCCACCAGCACGGTGGCCAGGACGCGGTCGGCGCCGTACCAGCGCTGCGCGGGGTCGAACAGATCGCGGTCGGCCAGGTTGGCGGTGTAGGGTGAGGCGAGTTCCAGTGAGCGCAGCAACTGGGTGCCGGTCTGGAAGCCGCTGCTCCAGCCCTTGATCGCGCGGCCCATGAAACTGAGCCCCTTGTGCGCGATGCCGGAGCCGAAGTTGGCCGGCGCCAGCATCACGAAGCGCTTCACCGGCACCGTGGCCGGCGTGTAGTAACGCGTCATCCACTCGCGCACGACCAGCGCGCCGGTGCTGTGCACCACCAGGTCGTGCGCCCGCGGCGTGGTCGACAGGCCCTTGCGCATCCAGGCGTCCTGCATTGCCTCGGCCACATCGGTGACGGTCACATCGTCCTGCAGCGACAACCAGTCGGCCAGGTGGATCGATACCGGCGGTGCGCCCAATCCGTTGCCGATGATCTCCTTGAGGTCCTTGAAGGAACTTGCGGTGTCGCTCCAGCCGTGCAGGATGACGATGGCCATGGGGCTCTCCGTGGGTGGTCGTGTACTTTGGTGGCGCCGGCGCGCGATTTCTCGCACCTGGAGCCTAGGTGCGCTGCGACGGCTGTCCCAGACTTTCGCCCCGTTTACTGAGTATTCGCAGCCTGTCGGTGAAGTGAAGGCCGTCTCCAGCACCGAATACACCGAACCGGCCGCCAGTGGCGCAGCAAGCGCGCACCGCTGGCCAACTGCCCGTCATGTGGGAACCTGATTCGTACCAATCCTCATCGCGGGAGCGCCCCAGAAGCAACAGCGTTTGGACAAGGTCCAAACCCACGCACAGGAAGCTCGCGGCATCTGTGGGTTCGGACCTTGTCCGAACGCTTTTCGCATCGCCGGTTCATCGCCGCTGAGGATTGGTACGAATCAGGTGTGTGGGAAAGCGCGGCATTGGCGTCTTGCTGGCACAGGTGAGCAGATGTCCAGAGCCATGCACGCCGCACGCAGCGCGACACGCAGTAGGAGACGCCAAGGGGGTTGGGGGCAACGGAGAGCGGGCTTGCGTCATCGGGAGTAGCATTGCGTGGACATCGGCGTGGCCTGCCGGGATGCTCTGACGGGCGTAACGAAAATCTAACAACTCATGCGTGTCCTCGCTTCTCTTGGCGTGTCGGAAGTCCCCCAGTTTTTGCGTGTCCTCGTCTCTCTCCGGGAGTTTCGATGAAAGCGTCGGCGTCAGATCAGCGATCTCGTGACCATCTTGGCTTCGCGCTTTCGGTGGTCGGGTGGCTTGCTGTTTTCTTTTTCTGGCTATTCGCCACGCGTTCATTTCCCCGTGTGGGCCGTTCCCCCCCCCCCCCCCCCCCCGCCGTTGGGGGCCCCCCCCCCCCCGCGCCCCCCCCTCCCCCCCCCCCCCCCCCCGGCCCAGGCCCCGCGCCCGCCCCCCCCCCCCCCCCCCCCCAGCCCCCCCCTTTCGTGTCATCGTCTCTCCAGACTGTTGCATCAACCCACTCACAGGATGACAGTACGATGCCCAATCTCATACGCACCTGCCTCTGGTTCCGTGACGGTCGCGGCCGAGAGGCCGCAGAGTTTTACTGCGCCTTGATTCCCGGAAGCCGGATCGAAGCGACCTTCGATATCTCGGGAGATGGTGCTTCCTGGTTGATTGACTTCACGCTGGGCGGGGTACCGTATCAGATACTCGATGCAGGACCGATGTTCACCCTGACCGAGGCTGTGTCGATCTCGGTCGAGACCGACGACCAGGCAGAGACAGACAGGCTTTGGGCGGCGCTGACTGCGAGTGGTGGCGAGGAAAGCCACTGCGGCTGGCTCAAGGACCGCTACGGAGTGTCGTGGCAGATTTTCCCGAGGCGGTTGACAGAACTGACATTGAGGGCCGACAGGAATATGTCCGCCAAGGCAATCGCGGCAATGATGAAACAGAAGAAGATCGATATTGTCGAAATCGAAGCGGCGGTTCGTGACGAGTAGTCAATGGAAAGCAACTGCCATGCAAGGGCGGACCTGATTCGTACCAATCCTCATCGCCGATGGACCGGCGATGCGAAAGGCGTTCGGACAAGGTCCGGACCCACAGATGCCGCGAGCTTGCTGTGCGTGGGTTTGGACCTTGTCCAAACGCTGTTGCTCTAGGGGCGCTACCGCGATGAGGATTGGTACGAATCAGGAGGGCGGAAATCGTGTAGCTCATCGGAGAAACCGCGTTGAATTCGGTCGCTTCACTCGAACGCAGGTTGTTGCTGCTTGCCTCAGAGGGGCCGGAACGGGCGTTTTCTCCTGATCCGGATTCCGACAGTTGGAAACTGCATGCTGGCGGAAACGGGCTGGCGATCAGTTTCTTGAAATCTCGGGGCCTTCGTCTGGTTCACGTTGTAGCGGGAGAGGCGTATTCCCTGGTTCACTTCTCCGGTGGGATGCTGAGTTTGGTCACGACTTGGGAGCCATATTCGGCAAAGACGATCGGGTCGTTGAGGGTGCCATTCGAGAATCGGGAGGTCCTTCCGCTCGGGATGGTCCTGTTCGAGCACACTCGTGATGAGGTTTTGGCGAGGAAGTCGATGGCGTGGTATTTTGAGATCGCCTACGTGCTGGATGCAGAGTCGTTGCCGTTTCGAGAATTGGTTGCCGAGGTCCCCATGCATCTGCTGATGGGTTCCGCGGGTGCTGTCGAACGAGTCTTGGTGCGGAAGGTATAGCCTGACGCGCTGCAAAGTGAACTGAACCCTGAGTGGGTAAAGGATCTGCACATGCGAAACCGATCCAGGATTGACGCGGCACGGAATTGGATTGCCGCGATTCTTCTCGGGCTCATGCCCGTGTGCGGGGTTCCGGCGGCGACGATTTACGTGGGCAATATTCCCCTTGCGGCGACCGCTGAGGAATTGAACTCGCTCTTCTCTGAATATGGACGGGTGACGCGGGCGGAAATCGTGAAAGACCCGGCGACTGGACAGTCGCGAGGCTTTGCGCTGGTGGAGATGGCGGACGAAGAGGCGGCGCAGACGGCCATCGAGGCGATGGACAAAAAGGAATGGGGCGGACGGATCATTTCGGTCAACAATCAGAGACGGGCGGACCGCCCGCGTACCGGTAGGTCGGGTGAGCCGATGGAGCCCCCCGCACGCCCGGCGGTGGCGCCGCCAGTGCCGGAAGAGGAGCCGTCGCAAGATGCGGCGACGGAGGACGAAGAGGAGGAATCCGAAGACCCGGCCGAAGACGCTGAACCCTCCGGGCAGTCTGACGAATCCGCACCGCCCGACGAAGCCGACCCGTCCGAGGAAGCCGACCAATCCGAGGAAGTCGACGAATTCGAGGAAGTCGACGAGTCCGAAGAGTCCGATGAATCCGATGAGTAGGCCAAGCGCGAGGTCGCGAAGGGCATAGGTGCAGGAGTCCTGCGCGCACCTGGATGTGGCTCAAGGACTTACGGCATGTGCGGTTCGCGCGCGCTGGCGCGATGCTTTGAGTGGCCGATGAACTCGCCGCGCGATGCTACCTGCGGCCGAGGGCAGGCGGCATGCGGTCACGCCGAAGGTGTGAAAGATCGTAGACTCGCCGCCATTTTGCCACCCCATCCTCGCCCTGCAGTGAGTCTGGGAGCCTTCTTCCTACATTCCCGGAGACCCTCATGCCCGTGCGCAAGCCTGCTCGGATCAGTGCTGTTCTTGCCTTGTTGTCTTTGTCTGCGGCGCAGCTCGGATGGGGTGCCGGGGGCATCGAACGGCCGGAGGACGAGAGCTGGCAGATCGAGCAGCGACAGCGCTGGTTCGAGGAATCGCGCGGCTTGCGCGAAGTTGCCGACGCCCACCGGATGCGCCAGTTCGCGGTAGACGACTTGCGCCTGCAAGTCCAGCGATCGGCTGCGCGGCATGCCGCAAGCGGCGAAAGCTGGAGCGAGGTTGGGCCGTCGTCGATGACCATGGTCGGCTGGACCATGGGCAAGGTCGCGGGCCGCATCAATGCGATCACGCCGCACCCGACCGACGAAGACACGGTCTACATCGGCAGCGCCGCCGGCGGTGTGTGGAAGACCACCAATGCCGGAAGCTCCTGGGTTCCGCTGTTCGATCAGGTCGGCACGCTGCCGATAGGCGCGGTCGCCATCGAGAGCGCGGCGCCCGGCAACGTGTGGGTCGGCACCGGCGACAAGAATGGCGGCGGCTGCGCCGGCTACTTCGGTCTGGGCGTTTATCACAGCAGCGACGGTGGCAGTACCTGGACGGCCAGGAACGGCGCCGGCGCGACCGCCATGCCGCTGTCCATCGTCAATGCCGTCGCCTTGCATCCGACCGATCCGAACGTGCTGCTGGTCGGCGGCGCGGGCAGTTGCAGCGCAAGCGGCACGCTCAGTGGCGCTGGCGTGTTCCGTAGCGCCGACCGCGGCGCTACCTGGACCCGCGTGCTCAGCAACAATGTCGAGGACATCGTCTTCGTGCCCGGCACCTCAACGGTGTTCGCCGGCCTGATCGGAGTCGGCGTTTCCAAGTCCACCGACGGCGGCGTCACCTGGACGCCGGTCAACAACGGCCTGGCCGTGACTGGCACGCGCATGCGCCTGGCCATCTCGCCGAGCAACCCGCAGGTCATGTATGTGCTGATGGGCACCCGGGTGGCGCGCACCCTCGATGGTGGTGGCTTGTGGACGACCATGTCCACCAACGCCTGCGAAGGACAGTGCACCTACAACCAGGCGCTGGCGGTGCACCCGACGCAGCCCGACACTGTGCTGATCGGCACCATCCGCCCGGCCCGATCGGTCAATGGTGGCGCCAGCTTCACCCCTCTGACCACCACCTGGGGCACCTCGCAGAAGGTGCACCAGGACATCCATGTCGTGCGCTATTCCAGCACCGACGGCAATCGCTTCTGGGTCGGCGGCGACGGCGGCATCTGGCGCACCGACAATGGCAGCACGACGTGGTCGAACATGAATGCCAATCTCAACATCACCCAGTTCTACGACATCGCAGTGCACCCGGCCGATGCCAACATCGTCTTCGGTGGCGCTCAGGACAACGGCTCTTCGGGTCGTCGCACTCTGTTGCAGTGGGAACTGACCCTGGCATCCGGCGATGGCTTCATGAATGCGATCGACGGCACCAATCCGAGCATCGTCTTGCAGACCAGCTACCCCCAGGGGGGACTGCCGGCGATCTACCGCTCGACCGCGTTCGGCTCACTCGGCAGCTTCAACAGGATCCCGACGACGGGCCTCTCGGGAAGCTTCAGCTTCCTGACGCCGATGGCGGTCGCCGGCGACCGGCTGTTCGTGACCTCGAGCACGCTGTTCCGCACCACCACCCTCGGCAACAGCTGGACCGCGATCTCGCCCGCTTTGGGCTCCCCGGCCACGGTCATCTCGCCGGAAGTGCGCGGCATGATGATGCCCACCTACGTCGGCACGTCTGGCGGACGCATCTGGGCCGCTGCCGATGCCGCTGCGCCGTCGCCGCTGTTCACCGACGTGACCGGCAATTACGCGGGTGGGCGGGTCAGTGACATCGCCATGGATCCGCAGGACTCGCAGCGCGTGTATGTGACCTTCGGTGGCTTCGGCGCCGCGCAACTGTATCGCTCGACCACCGGCGGTACGGCCTGGTCGGCGGTTGGTGCCGGGCTGCCGAATGTTCCCGCAAATGCGGTGGCGGTCGATCCGCTCAATGGCAATCGCGTCTTTGTCGGTACCGATGTCGGCGTCTACGAAAGCACCGATGGTGGCGACAGCTTCACCGCCTTCTCGACCGGACTGCCGCTGGGCATCGTCGTTTCCGATCTGGAGATCGACCAGTCGCCGCACGTGCTCACGGCCGGCACGTACAGCCGCGGCGCCTGGCGCGTGGCCCTCGCCGGTCCTGCGATCAACCAGCCGCCCACGGCGGACTTCACGGTCGTCGCGGACAGCGGCTATCAGGCCAGTTTCACCGACGGCTCGATTGACAACGACGGCACTGTGGTTTCGCGTACCTGGGATTTCGGCGACGGCACCCCGACCTCGAACGCGGTCAATCCGAGCCACGTGTACGCCACCTTCGGCAGTTACACGATCACCCTGACGGTGGTCGACGATGACGCTGCGACTGGCAACTATTCGCGCACCATACGGTTCCGCGCCCCGGCCATCCCGCTCACCAACGGCGTCGCGGTGACCGGCCAGAGTGCGGCCGAGGGTGACGAACTGGTCTACAGCCTGGCGGTGCCGGTCGGGGCCACCAACCTGGTGTTCAGTACCACTGGCCCGGCCGGCGAGGACGCCGATCTCAGTGTGATTTTCGAAGACGAAACCGTGTGCGAATCGGCCGGCGCCACCGCCAACGAAACCTGCACCATCCCGGCCCCGGCAGCGGGCGTCTACACCGCCATCGTGCTCGCCTACAGCGCACTCAGCAACCAGAGCATCGTTGGCAGCTACACCGTGGAAGACACTTTGTTCCGGAGCGGGTTCGAACAGTAGCCGCGACGCTTCCCAGGCAGGCTGCGCCCTGGCCCACCGGTCATGGCGCATGCCCTGACTTGATTCGTACCAATCCTCATCGCCGATGGACCGGCGATGCGAAAAGCGTTCGGACAAGGTCCGGACCCACAGATGCCGCGAGCTTGCTGTGCGTGGGTTTGGGCCTTGTCCAAATGCTGTTGCTCTTGGGGCGCTCCGGCGATGAGGATTGGTATGAATCAGGTGCCTTGATCCTTGAACCAGGCCGCCCGACACCGCTGGGCGAGCGCGGGGTTATGCTTGGCTGATGGTCGACATGCGCGCCCCGGCTTTGCCTGCGGGGCCCGATGCGGGCCCGCTCGACGGGCTGCATCGGGCCCTGTTCCGCATCGCCGAGCTGGCCAGCGGAGGGAACGAGCTGACGCCGGTTCTGGGCGAGATCCACAGCTTGCTCTGTGGCCTGCTGCGGGCGCGCAGTTTCTACGTGGTGCTGGTGGACGAGGATCGCGCGCACTTCCGCTTTGCCTATTTCGCGGACGAGTGCGATGCGAGTCCGCCGCCGCTGGATTCCGCACTGCCGCTGGCGCAGTCCCCACACACGGCGACGGTGGCGCTGCTCCGGCGCGGGCGCCCGGTGCACGGGGACAGTGCGCAGATCGAGGCTGAGTTGGGTATCCACCTGGGCGACGCGCCGCGGCCACGCGCCTGGCTGGGCGTGCCGATGCTCGGCGCCGATGGCGTCGATGGCGCGCTGGTGGTTCAGGACTACACGGCCGAAGGCGGTTATGGCGCGCACGAACGCGATCTGCTGACCTTCGTTGCGCAGTTGCTGCAGGCCTTGCTGGAACGGCGCTGGCTGCAGCAGAAACTCGAACGCCGGGTGGAAGAACGCACCCAGGCGCTGCGCGCCGAGGTGGCCGAGCGCGAACACGCGGTGCGCTTGCAGCAGGCGCTGTTCCGCATTGCCGATCTCGCCGCCAGCCCGATCGCGCTGGACGCATTCTGCAAGGCGGTGCATGGCATCGTCGGGGAACTGCTGAACGCGCGCAATTTCTTCATCGTGCTGGTGGACGCCAGCGGCGACGGCCTGTACTTCCCCTACCAGGTCGACGAGACCGGCGATGTCTACCCGCCGCGGCGCCTGCGCCGTGGCCTCAGCGAGTATCTGTTGCGCCAGGGCCGGCCGCTGCTGCTGCACGCCCACGACATCCCGCCGCTGCGCGAGTCCGGCGAGGTCGAGCTGATCGGCACGCCCTCGGTGTGCTGGCTGGGGGTGCCGCTGCGCACCGCCGAGCGCGTGGTCGGCGGGCTCGTCGTGCAGAGCTACACCCCCGGCGTCAGCTACACCGAGGCCGACCAGGCGCTGCTGAGCTTCGTGTCGGTGCATATCGGCAGCGCCCTCGAGCGCCGCCAGGCGCAGGATGCGCTGCGCGCCAGCCACGCCGAACTCCAGGCCACGCTGCAGCGGCTGCGCGAGACCCAGCATGATCTGGTCGAGTCCGAGAAGATGGCGGCGCTGGGGCAACTGGTCGCCGGGGTGGCGCATGAGGTCAACACCCCGCTCGGGATCTCGATCACCGCCAGCACCGCGCTGCAACTACGCCTGGACGACGCGCGCCAGGACTTCCTCGCGCAGCGCTTGTCGCGCGGCCAGTTGCAGGAGTTCTTCGACTATGCCGACCAGGCCGCGCGGCTGATCGCGCGCAACCTGCAACGCTCCGCAGAGCTGATCCGCACCTTCAAGCAGGTCGCAGTCGACCGCTCGGCGGATGATCGCCGGCGATTCGGACTGCGCGACCTGCTCGCGGAACTGCTGCCCAGCTTGCGCCTGCTGTGGAAGCGGCTGCCGGTCGAACTAGAGGTCGATTGTCCCGAGGCGATCGAACTGGACAGCTATCCGGGGGCGCTGGGCCAGGTGATCACCAACTTCGTGCAGAACGCGCTGATCCACGGCTTCGGCGACGGCGGCAGCGGGCACATGCGGCTGCGTGCCGAGATCAACGGCACCGACCGGCTGCTGCTGCGCTTCGACGACGACGGTGCGGGCATCCCGCCCGAGCGCCTGGCGCACATCTTCGAGCCCTTCTACACCACCCGTCGCGGCCAGGGTTGCACCGGGCTTGGCCTGCACATCGTCTACAACCTGGTCACGGAGAAGCTCGGCGGCCGCATCCGGGTGGACAGCACGCCAGGGCAGGGCACTCAGTTCACGGTCGAACTGCCGCTGCAGGCACCGGGCTGAAGTCCATGCCCGACCGGGGCCTGAGCGCCGGGTCGAACACCGCTGGCTGGTCGCTTGCTCGCTTTTGGGGCGTCTCAGCCAGCCGCTCGGGGCGCCGTCGTTCTATGCTGCACGCCAGAGTGCATCGCAGTTCTCCCGGCCCCAGGAGCCGAGCATGTCCGACCGCGCCGTCCGCCTGCACCGCGTCTTCCGAGCCCCGCCAGAGAAGCTTTATCGCGCCTTCCTCGACGCCGATGCCATGGCGAAGTGGCTGCCGCCCTACGGTTTCACCTGCACCGTGCACCAACTGGATGTCGTGGTTGGCGGCGGGTTCCGGATGTCCTTCCGCAACTTCACCACCGGCGATGCGCATTCCTTCGGCGGCGAGTACCTGGAACTGGTCCCGGGTCAGCTCATTCGCTACACGGACCGCTTCGATGACCCGAACTTGCCAGGCGTCATGCAGGTCACGGTGAGCTTCAGGTCCGTCGTTTGCGGCACGGAACTGACGGTGGTGCAGGAGGGCATCCCGGAGGTCATTCCGCTGGAAATGTGCTACCTCGGCTGGCAGGAATCGCTGGCACAGTTCGCCACCCTGGTGGAGCCGGACATTGCGCAGTGAGTGCGTGAATGCTGTCGACCGCGGACGGGTGGGACGAGACCTGTGCGGCAAGCCCCGGCGCGGGTCCGGCCTGTCTGCCTGTGCCATGCTCGTCGCTGCCCTCATGATGCAGGGCTGGGCGCTCGGCGCGTCGGCGTGTTCGCCCATCGTGCTGGTCTTCCCCCCTGGGGCGCCGGTCCCCGCGGAAGTGGTCCGGGGTCTGGTGACGGCGGAATCCCGCACGGGCTCCTGGTGGAGGACGGTCCGCATCCAGCCCCAAAAGCAGTTACGCGGTGCCTGGACCCGGGATCTTGAAGCCGCAGTGTCCTGTGGCAGCGAATCGCCGCGCGTGGGGGAAATGGCCTGGGTGTTCCGCGAACGCGCGGGCGAGGGCGAGTGGCGGCTGGTGCCGAACTGGCAGGCCGATGAATTTCTGGAGTTCCTGGGCGACGCGGGCGCAGACGGGGCAGCATCCGCAGGCGGCCCGGGCGAAGACAGTGAGCCAAGGCGATGAAACTGATCGCCGAGAAGAAAAGCGCACGCGACAAGCTGGATGCGCTGCGCCTCGTGCGCGCGGACGGGAGCAGCACCGCTTGCGCGTTGCCGCGCCAGGGGACGCTGCCGCACGACCTGATCCATTACGTCGTCGAGAGCCGGCTGCCGTTCAAGAGCGGCTTCCTGGGCCTGGTGGCGGCCGGCGCGGATGCGGAGTTCGTGCTCAAGGTGGTGCACGACAAGCAGAACCCGCAGGTCGAGACCGAGGCGGTGCAGGTGGAGTCGATCGTCGAGGCGCTGCAGACGCAGCTCTGGGCGGGGGCCTTCGATCGCGACAGTTTCGTCGAGGCCGCCGCGCTGGCAACCGCGGCGCGCGGCAAGCCGGCGTTTCCCTTCGATGGCGTGGATGCGCAGGCCGTGTACGACGAGTGCCTGCGCCTGCTGGATCAGTGGAATGCGGTGCCGTGGTACGGCAAGCTGGAGCTTGAGTTCAGGGCCGGCGGGCAGGGTGCGGTGCCCCAGCGGAAGACCGGTCGGTGACCGCGGGCGCGCATGGCCGCGCCGGTTTGCGCTTTCGCCTGATCAGGCTGTGGGTGGGCGTCTGAGCGCTCGCCAGCTGGTGCGTGGTCGTCCGCACGCACCCCTGCCAAACGTCATGAAATCGTGCCCAGGACTTGACGACATCGCTCCGTCTGCACTGTACTAGTACAAACAGTACAGTACAGTGAGACATTGACGATGGCCCGCACAACCCCCTTGTTGATCGACATCGTGACCGGGGATGCGCGGCCCATCGCGCGCCAGATCGCAGATGCGGTGCGCTTGCGGATCAGCACCGGGGAACTGGCGCCTGGCGATCAGTTACCCAGCGTGCGCGGCCTGGCGCAGCAACTGGGGATCAATCCCAACACCGTGGCTAAGGCCTATGGCGATCTGACGACCGAGGGCTGGCTGGAAGCACGCGCCGGCCTGGGGCTGTACGTGGCGCCCCTGCGCCAGCGCCTGAGCGCGGACGAGCGCGAGCGGCGACTGGACGAAGCGGTGCAGCGCCTGGTTTGCGATGTGCTGCCGCTCAATGCCAGCGCGCAGGAAATCCACAACCGGGTGGATGCCGAGTTTGCGCAACTGCAGCGGCGGCGCGCATGAACGCCATCGAGACCACCGGGCTCAGCATGCGCTTTGGCAGCAAGCTGGCGCTGGACCAACTGGACCTGCAGGTGGACGGCGGCCGCATCCATGCGCTGGTGGGTGCCAATGGCGCCGGCAAGTCCACCCTGTTCCGCATCCTGCTCGGCTTCATGAGCCCAAGTGCGGGCTCGGCGCGCGTGCTGGGTCGCGACAGCAGCGCGCTCGCACCGCAGGACCGCGCGCTGATCGGCTACGTCAACGAAGAACACACGCTTCCGGAATGGATGCGCGTGGCGGCGCTGAAGTCCCTGCGCCAGCATGAATATCCACGCTGGGACGATGCCACCTTCGGCGAGGTCATTGGCCACTTCCAGGTGCTGCCCTCCCAGCGCGTGCGCGAGCTTTCCCGCGGCGAGCGCGCCGGGCTGAACCTGGCGCTGGCGCTGGCGCAAGCACCCCAATTGCTGATTCTGGACGAGCCGACGCTGGGGCTGGATGTGGTTGCCAAACGCGCTTTCCTGGAAGCGCTGATGTACAGCAACCGCAGCGAGCACTGCACGGTGATCTACTGCTCGCACCAGATGGAGGAGATCGAGCGCATTGCGGATGACCTGATCGTCATGGAGCGTGGGCGGCTGATGAGCCATTGCGCGCCAGACGATTTCTGCGCGCGGGTCAGCCACTGGATCAGCGACATTCCCTTCCGCGGGCCGGATCCCCAGGCCATTCCAGGCTTCCTGATGCGGCAGAAGCTGGACGGGCTGCACCACTACTACGTGTTGGACCAGGGCGATGACTTTGCTGGATTCCTGCAGGCCGCCGGTGCGCGCACCGTGCGCCGCATGCCGGTCAGCCTGGATCGCGCAGTCAATGCCTTCCTCGCGCGCAACCATGCCAGCCCCAACCGGAGCGTGCCATGACGCTGTTCCGCGCCGAATGGGGCCGTCTGGCCCTGCCTGCCGTGTTGGTGGCCTTGGTGCACCTGGGTGCGCTGATGTTCCTCTCGCGCATGCTGGACCTCGGGCAGCTGACCTTGGCAGCGCACTGGAGTTTTGCCGCGGTGTACGCGCTGACCGGGGCGCTGCTGGGCATCGGCCAGTTCCACGGCTATGCGCGCCCGAATACATGGCTCAGCCTGATCCACCGCCCGCAGGCGCCGTTGGCCATCGCCCGCGCGCTGCTCGGCGCCGGCTTGCTCGGCCTGCTGCTGATGATCGCGCTGCCGCTGGTGCTCACGGCGATGTGGCAATCGCAGCTGACGGCGCGGGTGGTGGACTTGCGCCACTGGATGCTGGCGCTGGCGGGCTGGCAGATCGCCGCCTGTGCCTACTTCGGCGGGGTCTACGCTGCGCTGTCGCGCCGGGTGCTGGCGGCCACCGGCCTGGTCCTGCTGTTCTGGTTGATCAATGCGCGTGCGAGCGGCGCGCAAGCGCTGGGGCTGCAGGCCGTGGCCATGCTGTGGGCGGGCTGGATGGTGCTGGCCGGGTTCCGCGCGAACCGCGATGAGGCGCCGCCCGCGCGCCACCTGACCGCGATCGCCTTACCGTTGGCGATGGGCCTGTACCTGGCTGGACTGGTCGCCTTCGCGATAGTGGAAGTGGGCTGGATTGCATGGGGCACGCACCCCAACAACAGTGAGCCACCGCCCGCGGGCCACCACGCCATGGAGAAAGCCACTGCGAGCGAGCGTATGCGCGCGGCGCTGGCCAGCAGCGCGCATCCGGATGCCGCGCTGTTGGCCGAGCAAGTCGCCCTGTCCGAGCCGGTGAGTCCCCGCGTGCAGTTCTCGCGCCTGCCCCAGCCGCAGGAGCTGTCCAATGTGATGCCGATGGAGTTCGACGACGATCCGCGCGGCCTGCGCTATGTCTACAGCCACGACGATGCACGCCTGCATGCACTGCAGATTCGCGATGGCAAGCCGGCGGAGGGCCTGGCGCTGCGCTTTCCGGCGCCGCCGCTGGCGCTCGGACGCCTGCCCGGCATGCAAGCCGGGGATCGCTTGTTGCTCGCTTTCGGCAGCGCCTACCAGTACCAGAGCGAGACCCGCAGCCTGAGCCTGCGGCTGCAACTGCCGCCGGGCGAGCCGGTGCTCGGACTTGCGCCGGTGGGCGAGTCGCTGGCGGTGATCAGTCATCTGGCGCTGTACATCTACGATTCGCGCCCCTTCCTCGCCCACCGCGACCCGGTGCAGCCGCGCGCCAGGCTGGCTTTCCAGGGGCGGCTGGGGGATCTGTCGAATGTGGACATGATCGAACTGCTGGACGGTTACCTGGTAGTCGCCACCTACGCAGCGCGGGCGCATCTGCCGGAAGGCACGCCGCCATTCCAGACGGCCGAGATCCTGCGCAGTGACGGACGTGTGGAGCTGGTGGCGCGGCGCGCGCTGGCGCACGATTTCGGCTGGCTCTACCGCTACCAGGGGCTGTGGTTCTCGCCCCCGCTGTACGCCCTGCGCGAAGCCGCGCAGGCCTGGCCCGGACCGCCGCTGGCGCTGGATGCCACCACTCCCGGCGCGGTGCCGCGCCCGGTGTGGTGGCTGGCGGGCCTGCTGCATCTGCTGGCGCTTGCCCTGGCGTGGTGGCGCTGGCGCCGCGCCAACGGGGCGCCGCGGCTCGGGTGGGTGGCAGCCGCTGGCCTGGGCGGACTGCCGATGCTGGCAGCGCTGTGGCTGATCGAGCCCTCGCGCCGGAGCCCGCGCGCATGATCGGATGGATGGCTGGCCTGGTCTGTCTGGGAGCGACTGCGCTGCCGCCGCGCAGTCAGTTCCTGCAACACGCCGAGGTATCCGCCGTCACGCTGGCGCCGTCGGGTGAGCGTTGGGCCTGGCTGGCAGAGGAGGGCACCCGTCGCGCGCTCTGGCTGCAGGCGCTGGATGCGCCGGCGCCGCGAAGGCTGATGGTGCACACCAGCGCGCGCGAGCTGGCATTCACCCGCGACGGCCGCTGGCTGCTGCTGGCCGGCCCCGGGCAGATCCAAGCGCTGGCGCTGGAGGGGCAGGCGGGCTCCGGCTTGCTGGCGAAGCTGCCCGAGCGCAGCGAGTGGCGGGTGGACCCGAGCCAGGATGCAGCGCTGATCCTGACCGCAGCGGACGATCCGCGGGCCACCCGCTGGCGCGTCCAGCGGCTGGCCGTGGGGGCGCCGCCGGTCACCCTGCACGAGGACGATCGCCGCATCACGGGCCATGCACTGGATGCGCAAGGACGCTTGCGCTGGCTGCAACGGCTGGAGGACCAGGCGCTGGTGTTGCGCCAGGCGGGCACTGGCGAGGCGCTGCTGCACTGCCCGGGACTGGTGCGCTGCACGCCGCTCGCAGAGGTGGGCGGCGCGCTCTGGCTGCGCACCGACTCGCCCATCGGAGACCCCGCCGGCCTGGCGCGGATCGTGAAGCTGGGGAAGGGCGGATTCAGCACCGTGGCGCGCGATCCGCTGGGTGAGGCGGACCTGGACTTCATCGAGAGCGATGCCAGCGGGCGACCGCGGATTGCGGGATATCGCAGCACCCGGGCACAGATCGCGGCAATCGATCCACGCGATCATGCGGCCGTGGCGCATCTGCAGCGCAGCTTTCCGGACAGCGCACTGCGTCCGCAGGTCGGCACGGCGCGCTGGCTGGTCGAAGAGCGTCCCCTGGACCAGCCTTTCGCGCGCTGGCACAGCTACGATCCGCGCACCGGGGAACTGCGCCTGGTCCTGCAGGAGCGCGCCGGGACGGCGCGCCCGGGCTTGCGGCCTGAGGCCCACGCCTGGACCGCCAGTGATGGCATGCGCCTGCATGGTTTCCTCCTCCGCCCGGCAGGCGATCCGCGAGGGATACCGCTGGTGGTGCTGGCGCATGGCGGGCCCTGGAGTCACTGGCAGCCGGGCTACCATCCGCTGGCGCAGTTCATCGCCAGCCGGGGCGCCATCGTGTTTGCGCCCAACCATCGCGGATCCACCGGGCACGGCCAGGCCTACCTGCGGGCTGCGCGCGGAGACTTCGGCCACGGCCGGGTGCAGCAGGACATCGACGATGGTGTGCGCGCCCTGCTCGCCGCCGGCATCGGCGATCCGCAGCGAGTGGCGCTCGTTGGCGCGTCCTTTGGCGGCTACGTGGCACTTCAGGGCGTCACCCATTCGCCCGAGCTCTACCGCATGGCGGTTGCCTTCGTGCCGCCGCCGGATTTCGCCTGGACCCTGCGCTGGGTGCTGCGCAATGCGGAGTCCCTGGCGCTGGAGCGCTATGTGCCGATGGCCGACTGGCTGCGCATGCTCGACCTGGATGTCGCCGACCCGGCACAGATGGCGCGGCTGAGCGCGCAATCTCCGCTGGCCAATGTGGCGCAACTGCGCCGGCCCGTGCTGGTGGTGGCCGGGGGCGCCGATCAGCGCGTGGGCATTGCCGGCGTCATTGAGTACGCCGCACGCGCCCGGCTGGCCGGCAAGTCGCTGGCACTGTTGATCGATCCCAACGCCGGCCACCGCCAGCGCGACGACACCGCGCGCGAGGCGCATCTGTTCCTGATCGAGCAGATGCTGCACCAGCACCTGCAGTTGGCCGAACCCGCGCCGGCTGATCCGGCCGTCGACGACTACCTGAAGCGGCATTTCCGGCCAGCACCCTGACCTGCTGGCGGCACTTGCGCGGCGCCGCGCCCGCCGCGATGGTGGGCGCTGCCGCCGCCAGCGTCCGCTCCGATGACCGCCGCATTCAACGACCTGCTGCAAACCCTGACTCGCCGCTTCCGGCAGCATCCAGAGCGCCACCCGGGATTGGACTGGACGAGCGTGCAGGCGCACCTGGATGCACGCCCACTGGCGCTGCCGGTGCTGGCGCGGATGGAGGACACCGGCGGCGAGCCGGACCTGGTCGGTGGCTTCGAGGACGGGCATCTGTGTTTCGTCGATTGCTCGGCGGAGAGCCCGGCCGGCCGCCGCAGCCTGTGCTTCGACGAGGCCGCGCTGGCGGCGCGCAAGGAGAACAAGCCGGCGGGCAGCGCGTTGGGCATGGCGGCCGGGATCGGCATCGAACTGCTGACCGAGGCGCAGTACCGCGCGCTGCAGGCTTGCGGCGAATTCGACCTGAAGACGTCGAGCTGGATCGCGACTCCCGCGTCGATCCGCGCGCTCGGCGGCGCGCTGTTCTGCGACCGCCGCTACGACAGCGTGTTCACCTACCACAACGGCGCGCAGTCCTATTACGCCGCGCGCGGTTTCCGCGGCTGCCTGCGTGTCTGAAACGCCCTGCGAGGAGAGATCGATGCACACCGGATCCTGCTTGTGCGGCGCTGTCCGCTTCAGCGTCGTTGGCGACTTGAAGCCACCCGATGCCTGTCACTGTCGCGCCTGCCGCAAATCCTCCGGGCACTATTTCGTATCCACCGACGTGCCCAAGTCAGCCCTCACCATCACTGGCGCGGATGCGCTCAGCTGGTACGCATCCTCGGCCAAGGTCCGCCGCGGATTCTGCAGGCACTGCGGGTGCTCGATGTTCTTCGATCCCCCGGCGCGCGACTGGATCGGCATCGCCATGGGCGCCTTCGACGGCCCCACCGGCACCCACACCGAGTTGCACGTCTTCGTGTCCGAAAAGGGCGACTACTACGAGATCTGCGACGGGTTGCCGCAGTACGCGACGGTGCCGTGAGCGAAGGCGGGACCGGCGCCCCGGCATCGTGTGTCGCCTGTCCTCAGCGTAGCCAGCGGCGTGCGCCAGGACCCCGCTGTGCCAGTTCGTCGGCGGGGTTGTACAGCCGGCAGGCGCGTAGCGACAGGCAGCCGCAGCCGATGCAGTTGCCCAGGGTATCGCGCAACTGCATGAGGGCCGCGATGCGTTGGTCCAGACGCTCGCGCCAGGCCGCCGACAGGCGCGCCCAGTCGGTCTTGTTTGGCGTGCGCTGTTGCGGCAGCTCGGCGAGCGCTGCGCCGATCTCGTCGAGGCCGATGCCTACCTGTTGCGCCGCGCGGATGAACGCGATCCGGCGCAACACGTCGCGCGCATAACGACGCTGGTTGCCGCCGCTGCGCTGCGCGGCGATCAGGCCGCGCGCCTCGTAGTAGTGCAGGGTGGACACCGCCACGCCGCTGCGGCGGGCCACGTCGCCGATCGCCAGATCCATCGCTTGACCTCAAGTTGACCTGAGCTTTTATGGTCCTGCCTCCCGACGCAGGAGGCAAGATGGACACGAGCATGGCAGTGGAGACGGAACCGGGGCTGTTCGCGCCGGGGCTCAGGGCGGTGTCGCTGGCAGCGCTGGTGCTGGTGTCGCTGTTGGCATTCGAGGCAATGGCCGTGGCCACGGCGATGCCGGCCATCGCCGCTGCGCTCGCGGGACTGGATCGCTATGCGCTCGCCTTCGGCGCGACCCTGGCAACCAGCGTGATCGGGATGGTGGCGGCCGGAACGGACTGCGACCGGCGCGGTCCCGGCCGGGCGACTGCGGTTGGTCTGGCGCTGTTCGCTTGCGGATTGCTGCTGGCAGCCATCGCAACTTCGATGCCGATGCTGATCGCCGGGCGCGTGCTGCAGGGGCTGGGCAGCGGGGCGTTGGGCGTGACGCTGTACGTCGTCGTCGGCCGGCTGTATCCGCCCGCCCTGCGGCCGCGGCTGTTCGCCATGTTTTCGGCGGCGTGGGTGATCCCGGCACTGGTGGGCCCGGCAGTGGCGGCGATGTTGGTGGACCTGCTGGGTTGGCCCTGGGTCTTCCTGTCTGCGCTGCTGGCACTGCCTCCCGTGGCGGCTGCGGTGCTGCCGGCTGCGCGGCGCCTGGGGCCGCCGGCACGGGCAGCCTCGGGCGGGTCGCCGCCGATCGCCGCTGCGGTGGTGGCGGCGCTGGCGGCGCTGGCCCTGCATGAACTGGCCAGCGCGTCAGGTACTGCGTCGCCATGGTCGGTGCTCTCGGCGCTGGTGGTCCTGAGTGTGGCCAGCGCGCGGCTGCTGCCGCACGGCACACTCCGGGCGGCGCGCGGCCTGCCCAGTGTGATCGCCCTGCGGGGACTGGTGGCGGGCGCTTTCTTCGCCGCCGAGGCTTTCCTGCCGCTGTGGCTGAACCTGCAGCAGGGCTGGAGTCACCAGGCGGCGGGCTTCGCGCTGACCGCTGGCGCGCTCTGCTGGAGCATCGGCAGCCATTGCCAGGGGCGCGTGCGCGACACGCGCGCGCGCCAGCGGGTGCTGGCCGCGGGCCTGGCGCTGCTGACAACGGCGTTGGCGCTGTTGGCGGTGCTTGCCGGGCTGGGGCAGGCCACCTGGGCGGTGCTGGCTTGGGCGCTGGTGGGCCTCGGTATCGGGCTGGCCTTTCCGTCGCTGTCGGTGCTGCTGCTGACACTGTCCCCGGAGCACGAACAGGGCCGCCACAGCTCGGCGCTGCAACTGGCCGATGCGCTGGCGACCACCGCCGCGTTGGCGCTGGTGGGCGCGCTGTTCGTGGCGCTGCGCGACTCTTCGCCGGCGGCCGCTTTCGTGGCGGTCTTTGGCGGCGCTGCGGCGCTGGCGATGCTGGCGCGCGTGCTCAGCGCACGAACGGTGCCGCGGGCGGTCTCCGTCCCGGCGTAAGCCCCGGTCACCCCGGTGGCGACCGCTTCGGCGCGCATTGCCGGGCCATGCAGGCCGCCCATACACTCGCGGGGCTGCCCCCCGCCTGGAGTGACTGGGTCACCGTCTGCGCGCGGGCGCACTCGCGGCTGTTTCCCCTTCGCCCTGGAGCCCCTCCATTGTCCACCACCTTGCTCGCCTTGCTCGGCTTCATCTGCTGGTCCTTGTTCCTGCTGGTGCTGATGGAGGCGATTCGCAGCAAGCTGGTCCTCACTGGCGCGGTGGTGGCGAACGGCTTCGATCCGCAGAACTCCACGCTTTCGCCGTTCATGCAGCGACTGGCGCGCGCGCACGCGAACTGCGTGGAGGGGCTGCCGATCTTCGGCGGCCTGATGGTGGTCGCGGTGCTCGCGGGCAAGACCCACGTGACCGATCCGCTGGCTTATGCCTTCCTCGGCGCGCGGATGGTGCAATCGCTGATCCACCTGGGATCCACCTCGCCGGCGGCGGTCACCGCCCGCTTCACCGCCTTCGCGGTGCAGATGGGCATCGCGGTCTACTGGGCCGTCGGGCTGCATGGCGCCTGATCGCATGAAACTGATCGGCCTGATCGGCGGCATGAGCTGGGAATCCACCGAGTCCTACTACCGGCTCATCAACCAGGCGGTGAAGGCGCGGCTGGGCGGATTGCATTCGGCCAGGCTGGTGCTTTACAGCGTGGACTTCCATGAGATCGAAGTGCTCCAGCGCGCCGGCGACTGGGACACGGCGGGCCGACTGCTGGCGGATGCGGCGCGCTCGCTGCAGGCCGCCGGTGCCGAGGCCATCGTGCTGTGTACCAACACCATGCACAAGGTCGCAGCGGCCATCGAGGCGACGGTGGCGGTCCCGCTGCTGCACATCGCCGATGCCACCGCGGCGGCCATCGTCGCCGCGGGACACACCCGCGTGGGCCTGCTGGGGACGCGGTTCACGATGGAAGAGGCGTTCTACCGCGACAGGCTCATCGACCGTCATGACCTGGACGTGCTGGTTCCCGCCGCGGCGGAGCGCGAGGACGTCAACCGGATCATCTACCAGGAGCTGTGCCTGGGCGTGATCCGCGAGGAGTCGCGAGCGCGCTACCGGGAGGTGATCAGCAACCTGGTGGCGGCGGGTGCGCAGGCCGTGATCCTCGGCTGCACCGAGATCTCGCTGCTGGTGTCCGCAGCCGACGCGTCGGTGCCGCTGTTCGACACCACCGCGCTGCACGCGCGGGCGGCGGTGGGCTTCGCCCTGTGCTGAGCAGGCGCGCTGCCGACCGGACAGGTTCAACGCGGAGACGCAGAGGACGCAGAGAGCAGCAGGAAGCGCGTGATATCCCGTTTCCGGTGCGCCTTGCGACCTCTCACCGAACATCCGATAACTCATTGATCTGAAGAGCAGTTTGTCCGCAAAGGACGCGAAGGACGCAAAGAAGAGCGGAAACCGCTTTCGCTTCCTTTGCGTTCTTTGCGTCCTTTGCGGACAAGAAAAGTGGCGCGGGTCGCGAAGAAGTTCGATGCGCGAACAAGCGCACCGCCAGGGGCGACCGGGACTCTCACCGAACATGCGCCAAGGTGTTGAATTTCATACATTTTCAGCCCCTCTCACCGAACATCCGATAACTCATTGATCTGAAGAGCAGTTTGTCCGCAAAGGACGCAAAGGACGCAAAGAAGAGCGGAAACCGCTTTCGCTCCCTTTGCGTTCTTTGCGTCCTTTGCGGACAAGAAAAGTGGCGCGGGTCGCGAAGAAGTTCGATGCGCGAATAAGCGCACCGGCAGGGGCGACCGGAACTCTCACCGAACATGCGCCAAGGTGTTGAATTTCATACATTTTCAGCCCGTGCGAAACGACGACCCTGTGATTGAGTACGCAAAGGACGCAAAGGGACGCAAAGGACGCAAAGACAGCAAGTGCCGGGGATACCCCAGCGCTGTATCGCGTTTGATTTCCTTTGCGTCCTTTGCGTCCTTTGCGTCCAAAAGCACAGTCCGCGATCTCTGCGATTGGGTGCTTCGCGGTGGATCTCGCACCGGGCTGAACCGCGCGCTGGCTGTATCGAGAGCACGCATCGCGGTCTTGATGCCGGCGCCGGCGATCCCTGAGGCATAGGCCACGAAGTGCGCTCGCTGCCGGAGCGATCGGCCGTGCATGCGGCATTGACGATACTGTCCGGATGCCTTGATGATCAGTTGGCCCGAGCGACGGAGCGACTGCGTGAAGCTGGTCATCCAATGTTTGATTGCGCTCTGCGCGATGCTGCCGGCGGCGCGCCTGGACGCTCAGCCATTCACCGATGTGTCTGGCCCGTCCGGTTTCACGCCCTCGTTCCTGGCCAACATTCCGGCTGGCGGTATCGCGGTTGCCGACTACGATCACGATGGCTGGAGCGACATCCTGGTCACTGGCTACCTCAATCCTACCCGCCTGTACTTCAATCGCGGTGACGGAACCTTCGAGGAGTTGGCCGAAGTCAATGCGATGTTCGCGGGCACCGCGTGCAGCGTGGCGGCAGCGGCGGACTACGACAACGACGGCTGGACCGACGTTTACATAGGCTGTCGCGGCCAGTCCAACCTGCTGATGCGCAACCTCGGCGGCCGTCGCTTCGTCAACGCGATGGTGCCCGAACTCGACCACGCGCCCGCCGGGTTCAACCCACCGCATACGGACGCGTTGGCCTGGGGTGACCTGGACGGCAACGGCTTGCTCGACATTTACATCGGCGTCTATCCGGACTCCGCCTCTCCGGACGTCAGCAACCCCGACAACCTGGACCGCGTGGTGTTACAGACGGCGCCCGGCCAGTGGACCAACATCACCGCCGAGTTCAGCGTGGAGGAGCGCCAGAAACTGCGGCGGCCGGTGCTCGCGGCGGTAATCAGCGATCTCGACCGCGATGGGCGCCCGGATCTCTACGTGGTCAACGACAAGCTCAAGGGCAATACCCTTTGGCGCAATGCCGGTCCTGGCTGCCGCGTGCTGTGTCTGGTCGACATGGCTGCCGCGAGCGGCGCCGACGTCCCGGCCTTCGGCATGGGCATTGCGGTGGGCGATGTGGACCGTGACTGTGACTGGGACCTCTTCTATTCGAGTGTGGACGAGCAGATGTTCCTGCGTGGCCAGGGCACCGCGCCGCTGTCCTTCCAGCGCGAGACCGGGTCTGCGCTCAATCATTTCGCGGTCGGCTGGGGCACCATCTTCGCCGACTTCGACAACGATGGCTGGGAAGACGCCTTCCTTGCGATCGCCTCGGGCGGCTTCTCCAACACCCCCAACCAGGACCAGTTGTTCCGCAACACCGGGGGCGATTTCCTGCGCATCACACCGGACAGCGGCGCGTTGGCCCAGATCCGTCCGACCGAGAGCGCCGCGCGCTTGGATTACGACCAGGACGGCGACCTGGACCTCGTGCTCGGCCACTGGAACGAGGGCTACCGGCTGTACCGTAACGACCAGACGAGCGGGAACCACTGGATGGCCTTCGAATTGCGTGGCGCGGCGGACCGCAATCGCGATGCGCTCGGAGCGTTGCTGACGTTGACCACAGCCGACGGCGCGCGCCAGATCCGTGAACTCCGGTCCGGCGAGTCGCGCGGCGCCAGTCATGAGCCGCAGCTGCATTTCGGCCTGGGCGCCTTCACGTCGGCGACGGTGGAATTGCGCTGGCCCGATGGTAGTGTCGCCGCCCTCGGCTCGCTGGACGCCGACCGCAAGCACACGATCTTCCACCCCAGCGCCGTGCTGTTCGCGCACGGTTTCGAGAATTGAGCTCATGCATTTGCCGCAACCTCGCGCAGCCTGCGCGATCTTCCTGTTCCTGGGCGCCGCTGCGATCGCCGCACCGGTGTCACTGCCGCCGTCGACGCGCGCCGACCTGCCCGAATCGCTGGCCTGCAGCGGCGAGCGCTCGGTGGCGCGTATGTGGAACGAGCAACTGCTGGCGGCGATCCGCATCGACGCGCCTCGCCCCACGGTGCATGCGCGCAACCTGTTCCATGTCTCCGCGGCGATCTACGATGCCTTCGCCGCCTACGACCCGCTGGCTCTGCCGGTCTACGCCGACGAGTCGCCCGCGGCGGCGGGGCGGCCGGCTGGCGATCAGCCCGTCGCCATCAGTTACGCCGCCTACCGCATGCTGCTGAACCGGTTCGCCGGCTCGCCCGGACAAAGCACCTCGTTCGCGCGCTTCGACGCGTGCATGGGCGAGCTGGGACTGGACACCAGCAACACGACCACATCCGGCTCATCGCCCGCCGCGGTGGGCAACCGCATCGCTGCGGCCATCATCGCGCGCGGATTGCAGGATGGATCCAACCAGCAGGGCAGCTATGTGGATCCGGTGCCCTTCTTTCCCACCAATGCGCCGATGCTGGTGCAACTGCCCGGCACCGGCGGCCTGGTCGACATCAATGCATGGCAGCCGCTGATCCCGCCCGGGGCGCCGGGCGTGCAGACCTTCCTGACTTCGCATTGGCGCCAGGTGGAGCCTTTCGCGATCCAACGCCCGGCGCCGGGCCAACCGTATGTAAGCCTGGCGCCGCCGCCGCGCCTGGGCGGTGCCGGGGACGCGCAATTGCGCGCGGACATCGTCGAGGTCATCCGCGCCAGCAGCCTGTTGACGCCAGCGAACACGGCGTTGCTCAACCACTCGCCGCGGGTGCGCGGCAACCATCCGGTGGGCACCAACGACGGCAGCGGTCACGCCGTGAACCCGGTTACCGGGCAGCCCTATGCAGACAACTTCGTCCTGCTGGGCGACTACGCGCGTGTGGTGTCCGAGTTCTGGGCCGACGGCCCGCGCTCGTCGACACCGCCCGGCCACTGGAACGAGATTGCCAATGCGGTCTCCGATCACCCGGCGCTGGCGCGACGTTTCCGCGGCTCGGGGCCGGTGCTTGCGCGACTCGACTGGGATGTGAAGCTCTATCTCGCGCTGAATGCGGCGCTGCACGACGTGGCGATCGCCACCTGGGAAACCAAGTTCCTTGGCAATGCCTCACGCCCGATCACGCTGATCCGCGAAATGGCCAGCCTGGGGCAGTCCAGCGACCCGGCGCTGCCCGCCTACCATGCGAATGGCTTGCCGCTGGTGCCCGGTCTGATCGAACTGGTCACTGCCGAATCGAGCGCGCCGGGCCAGCGGCATGCGCATCTGGCGGCGAGTGTCGGCCGGATTGCCATCCTGGCTTGGGCGGGCCATCCGCCGCAGCCCGCGTCCCAGGCCGGTGGCGTGGCCTGGATCCTGGGCGATCGCTGGATCCCCTACCAGGCGCGCGCATTCGTCACTCCGCCATTTCCGGGCTACACCTCCGGGCACAGTGGTTTTTCGCGCGGCGCGGCCGAGGTGCTGGCCGATTTCACCGGCTCCGCCTTCTTTCCCGGCGGGCTGGCCAGCTTCCGCGCCGCGACCGACGGCAGCGGATTCCCGCTCGGTTTCGAGTTTGGCCCGAGCCAGCCGATGGACCTGCAATACGCGACCTATTTCGACGCCGCCGACGAGGCCGGGATTTCACGCATCTACGGCGGCATCCATCCGGCCTACGATGATTTCCCCGGGCGCCTGCTCGGCCAGCAGGTCGGCCGTCGCGCGATGGCCCGCGCGGCTGGCTTGTTCGGCGCGCCACCGCCGCGGGCGGTGCCGGCGCTCGGCCCTGGGGCCATGCGCCTGCTCGTGCTGCTGCTGGGATTGCTCGGCGTGGCGGTGATCGCCGCGCACAGGCGCTAGTGTCCCCTGGGGCACTAGCTCGGCGAGGATGTTGCGGCAATGCGTGTAGCGGACCAGCCGGCCTTTGTGTTGCACCGCCGGCAATATTCCGAATCCAGCTTGCTGCTGGAAGCGTGGACGCCGGACCACGGGCGTATCGGCCTGATCGCCCGTGGCGCGCGCGGTTCGAAGAGTGCGCTTCCAGCGCTGTTGCAACCATTCCAGGAACTGCGGCTGGACTTCGGCGGCAGCGGCGATTTGCAGCGACTGGTGCGTGCCGAACCCGCCGGCCCGGCGCTGCTGTTGCGTGCCGACCATGCTTTGGGTGGCCTGTATTGCAACGAGTTGCTGGTCCGCCTGCTGCCGCGCGGGGACGCGCATCCGCAACTGTTCCAGCGCTATGCGGCGACCATGCAGGAACTGGTCGACACGCCCTCGCTGGCCTGGACCCTGCGTCGCTTCGAACGCGATCTGCTGCAGGCGATGGGCTATGCCGCCGATTTCGCCAGCGACGCCGCCGGCGATGCACTCGATCCCGACGGGCGTTACCGCTTCGAACCGGACCACGGCTTCGTGCGCGTGGCAGAACCGGCGCCTGGCTACAGCGGTGCGGCGCTCCTGGGAATGGATCGCGACGACCTGCCCGCGCCCGAGCAGCTGCGTGAGTTGCGCCGGTTGCTGCGGGAGTTGATCGGCCAGCAGTTGCGCGGAGAACCGCTGCAATCCTGGGGGCTGCTCGCCAAGCTCGGGCGCTGAGCAGCGGTCACTCTGCACCCAGGGCCAGCATCGTGGCGCGCAGCGCCTCATCCAGTGCCTGCAGGGAATCCGGACGCGCAGGCGCGCCAGCGCGCAGCGCTGACTCGAGTTCCTCGGCCACGGCTCCCAGTCGCACGCAACCGGTCAGCGTGCATCCCGCCCGTAGCCGGTGCAGTGCGTCCAGCGCGGCTGCCGGCGTTGGCGATTGCGCCAGGCTCGCGCGCCAGCTGACGCTGTCGCGAAGTTCTGCCAGCAGCATCCGGCGCAGCGAGTGCAGTGCTGCGCGATTGCCGCCGAAGCGTGTGAGGGCGCGCTCGTCCTCGAGTAGTGACGTGGACGGCTGCTCTACGGCATCCATGGTCGCAGCGTTCGCCGGTTGTGACTCCAGCCATGCGCTCAGCCATTCCGTGTCGAGCGGCTTGCGCAGGCTGCCCACGCCGGGCGGCAGGGCATCGGCGGCGATACGCTCCCCGCTCGCCAGCAGGCAGCGCGGAGTCGACTGGCAGCATCCGGCAAGGCGCCGACCCAGCCAGGCCAGGCCATCGCCATCGGGGAGCCGACGGTCGACCAGCCAGAGCTCAAATTCGCCTTGTGCCAGCGCCGCATCGGCTCCCGCAAGCGTTTCCGCGTGCCGCACCTCCCAGCCGCGCGCCGCCAGCCAATCGCCCACGAAGACCGCCGAGATGGCGTCGTCATCGACCAGCAAGCATCGGAGCTGCGTCATGATTGGGCACATTGCGTGGCCAAAGGGCAGTATCCCCGCTAGATTGTGCGATTGCCACGGCGGAAGGCGGGGATTGCATTGGAGTTGCTGATCGAGGATCTGGCCCACGACGGGCGCGGCATCGCACGCGCGGGGCAGAAGGCGGTGTTTGTCGACGGCGCGTTGCCGGGCGAGCAGGTGCGCGCGCGCCTGGTCAAGCGTCATCGGCAGTACGACGACGCCGCGGCCGAGGAGATCCTGCAGGCCAGCCCGGACCGGGTGGAGCCGCGCTGCGCGCACGTCTCGGTGTGCTCCGGCTGCAGCCTGCAGCACCTCGATCCCTTGCGCCAGATCGAGTTCAAGCAGAAGCAGCTGATGGACAGCCTGGAGCGCATCGGCAAGGTGCGCCCCGAGCGCGTACTGCCTGCGCTGCAGCGCGAGATCTGGGGCTACCGGCGCAAGGCGCGCCTGTCGGTGCGCTTCGTCGAGAAGAAGGGCCGCGCACTGGTGGGCTTTCGCGAAGCCAACGGGCGCTACGTGGCCGAGATCGAGCACTGCCCGGTGCTTGATCCGCGCGTCGGCACCCGCATCGGCGCCTTGTCCGATCTGGTCTCGCAGATGGATGCGCGCGCGGCGATCGCACAGATCGAAGTCGCTGCGGCGGAAAAGGTCGTGCTGGTGTTCCGCAACCTGGTGCCGCTCACCGCGGCCGATCGCGAACGCCTGGCGGCCTTTGGCGCCGCGCACGGATTCCAGATCGTGCTGCAGCCGGCCGGCCTCGACAGCCTGGTGGGCCTGGACGGCACGCCGCCGCCGGAACTGGAATACGCCATCGACGACAGCCTGCGCCTGGCCTACCTGCCGCTGGACTTCGTGCAGGTCAACGACAGCATCAACCGCGCGATGGTTGCGCAGGCCATCGATCTGCTGGATGTCGGCAGCAGCGACCAAGTCCTCGACCTCTATTGCGGCCTCGGCAACTTCACCCTGCCGCTGGCGCGTCGCGCAGCGAGCGTGTTCGGGGTCGAGGGCGACGCGGGGCTGCTGGCGCGCGCACGCCAGAACGCTCAGCGCGCGGGCCTGGACAATATCGATTACGCGGTGGCTGACCTCAGCCAGGACCAGCGCGACGCCGCCTGGGCGCGCGCACGCTACACCCGGATCCTGCTGGACCCGCCGCGCGCCGGCGCCGAGCGCGTGTTCGACTACCTGCCCGGCAAGGATGTCGAGCGCATCGTCTACGTCTCCTGCCACCCCGGCACCCTGGCGCGCGACGCCGCGCTGCTGGTCGCCAAGGGCTTCGACCTGGTCGCCGCCGGCGCGATGGACATGTTCGCCCACACCGCGCATGTCGAGAGCATGGCGCTGTTCGTGCGGCGCTGATCAAGAGAGTTTCTTGTCCGCAAAGGACGCAAAGGGAAGCACGGGAAGATGCAGAAACAGTTGTCTGTGGCTTCAACCGGATGACAACCTCAGGTTCGACCGAGAGGGCTTTCCTTTGCGTCCTTTGCGTCCTTTGCGGACAAGAATGCTGCTCACGCATCCCCATGCTGCACGGAGGTCATTACTGATGGCGATCGAAATTGAACGCAAGTTCCTGCTCGCCAGCGACGCCTGGCGCGCGCAGGTGAGTCGCAGCGAGTACCTGGCGCAGGGCTACCTCGGTGGCACGCGCTCGTCGGTGCGGGTGCGCATCGGCGGCGGGCGGGCGTGGCTGAACATCAAGAGCGCGCGCCTGGGCACCACGCGGCTGGAGTTCGAGTACGCGATTCCGGTCGCCGACGCGCAGGTGATGCTGGCGGAATTGGCCGATGGCCCGGTGGTGTCGAAGACGCGGCATTTCGTCGAGATCGACAACCACGTGTTCGAGATCGATGAGTTCGACGGCGCGAATGCGGGGCTGATCGTGGCCGAAGTGGAACTCGCCGCGGCGGACGAGGCCTATCCGCAGCCGGAATGGCTCGGGAGCGAAGTCACCCATGACGCGCGCTACATGAACAGCAACCTGGTGCGTCACCCCTACAGCCAATGGGAGGCTCGATGACGTCACTGATGATTGGGGTGTCTGGCACCCGGCTGATGCCGGAAGAGGCCGCCCAACTGGCGGATCCGGCGGTCGCCGGGGCGATATTGTTCACCCGCAACTACGCGGATCCGACGCAACTGGCCGATCTTTGCGCCGCCATCCGTGCCTGCGATCCGGACGCGGTGATTGCGGTCGACCAGGAAGGCGGGCGGGTGCAGCGCTTCCGCGCCGGGTTCACGGCGCTGCCGCCGCTGGCGCGCATCGGCGCCCTGTACCGCCAGCAGCCCGCCGCGGCGCGCCGGGCCGCGCGACTGCACGCCGAGATCATGGCCACCGAAGTGCTCGCCGCCGGCCTCGACCTCAGCTTCGCGCCGGTCGCGGATCTGGCGCGTGGCAACCTGGCGATCGGCGACCGTGCATTCGACGCCGCGCCCGAGGCCTGTGCGGAACTGGCGACGATCTACGCCGACACCCTGCAGCGGGTGGGCATGCCGGCCACGCTGAAGCACTTCCCCGGCCACGGCAGCGTGCTCGCCGACACCCATCACGACCGTGCCATCGACGCCCGGCCGGGCTTTGAGATCTGCGACCAGGACCTGCTGCCGTTCGCGGTCGGCGTGCTCGCCGGTGCGCGCGCGGTGATGATGGCGCATGTCGAGTATCCGGCGGTGTGCAAGGAGGCCGCCGGCTATGCGCGCTACTGGATCCAGGATGTGCTGCGCTCGGCGCTGGGTTTCGAGGGGGTGGTGATCTCCGACGACATCGGCATGGTCGCTGGCGCCGCGCTGGGCGATGTTGGTGCGCGCCTCGCCGCGCATCGGGACGCTGGCTGTGACCTGATCCTGGTGTGCGATCCGCAGCTGGTGCCGACCGCGCTGGCGGCCGCACGCGAACTGCGCCTGAAGGCCAATGCCCGCCTTGCGCAGCGCCTGCGCGGACGCCTGCGTGCACCCCAGCGGCGCGCGCGCGAAAGCTCGACTTGGGCGCGTCGCGCCGCTAGGCTGGAGGCTTTGCTGGAGCTCACGTAATCATGACGGAACTCGATTTCAAGGCGGTGCTGGCGCGCTCCGACCTGCTGTTCGACCGCGCCGAACTGGAAGCGGCGATCGATCGCATGGCCGCCGCCATCGTCGACAAGCTCGATGGCGAGCAGCCGATCTACGTCACGGTCCTGACCGGCGGGCTGATCACGGCGGGCATGCTTGCGCCACGCATCGGCGCCAGCGTCGACCTCGATTTCGACTATGTGCACGTGACCCGCTACCACGGCGGCACCAGCGGCGGCGAGCTCTACTGGAAGGCGCGCCCGCGCTACGATTTCAAGGACCGCGTGATCCTGTTCGTCGACGACATCCTCGACGAAGGCCACACGCTCGAAGCGCTGAAGAAGTACGCGGTCGAGCAGGGCGCCAAGGCAGTCTACGTGGCGGTGCTGGTGCGCAAGGACCACGACCGTTGCGTGCCCGGAATCCAGGCCGATTTCGTCGGCCTGACCGTGCCTGACCGCTATGTGTTCGGCTTCGGCATGGACTACGAAGAACACGGCCGCAGCCTGTTCGGCATCTACGCCGCATGAGCGCGGCGCCCATCGGCATCATCGGCGGCACCGGCTTCGGCCGCATCGCGGACATCGTCGAGAGCGGCCGCATCGAGGCGCGCACGACCTACGGCATGCCCTCCGGCCCGGTGGTGCAGGGCACCATCGCTGGCCGGGCGGTCGCCTTCCTCGCGCGCCACGGCACGCCGCACCGGATCGCGCCGCACCGGGTGAACTACCGCGCCAACATCGTCGCGCTGAAGGATGCCGGGGTACGCGAGATCGTTGCGATCAACGCGGTCGGCGGCATCGCCGACTGGGCGTCCGCCGGCGCGATTGCCGCGCCGACCCAACTGATCGACTACACCCACGGGCGCCTCAGCAGTTTCAGCGACTTCGAGGACCTGGCGGTCGAGCATGTGGACTTCACCGACCCCTTCGGCGAGCCCTTGCGCCAGCGGCTGCTGACGGCGGCCGGTGCTGCCGGCGTGGCGGTGCATGACGGCGGCTGCGTCGCGGTCACCGAGGGCCCGCGGCTGGAAACCCGCGCCGAGATCGCGCGCTTGCGCCGCGACGGCTGCGACCTGGTCGGCATGACCTCGATGCCCGAAGCCGTGCTGGCGCGCGAGGCGGGCCTGGACTACGCCAGCCTGGCGGTGGTCGCCAATCCGGCAGCGGGCTGCGGCACGCAACAGATCATCGGCATGCACGAGATCGAGCAGGTGCTCGCCGAGGCGATGCAGCGGGTGGTGCGGGTGGTGCGGGCGTTTCTGGCGGTCTGAGCGGGATCATCGTGTTTGCCCGGTAGACGTGGCAGGATGCCGCAAACTGCGAGTATCGCCATGAACCAGCACGAACCGATGTCCAAGGTCGACACCGCCTGGCTGCGGATGGAGCGACCGACCAACCTGATGATGATCACCGGCGTGATCGTGCTCGAGCACGCGCTGGACATCGAGGTGCTCAGGCGCACCGTGGAGGCGCGTTTCCTTGCGTTCCGGCGTTTCCGCCAGCGCGCCGTCGAACTCTCGGGGCAGTGGTTCTGGGAGCTGGACGACACCTTCGACATCAAATGGCATGTGCGCCGCGCGGCGCTGCCGGCGCCCGGCGGCAAGGACGAGTTGCAAGAGTACGTCAGCAACCTCGCCAGCTCGCCGCTGGACCCGAGCAAGCCGCTGTGGCAATACCACCTGATCGAGAACTACAACGGCGGCGCGGCGCTGGTTGTGCGCATCCACCATTGCTATGCCGATGGCATCGCGCTGGTGCAGGTGATGCTCTCGCTGCATGACACCACGCCGCACGCGAAGCACCACAAGCCGCATCCGAAGTCGAAGCTGAAACAGGCCGGCGGCACCGTGTTCGAACGCCTGCTGGCGCCGGCGCGGCACCAGGTGGAGCACGCCGCCGAACTGGTCGAAGCGGGCATGCACAAGGCCTTCGAGCTGGTTCGCGATCCACAGGCCGCGGCGACCTCGCTGATGGCGCTGGCCAGGACCGGTGCGCACGAGACCAGCGAGATCCTGCGCGAACTGGTGCACGCGCTGATGCTCGCAGACGATCCGCCGACTCGCTTCAAGGGTCCGCTCGGCGTGCTCAAGCGCGTGGCCTGGTGCCATCCCTTGCCGCTGGCGGAAGTGAAGGCGGTCGGCAAGGCGCTGGATGCCACGGTCAACGATGTCCTGATGGCCTGCGCCGCGGGTGCCTTGCGCGCCTACCTGATCGAGCGAGGCGATGATGTCGACGGGCTGACGATCCGCGCGACCATCCCGGTCAACCTTCGCCCGCTGGAGCACGCGAAGGATCTCGGCAACCACTTCGGCCTGGTGTTCCTCGACCTGCCGATCGGGCTGGAAAACCCGGTGGCGCGGCTGCAGGCAGTGCGCGACAACATGCAGCAGCTGAAGCACTCGCGCCAGGCGGTGATGTCCTTCGGCCTGCTCAGCGCCCTCGGCGTGGGGCCCGCAGCCCTGCAGCGCCCGGCGCTGGAAATGCTGAGCCGCAAGGCCACCACGGTGGCGACCAATGTCCCGGGCCCGCAGGAACCGCTGTATCTCTGCGGTACGCCGGTGCGCGAGATGATGTTCTGGGTGCCGCAATCAGGTTCGATCGGCATGGGGATCAGCATCTTGAGCTATGCCGGTTCGGTGTATTTCGGGCTGATCGGCGACAGCCGGCGGATCCCGGACCCCGGCCGCATCATCGAGCGCTTCGGTCCGGAGCTGGAAAAGCTGCTGCTGATCGCTTTGATGCACGACGGCGACGGGCCAATCACACCTGAACTTGCGGAGCGCCTGCTGGCCATCCGTGCCGCGCAAGCCACGCCAAAGTCCGAACGTGCCGGTCGCAAGCGGAAGGCGCACAATAGTCGCCCATGAGGTTGCGCGGTGAATCCCGCGCCGATGCTTGCGTGTTCCTCAGGTGCGACTTGCGACACAGCTTGAGAAGAGCGCGCTTTGTGCTTGATTCTAAATGCTCTATCCTAAGTGCCTCAGGCTAGTGTGGGAGAGATTCATGGCTTCGATCGATGTTCGCCGTCTTGCACTGCTGTCGAGTTGCCTGATCGGCAGCCTTGGCCTGCACACGGTCGCAGCTGCGCAGAACTTCAGCATGCGCCTCGACTATGCGCGTACCTACACGCCGTTCTTCCCCGGCGGCTTCATCGATAACGCGCCGCCCTACACGATCTGCCACAACAATCAGATGGGCCTGGTGTTCCGCTATTCGTGGCGTAATCCCTGGGAAGAGTACGTCTACACGGAACCGGGGCAGCAGTTGTTTCCCTGGTATTTCATGCAGGGCGTTTCGCCGAACCCGCTGTATCTGCGCGCCTCGCAGGGAGGAAACACGGTCAGCGGCACTACCCTGGTAGGCCTGTTCACCGGTTCGGTGAATACGGTGGGCGTGCGTCAGGTGTCCTTCCGCGGCAGGACCTCGGGGTTCTTCGGGCAGCCGGTGCAATACGCCACGGCGAATATCCAGATCGAAACGCAGTTCGAACCGTCGCCGATGACCTATCGCGAACTGGCGGACGGGGTCAACGACATGCCGACCCGGCCCTGGTTCGGCTGGGTGTCTTCGCAACAGATCGACAGTCACCGGTTGGATGCCGGCAAGTGCACCGAAGCCAGTGCGGTCGAGCCGGAGGAGTGCGGATCAACGTCCTATCCGATCGTCACCTACGAAGACTGCGATCCCGACGATCCCAACTACTGCTGGATCGGAACCGAAAGCGAGCACCGCACGCTGACGGCGCTCGATCCGTCGACGCCGTATCAGTACCGCGTTCTCGGACGCAACACCTGCGGCATTTCCAACGAACTCCTGTCGACGCCTGCGCGCCGGTTTTTTCGCACTGCCCAGGCGTGTTTCCTGATTTCGAACGGGGCGATTCCGGACGGGGGCGTCGTGCATTTCGACGCGGCAACTCTCTCCGGGAATCCGGGTTCGACGGTGCCGGATCTGCGCGTGACCGTGCATGCAGACCATGCCGACGTCAGCGACCTGCGTATCTCCTGACCAAGACCGCGCCTGATGCAGCTGGCCCTTTGTTGTTGATGGATCGTCCGACCGCAACGGGATGTGTCAATGGAACCCGCATGCAGGTTGCGTTTGCTGACGATGGAACTCAGCTCGCGTCCGGTTGCAATCCCTGGGAGCCGGCGATCTCGGGTCGCAAGGCACCGGTGCAGGCGCTGGCTTCGTTCGCGACGGTGCAGGGCGCCGGCAACTGGCGCCTCACGATCGAAGACACCGAAGCGGATGGCAAGTCAGGCGAACTGCTCGAATGGTGCCTTTCAACGATACCGAACGAGCAGCAGTTGGCGCTGTCACCCGCTCCCTTCGTCTCCCCGATGGTTTTCGCGTCCGGTTTCGAATGAGCCGCGCCGCCGGTTGAAGGGCGGCGAGGCAGGTCGGCCAGCAGCGGTCCTCAATCGTCCAGTTCGCCCTTGGCTTGGTCGATATCCAGGGCCTCCATGGCATCCGCCGGCTTGAGAACGACCGCTGCCTCATAGGCTTTGACTACATCCGGCGCGCGCTTCTTGCCGTAGATCATCAACAGTCCGTTGCCGTATTCGATGTGCGCGATAGGCGATTGCGGCGTGAGCTTCAGCGCTTCCTGGAAGTGCTTCATGCCGGTGTCCGCCTTGGCGCCATAAGTGAGTCCGCCCACCAGCGCGCCGATCTTGTCGATGATTTCGGCGTGGTACAGGCCCATCGCGGTATGCGCCTCGGCATGTTTGGGCGCGAGCTTCAGCGTGCGCTCCAGGCTCTCCTTGATTTTGCCCCCCAGGCCCTGGGCCAGCGCCTTGGTGATCGAGATCGTCTGGCTGTAGCGGCCGAGCGCGAAGGCGTGGAAGTAGTGCGCATTGGCCTCGTCGGGCATCGCTGCCATCGCCGCTTCCGCCCGTTTCGCGCAGCGCTCGAAATGCGCGCCGCGATCGGCTTCCTTGGCAAGGTAGGTGGCGTAGATGCCTTCGGCCTTGTTGGCGACGGTGGCGCCGATCACGCCGAGGCCCTCGCCGGCTTCTGCTGCCTTCTGGAACTCGCCACGGTGAAAGTCGCGCCAGGCGTCCTGCAGCGCAATGGAGATCGCCTCGGCGTCGCCAGCTTCCTTCATCTTCGGGTAGCGCTTCTGCAGCGCCGCGACATGCTTCTTGTCCGGAAAAGGTTCCTGATCGCCCGCATGCAGGCGCTCCCAGCCCTTCGCGAGCTTGGCGCCGGCATAGTCGTAGGCCGCACTGGTGTGCGGAAACTTGACCCACTTCTTCGCAGCCATCATGCCCTCCGGGGCGCACTGGGTAGCCGCAGAGCATCGTCAATGGCGCTGGAGCTGGCAAGCGGTGCGCTTCGCCGCTGCTGGAGGACATGCATGCGGTAGAGAAGGCAATCGTTGCTTAGTGTGATTGTTCTATCGGCCGGCTCTTACCTTGGACCTCAGCGCGACACCCCGCGCGCCCCTTTTGCGAGACCACAAGGAGAAAAACATGGCTACCAAGAAGCTCATCGCGAAGAAGCCCGCGCGTGTTGCCAAGCGCAATGTCGCGGCCCAGAACGATCCCGCCCGCAAGGTGGTGCTGGCGTCGCTCGGCGCCGTCGCGCTGTCGCGCAAGGAAGGCGTGCGCGTGATCAACCGCATCATCGAGCAGGGCCAGGACCTGCGCGAGCGCACCGTGAAGTTCGCTGAAGGCACTTTCGCCGGCGTGCGCGAGCAGGTCACCGGCGTGATCGGCAAGGTGCAGCAGAAGGCCGCCGCCAACCTGTCCCAGGTCGAAGGCGTGGTCGGCGGCCAGGTGACCCGCGTGCTCTCGCGCCTCGGCGTGCCGAGCAAGTCCGACGTGCAGGTGCTCTCGCGCCGCGTCGCCGACCTCTCGCGCCAGGTGAAGGCGCTGCAGGCCAAGGCGGCCTGACGGCTGCTGCATGCCCGGCCGGCGGTGCCGGCCGGGCATCGTCAGTTGTGGGTTGTGGGTTCTGGGTTGTGGGCAGCCAGAGCGCGCTTCGCTCGTGCGGCCACAACTCACAACCCACAACCCACAACATTCCTTCAATTCCCACCCAGATACTGATCCGCCAGCCGCGTCAGGTGCGCCCGCTCGGCGCTCTTCAAGTACGGGGCGATCAGCACCATGACCTGGTAGATCCCGCGGCCGAGGTCGACGTCGGTCTTGGCGCTGGTGGCGGGCTTGATCTGCTGGAAGTTCAGCCAGAAGGTGGTCAGCACCACCGTGTTCTGCGCGATGGCCTCGATCTCGCGCTGGCTTGCGAGCATCGTGCCGGCCTTGACCATCTCGGTGCAGACCTTGGAAATGCTCTCGTGGGCACGTTTGAGGATGCGCGAGAAATGCATTTTCAGCTTGCGGCTGCGCGTCAGCAGATCGACCAGATCGCGATAGACGAAGCGGTAGTCCCAGATGCACTCGAACACGAGGTGCATCTGCAGCCACATGTCCTCGAGGTTGGGCGTGCGCCCCTCGGGGACCAGCAAGGCGTCGCCGATGCGCTCTTCGAAACGTGCGAAGAGCTGCTCGATGATGTCGTCCTTGTTGCGGAAGTGGTAGTAGAGGTTTCCCGGGCTGATCTCGAGTTCGTCGGCGATGTGGTTGGTCGTGACGTTCGGCTCGCCCTGCGCGTTGAACATCTCCAGGCTCTTCGCCAGGATGCGGTCGCGCGTCTTGACTGGCCCGGTTTCCTGGCTCACGGCACCCTCAGAACTTGCCGCCGAGGCGCTTGACGAGGTCGATGTACTTCTTCTTCGCGTCGTCATGGCTGAGTCCCTTCAGTTTTTCCCAGGCTTCGTACTTGGCGGTGCCGACGAAATCGAAGAAACCCGGCTTCGGACCCGACACATCGCCTTCGGTGGCCTGCTTGAAGTGGCTGTACAGCTTCAGCATGGTGTCGTTGTCCGGGCGCTCCGGCAGCTGCTTTGCGGCTTCGGTGGCGGCTTGGAACTGGCTGTCGATGTCGGACATCGTTTTCTCCACGGATGGCGTCGAAGTCAAGGCTGCCACTATCGTTCCGGGCACGGCGAATCGCAAGGGGTCCGTCGTGAAGGAAGGCGCCAACTTGGCTGGCGGCCTGCCGCCCGCGTGGTTATCTTAGGGGCCATCCGCCGGCATCCCGGCGGCACAGACTCGACGACCTCGGGGGAGGCACAACTCATGACTTACTTCGTCACCGGCGCCACCGGTTTTCTCGGCCGTTTCCTGATCGGCAACCTGCTCAAGCGCAAGGGCACCATCCATGTGCTGGTGCGGCGCGGATCGAAGGACAAGTTCGAGGCCTTGAAAGAACGCTATCCGGAAGCCGGCGACCGGCTGCAGGCAGTGACGGGTGACCTCACCAAGCCGAAGCTCGGCCTGTCCGCCGAGTCTTTGGCGCAGTTGCGCGGCAAGGTCAAGCACTTCTTCCACCTGGCGGCGATCTACGACCTCTCCGCGAGCGCCGAGTCGCAGCAGGCGGCCAATATCGACGGCACCCGCAATGCGGTCGAACTGGCTGGAGAAATCCGCGCCGGATGTTTCCACCACGTCAGCTCGATCGCCGCTGCCGGCCTCTACGCGGGCGTGTTCCGCGAGGACATGTTCGACGAGGCGGAGAACCTCGACCACCCGTATTTCCGTACCAAGCACGATTCCGAAGGCATCGTGCGCAAGGAGTGCAAGCGTCCGTTCCGGATCTACCGCCCGGGCATGGTGGTGGGTCATTCGAAGACCGGCGAGATCGACAAGATCGACGGGCCCTACTACTTCTTCACCCTGCTCAAGCGCCTGCGCCAGAGCCTGCCGCCGTGGGTGCCCACGCTCGGGTTCGAGGGCGGGCGGATCAACCTCGTGCCGGTAGACTTCGTGGTCGACGCGATGGACCACATCGCGCACGAGAAGGGCCTCGACGGCGGCTGCTTCCACCTGACCGACCCCGCGCCGCGGCGCGTCGGTGAGGTGCTGAACACCTTCGCTAACGCCGGCCATGCGCCGAAAATGTCGATGCGCATCGATGCGCGCATCTTCCAGTTCATCCCGGGCTCGATCCGCGGCGCCATCGGCATGTTGCCGCCGGTGCGGCGCATCCTCAATCACACGCTGAAGAGCCTCAACATCCCGGCCGATGTGCTGAAGTTCTTCAATTATCCGACTCGCTTCGACAGCCGCGAGACCGAGCGCGTGCTCAAGGGCACCGGCATCAAGGTGCCGGATCTCGACACCTACGCCTGGCGCCTGTGGGACTACTGGGAACGCCACCTGGACCCGGACCTGTTCATCGACCGCTCGCTGTCCAGCCGGGTCAAGGACAAGGTGGTGCTGATCACCGGCGGCTCTTCTGGCATCGGCCTTGCGACGGCCAAGAAGGTTGCCGCGGCGGGTGCGAAGACCCTGATCTGCGCGCGTGGGCTGGAAGACCTGGAGAAAGCCAAGGCCGAGATCGAGGGCGAAACCAAGGGCGCGCAAGTCTTTGTCTACCAGGCGGACCTGGCTGACCTGGCCTCGGCCGACGACCTGGTCAAACGCGTGCTCGCGGACCACGGTTCGGTCGACGTGCTGATCAACAACGCCGGTCGTTCGATCCGCCGCTCGATCGAGCTCAGTTACGACCGCTTCCATGACTTCGAGCGCACCATGCAGCTGAACTATTTCGGTTCGCTGCGCCTCGTGATGGGCCTGCTGCCGAGCATGACCGAGCGCCGCCGTGGTCACGTGATCAACATCAGCTCGATCGGCGTGTTGACCAATGCGCCGCGCTTCTCCGCCTACGTGGCCAGCAAGGCCGCATTGGATGCCTTCTCACGCTGCGCTGCGAGCGAGTTCTCGGACAAGAACATCCACTTCACCATCATCAACATGCCGCTGGTGAAGACCCCGATGATCGGACCGACCAAGATCTACGACAACGTGCCGACGCTGACGCCGGACGAGGCGGGTGACATGGTGGTCAAGGCGATCATCGAGCGCCCGCACCGGGTGGCCACGCGCCTCGGCATCTTTGCCGAGATGCTCCACCTGATGGCGCCGAAGGTCTACCAGGTGGTGCTCAACACCGCCTTCCAGCTGTTCCCGGACTCGGCCGCCGCCAAGGGCGTCAAGGGCGGCCAGGACGCGCCACCCTCCAGCGAACAGGTCGCCTTCGCCTCGCTGATGCGCGGCGTGCACTGGTGAAGTAGTGAGTGGTCCGCGCGGCGGTCGCCGCGCTCAGTGGTGAGTGGTGAGTGGCAGGAGCCCCGGGGGCCCTGCTGCCACCACTCATTGCTGTTGGCGCGGGCTCATCACCCGTTTGAAGACGGTGGGGCGAAGCGAACGGGCGCAACCCGCGGCCAAAGCCGCTCTTGCCACTCACCACTCACTACTCACCACTCACTGCTCTTCACAAAAAGGCGCCCGCCAGCCGGCCGGTCGGGGAGGGCGATCGGCAAAACTTTGGCTGGCGGGCATTGAACAGGTTGGCGCAATCCTTGCGCCCGGATCGGCGCGGGGCGCCGATCCGTGGATCCACTGCGGCGATTACTCGGCCGGCTGCGCTTCGGTAGCAGCGGCGGCAGCTGGGGCCTTCTTGGCCGGCGCCTTGCGCGGCTTGGCGGCAGGCTTGGCGGCCGGCGCCGGCGCGACGGCCTCGGCCTCGGCCTGCGGCGCGGGCTTGGCCTTGGCGGGCTTCTTTGCGGCAGCCTTCGGAGCAGCGGCAGGTGCAGCGGCTGCAGCCTTCACCGCCGGCTTCTTGGCCGCGGCACGGTTGCCGGCGTCCAGCGCGCGCACGGCGCGGGCGAGTTCGTCGACGCGCTTGGCCAGCTGCTCCAGCTCCTCGCGGCCCGGGATTCCGAGCGTGCCGAGCGCCTTGGAAACGCGGTTCTCGAACACCTGCTCCAGGCGGTCCCACGTGTCGTTGGCGCGTTCCTTGACCTGCGAAACGGTGTTCTCGACCATGCCACGAACTTCCTCGACCTTGTTGCCGGTGAGCTTGCGCGTCGCCTTCTCCAGCGCCGAACCTTCCTTGACCAGGGTCTCGTAGAGCTTGCCGCTCTGCGCCTGCGCCTTGGCGAACGCGCCGAGGCCGGCCAGCCAGATCTGCTCGGCCTGCTCCATGATCGCCTTGGCGGTGTTCTTCAACGAGTTGTCACTGCTGCTGTCCTTGATCTTGGACTTCAGCTTGGAACCCTTCGACGTCTTCATGATGTCCTCTGCGTGTAGCCAGCCTCGCCCCACTTCGCGGGTTGCGAAGCGCAGGATGTGTGGGGCGGATGCTGCGGGCCGCAGCTAGAATATTCACACTATGCAACAGGCGCGGAGGCCGCGTCCTGACGCGGTTTTTGGGCTGTTTGCTCGGTTTTCCTGGCGCACGCGAGAGGGCTGCCGGCGACCCTTCCGGAGACGCGCTGCGGCTGCATCCGGGCGGGGGTATCCCCCGCCCTTGGGTCAGTCCACGCCCTGCCGCGCGCCGGCCAGGTCGTCGCGCATGCGGCGGCTGCGGGGCCGGCTGCGCTGCTGCGCGGCAATCACCCGCTCCAGTTCGTGGAGCGCCCGGTGCAGCCGCGACAGAACCGTCGAATTGGGTGGACGGGTCCCTTCCAGGCCATCCCAGACGGTGCGGTGTACGTCGTCGAGAATGTCGTCGCGCAGTTTCAAGCCATGCCGCTGCAGCACCGGCCCGAGCATTTCGCGGCGGTTGCGCAGATCCGCCAGGGTGGTCTGGTAGGCGTGTTCGCACAAATGGCGCCGGCTGGCGAAGCTGAACACATTGGTGAAGAACATCAGGGCATCGTCCGCATCCGGCTGGAACAGCACCAGGTCGGAATGGTCGTAGCTCTTGTCGTATTTGCCGAAGCCGACCCGCATGCGCGAATAGAGCATCGCCCGGATGGTCTGGCTCATCACGCGCGGCAGGCCGCCATCGACCAGGCTGCCCGGCGGTTCGTCGCCACGGTCGCGCAGCCGCGAGGCATCAAAAGGCACCAGCGGATTCAGCGCCAGCAAGAGGTCCAGGTCCTCGTCCAACGCCACCGAGGCATGCAGCGTGCGCTGCAGTGCACCGTCGACGTAAAAGCGCCCGTCGATTTCCACCGGCGGGTAGAAGCCTGGCAGCGCGGAGGATGCCTGTACTGCCTTGGAAATCGGCACATTGCTGGCGTCGGCCGAGCCGAAGCGCACCGCATGGCCAGTGTCCAGGTCCACGGCAATGACATACAGCGGCCGATCGAGCGCGCGGAAATCGTTGCTGCGGCCAGGCGCGGTGAAGATGCCGCGCAGATAGCGCTCGATACCCTCGTTGTCGAACAGGCCGGTGGGGATCGCGGCGCCGAGGCGCCCGAGCGTCTCGCTCCAACCCACCGAGCCGGGGCTCGTCAGCAGGTCGACCAGCCACTCGCCGAGGATCTTCGGCACCGATCCCAGACGCCGGATGTACTCGAAGAAGGCCGGTTTGAGGAACAGCTCGGGGCGGAACTGGTGCTCCGGCGACTCCTCGGTGATGAACATGCGGCACATCTCGGCGCTGTCCACGCGGTTGGCCAGGCCCGCCGCGAGGAAGGCGCCGGAACTGACGCCGACGTACACGTCCAGGCGCGTCAGGTCGAGCCCGTCGATGGCCTCGTCGAGCGCGCGCAAGGCGCCCATCTCGTAGATGCCGCCCACCGGCCCACCGCCGGCAACGGCCAGGCCGATGCGATGCGGCTGCCGCAGCGAGCGGATTCGACGTGCTTCCTGCAGATGCAGCATCCGGCGGTTTCCTCGGGTGGAAAACCGCCCGAATATAGTCGGCAGCAGTTTGAGGCGCGGCTCGGCTGGCGCGCTTGTTTACCTTCGGCCGCCTGGCGCTCGCGCGCGGGATGGATTCTGGGGTGAAACCTCAGCCGGGCTCACCCAGACTGTGGCCCCAGCGTGTACCTCCAAGCCGACCCCATGCCTGATTCCCTGCCAGCGCCCTCAGCCCGCCCGCAACTGCGCCGCTGGCTGCGGTTCCTCCTCTTGCTGCAGGTGCTCGGGCTGGGTGCCGCTACCCTGCTGCTGCATCGTCGTGGCGTGGCGCCGGGTGCCGCTGCCGCCTGGGTCCTCGGCAGCTGGGCGACGGTGCTTTGGCTGTGTGCGGCCGGCGGATTCGCGGTCAAGTGGCTGCATGGCGACTGGCCGGCCCCCGCGCGCGGCACACCGCGGCGCGCACTGGCCACGTTGATCGCGGAAAGCGCGTGGATGCTGCGGCTGTTCCTGTGGGACATGCCCTGGCGTGCGCCCCCGATCTGCCTCGCCGTCGGCGACCAGCGCCCACCGGTGCTGCTGGTCCATGGCTTCCTCTGCAATGGCGCCGTGTGGCATCCGCTGGCGCGCGAACTGGATCGCGCCGGCATGCGCTACGCAGCGGTGAGCCTGCAACCCAGTTACCGCAGTTTCCGGCAACAGCTCGACGACCTCGGCACCGCCGTTGCATGGCTGCGCGACCGGACCGGGCAGGGTCGGGTGCTGCTGGTCGGGCACAGCATGGGCGGCCTGCTGGTGCGCGCCTACGCCGGTCGCAACCCGGAGTTCGTGGCCGGCGCGATCATGGTGGCCGCACCGCATCACGGCACCGCGCTCGGCGACCTGATCCACGGCATCGAGGGTGGCCCGCCGTCGCCGCGCGCCAGCTGGCTGCAGGATTTCAACCAGCGCAGCGATGAACGACTGCCGGTGCCGGCCTTGAATCTGTGGAGTGGCGACGACAACATCGTGGTACCGGCGGCCAGTTCCGCCCTGCGGGGTGTTGCCGAGCGACGCACCGATGGCTACGGGCACATGGCATTGATCGCCGCACTGCAGGCCCGCGCAGGGCTCTCCGCGGCGATCGTCGAACTTCTGAAGCGAATGGAGCAGGCAGCATGAGTGCAGTGGGAGACAAGGCGCCCGATTTCGAGCTGGAGGCCGACAACGGCAGCCGCTTCAAGCTTTCCGACCAGCGCGGGCGGCGCGTGCTGCTGGTGTTCTATCCGGGCGACAACACGCCGGTGTGCACCGCGCAGCTGTGCGAGTACCGCGACGGCTTCGACGACTACCGCGAGCTCGGGGTGGATGTGGTCGGCATCAGCCGCGACGACGGCGACAGCCACCGCCAGTTCAAGCAGCGCCGCATGCTGCCGTTCAAGCTGCTCAGCGATCCGGACCTCAGCGCCGCCAAGCGCTATGGCGCCGCCGGGATGCTGGGCATGAAACGTGCGGTGTTCCTGGTCGACGAGGATGGCGTGATCCGCTACGCCCATGTCGAATCCGTGGCGCTGTTCCGGCGCAAGCACGAGGAACTCGTCGAGGCGATCCGCAAGCTCGGTGCGCCGCGCAAGGCCACCGCCGAATGAGTGCAGTCGGCGATCGCCTGCGTGCCTTGCTGGGGCGGCTGCAGCAGCAGCACCGCAAGCAGCAGGCCGATGCCGAGGTGGCCGCGCGGCTGGCCGCGCTGCGCGCCTGGCAGGCGCGCCGGCTCGCATCGACCTACGCCGACATCCACGAGGTGGAACCGTTTGCCGCGGCCTGCGAGTTCTTCCTGACCGATCTCTACGGCGAGGGTGACTTCGCCGATCGCGACCGCGCCGTCGAACGCGTGGTGCCGATCATGATGCGGCTGCTGCCTGAGGGCGTGCTCGCCAGCCTGGCGCGCACCATCGAGCTGAATGCCTTGAGCCAGCAGCTGGACTATGCGATGGCAGCGGCCTTGCCGGCGCATTGCACCCGCGCCGACGCGATCAGCGACGTCGACTACGCTGCGGCTTACGCATTGTCGGCCGATCGCCAGGCACGCCGACGCCAGCTCGCGCTGTTGCTCGTCCTCGGGCGCGAACTCGACCGACTGGTGCGCAAGCCGATGCTGTCGGAGCTGCTGCACATGTGCCGCTGGCCGGCGAGACTCGCGGGCCTCGGAGCGCTGCAGAGCTTTCTCGAGCGTGGCTTCGATGCCTTCGGCAAGCTCGGCGGGGCCGGCATTTTCCTCGGCACCATCCTCGCGCGCGAGCTGGCCTTCATGCGGGCGCTGGCGCGGGTGCTGGACGGCGCCTCGGAACTTCGGCTTCAGGAACCGAATTCCTGGTCCAGGTAGCGGCTGATTTCCTGCTCGATCGCGCTCTTGATCGGCAGCAGCAACCAGCTGATGTCTGCATGCACGGAAACCGAGTCGACGGTCACGGCGATCTCGCCCTCGACGCCCGAGCGCGAGAATTCCAGCGTGTTGCGGTTCCACTCCGCCTCGATCTCGAAGCGCTCGCGGATGTGCTTGGCCACCTTGTCGACGGCCTTCTTGGCCTTGGCAACGCCGAGGGCGTGCTTGCGATGCATGCGAATGGTGGCCAAGACGAGCGCTTCCTTCCCCGGTGGACGTCACTGTTGATTATGATCAAAGCCTGGTAACGAGGGGAGCCGTCCGTGCGCAATTGCCTGGTCCTGTGCCTGCTCGTCTGGATGGGTGCGGTCTGCGCCCAGGCGCCCGCCCCGAGCACGGCGGGCGTGCCCGTCAACAAAGTCATCCGCGGTCAGCTCAGCCTGACCAGCGGCGGCCGCCCCCTGCGCAGCGACGAGGCGGTTGACGCCGTCGTGTATTTCCGCCCGGCCACGCCGGTACCGGTGGTGGTGCCGCCGCAGCCGCTGGTGATCGCCACCGAACGCAAGACCTTCGTGCCGCGCGTGTTGCCAGTGCCGGTGGGCGCCAGCGTGCGCTTCCCGAACAAGGATCCGATCCTGCACAACGTGTTCTCGACGGCGAAAGAAGCCCCCTTCGACCTCGGTCTGTATGGCCGCAGCGACGGCGAAAGTTACCGCTTCGAGCAGCCCGGTGTGATCCGCGTCTACTGCAATGTGCACCACGCGATGGTCGCGCACGTGCTGGTCATGGACACTCCGTTCTATACCAAGCCGGATGCCCAGGGGCGTTTCCGGCTGGCCAACGTGCCATCAGGCCCAGGCGAGCTGTTCGTCTGGCACGAACGCGCGCAGCTATGGCGCGAGGCGCTGACGTTGGATGCCGATGCCGAGGTCAAAGTGGCGCTCGAACTCAGCCGCCGGCGGGTGCCGCCGCATCTGAACAAGGCCGGACAACCGTACCGCAGGACGCGCCCAGATGAGTACTGACCGCATGGCATTCCGACTTCCGCTTGGTGTCCGCATTTTCCTCGCCACTGCCGTGCTGGTCGCCGTGGCGGTCGCGTTGGCGGCCTTCTTCTCCCTCAAACAGGGCCGCAAGGCAGGCGCAGACGCCGTCGAGCAGAGCTTGGCGGCGGCGAATGCCGCGCAGGCGCGCCTGGAGGCCCTGTCCTTCGAAAAACTCGACATCATCGCGCAGACGATCACCAACGATGCCGATTTCGTGCGCTACGTCGAGCAGGCGACCAATGGCGGCGAAGGCCTGGGCGAGGGCGCCGCGCCGCTGCCGGATGGGTCTCCCGCGGCGTCGGATGCGGCGGTGGACCCCGCAGCCGCGGCCCCGGCGGCCCCTGAGCTGCCACAGGCCGACACCGCGTCGGTCAAGGACCTGATCGCGCAGCAGTGTGAGACCTATGGTATCGAGTTCGGCATGGTGCTCGATGCCGAAGGCCGGGTGGTCGCACGCACCGACGAGCGCGAGGCCTTCGAAGAAGATTTCGCCGGCGATCCGATGTTCGGTCCGGTGATCGAATCGGGCTCCGGGGTCACGGGTTACTGGCGTGACGGAGTGACCTTGTACCAGGTGTCGGCGCGGCCGATGGTTCTGCAGGGCGACCTGCTGGCCGGATTTCTCGTGGTCGGTACGCCGGTGAACGCGGAAATCGTCAAGCAGGTGCGCAAGGTCAGCGGTGGCGACGTCGCTTACTGGATGTTGGACGGCAAGGAACTGCGCCTGGTCGCGACCTCGGTGGACGAGGATTCCTCCAGCCTGCTCAAGGAATCCATCGGCAAGATCGAGGACAAGGTCAAGGAGCAGCTGGCGAAGGGCGAGGATCTCAAGCGGGTCGACCTCGCACTCGGCGGACGCCAGCTCGCGGCTGCGCTGGCGCCGTTGTTCGGGCAGCCTGGAGATGCCGTCGGCGGCGTGCTGACGATGACCTCGGTCGACGCCGCGATGGCCCCGTTCAAGTCGATCCAGAATTCGGTGCTGCTCGGCGGCCTGGTCGCTCTGGTGCTGGCGCTGGCGGTGTCCTGGTGGCTGGCGCGGCGCGTGCTGCGTCCGGTGGCGGAACTGACCGAGGCCGCCGAGCAGGCTGCGGGCGGCAACTACCACCAGCAGCTCAGCATCGAGGGCAACGACGAGGTCGGCCGGCTCGGCCGCGCCTTCGACTCGCTGCTCAGCGATCTGCGCGAGCAGAAGGACATCGAAGGTTACGTCGGCCATCTGACGCGCTTTCTGCCGGACCCGGGGTCCGAGGCGCCGACCACTGTCTCGCGCCCCACGCCCAAGCCCGCCACGCGCCGCGAATGCGCATTGCTTGGCCTGGAACTGCGGCGGTTCCTGCGGGCGCCGCCGAAGGGCGAGGAGGCGATCACGCTCACCGCATTGGGCCAACTGATCGAGGAGGCGCAGGCGCGCGCGCAGGCAGCCGGCGGCGAACTGCTCGAACAGGAGGGCCCGCGGCTGCTGTTTGGCTTCGGCGGTGAGGCCGCCGAGCTGCGTGCGCTGGCCACCGTGAATGCCTGGTGGGATGGCCGGGTGGGCGCGCCGGACAACGGTGCCGCAGCGGCGATGACCGTCGGCGAGATCGTGCACGGGTCGCTCCCAGCGCGGCCGGAAGCCAATGCCACCATCGGCCTGCCGGTGCTGCAGGTGGAGCGCCTGCTCGCGGAGACGCCAGTCGGCCAGTTGCTGCTGTCGCCGGTACTCGGCGAGAGGCTGAAGCAGCTGGGCCAGGGCGGTGTGCTCAAGGTGGCCACCGGTCAGAGCAGCGGCAAGCGCTTCCTCGCCGTCGACAAGCCCGGCTTGGTGACGGTTGCGCATGCCGCGCCCGGCATGGCGCAATCGACCGTGCTGGTGGATTCCGGCGCCACCCAGACGCCGGAAGCAGCCGCGCGCACATCGGGCGAACACGCCTCGACGCGCCTGGCGCTCGGCATGCGCTTCGCCGGGCGCTACGAGATCCTCGCGATCCTCGGCGCCGGCGGCATGGGCATGGTCTACAAGGCGCGCGACACCGACCTGTCGGACGTGGTCGCGCTGAAGATGCTGCGCCCGGGCATGGTGGTTGACGCCGAGCAGCTCGACCGGCTGAAGGTCGAACTCAAGCTGGCGCGCAAGATCACCCATCCGAATGTGCTGCGCACCTACGATTTCGGCGACTTTCAGGGGGTGCCGTACATCTCGATGGAATATGTGCGCGGCGTGACCCTGCGCTATTTGCTGCAGCAGGCCGGCAAGCTGCCGTTCTCGGCCGCGCTGCGCATCGCGCGCCAGCTGTGCATGGGCCTGGACGCGGCGCACCAGATGGGCGTGATTCACCGCGACATCAAGCCCGAGAACCTGATCATCGAGCAGAGCGGCAACGCCAAGCTGATGGACTTCGGCATCGCGCGCCCGGCGGGCCGCAACGATGGCGGCCACACCCAGCCCGGGACTTTCCTCGGCACGCCTAACTACGCCTCGCCCGAGCAGCTGTCGGGCATGGACCTGGACCAGCGCTCGGACATCTATTCGACCGGCGTGATGCTGTGCGAGATGTTCTGCGGCAAGCTGCCGTTCACTGGCGGCAACACGATGGAACTCTACGTGGCGCACCTGCAGCAGCCGCCGATCAAGCCGTCCACGCTGTGGCCAGACATCCCGCGCGCGCTGGAGCAGGTGATCCTGAAGTGCCTGGAGAAGAAGCCGGACGATCGCTATGCATCGGCCGCCGAACTGCTGGTGGCCTTGTCGGGTTTGCGCGCCTGAAAGGAGGTATCCATGAACGCGGTAGCAACATGGCGGATGTCGGCACTGCTGGTGGCCCTGTACGGAGCCCCGATCGCGGCACAGGAAGTCACCGATGACGATGAGGCCGGCCGGGTGCTCGACTGGCACGCCGACCTGCGCCTGCGCGGCGAGCGCACCGCGGACATCCCGGCGCGCGCGGATGACATCGAGCGCGGGCGCGCATCGCTGCGTGCCGGCGCCAGCTACGCCAACGGCAGTGGTTGGGAGCTCGGCGGCACGCTCAAGCTCGCCGCCGGCAGCGACGACAACGACGACAACCGGCGCAACAACGACAACGAGGAATCCAACGGTGCGTCCGTGGACGAGCTCTACGCCGCCTACAACTTCAGTGACACCGGCCGCTTCCAGCTCGGCAAGGCGCGCATGCCGCTGGCGCTGTCGCCGTTGTTGTGGGATCGCGACCTGCGTCCGGTGGGTGCCAGCGTAGATTTCGTGCGCCCTGCGCGCGACTTCGATGCCTGGCATTTCACCGCCGGTTATTTCGCAGGCGACCACCTGTACGGCGACGAGTCGCGGATCGCAGCGCTGCAGATCGGCTACGGCTGGATGGAAGGCGCCGAGAGCGGATTCTCGACCTTCCTCAGCTATCTCGATTTCGACGATCTGGAAGTGCTTGCGCGCGAAGGGCTGGGCCGCACGAATCGGCGTGCCGCGGGCCTGCTGGTCAGCGATTACGAGCTGCTCGACCTGCAGTTCATCGGCCGCACCCAGGCCTTCGAGGCGCCGCTGGTGGCGCGCCTCGACCTGGTGCGCAACCTCGGTGCAGACGATCTGCGCGATGGCGCGCGATTCAGCCTGGTCTGGGGTGATGCCGATGATCTCGGTGGCTGGGAACTCGGTTATTCGATCCAGCGCGCGCAGCGCGACGCGGTGCTCGCTGCCTTCGCCGAGGATGACTGGTGGTTCCATACCTTCGCGCGCGGCTACATGCCCTGGGTGGCCTATGGCTTCGGGCCGCATCTGACGCTGCAGGCCACCGCCTTCCTCGAACGCCGCGATGGCATCGACGAGTACACCGATCGCTACCTGCTCGACCTGCGTTCACGCTGGTAGTCTTGCGCGCACCAACCACCGCAGAGTGACCATCCCGGCACGATGAAAATCAGCTTCCCCGGCGGCGAAAGACAGGACTTCCTGGCGGGGGATGGCGTGCTGCGCGTGGGTTCCGGGGCCGACAACGACATCGTCCTGCCGGCCGCCAAACAGGTCCAGCCGCGTCATCTGGAGCTGCAACTGGAACCGCGCCGCGGCCTCACGCTGAGCGTCAGCGATCCGAGTGCGGTGGTCCACGTCAATGGTCGTCCGGTGCGTGAGAAAGCGATCCTGCGCCTCGGCGACATGGTCGGCGTGGGCAGCGTGCGCATGGTGATCCGGCCGGACCAGGATCGCACCGAGAAACCGCCCAAGCCCGCCAGCGAAAACGAAACCCGCCAACGCCACACGCCGCCGCGCGTGATCCTGCGCGGCGTCTCCGGCAGCCATTTCGGCAAGGTCATCCCGCTGCGCGCGAAGACCGTCATTGGCCGCGGCAGCGACTGCGACATCGTGCTCAACGAATCCGAGATGAGCCGCCGCCACGCGCTGATCGAGAACACGCCCGAAGGACTGTTCCTGCGCGACCTCGGCTCCGCCAACGGCACCTTCGTCAACGGCACCTCGGTGCGCGACACCGTGCTCAGGCCGGGCGATCAACTGGCCTTCGACCAGAACCGCTTCCTGATCGAAGCGCCGGGTTACCTGGTACAGATGCCGGGCGACGAGGTTCCGGTTCACACCGGCGTGATCACCCAGGTCCAGCGCCCGCTGGTCCTGCCGCAGGCCCCACACGCGGCTCAGGCCAGCGAGCCGGAGAACACCGCGGTGGACTGGATCATCATGAGTGCCGCCGTGGTGACTCTGTTGGCGCTCGCGGTGCTGGTGTGGATGGAGTTCGGGCGCGGCGGGTGAGGGCGAGGAGCAGGGAAGAGCGGGGCAAGGGTCGGGGGGCAGGGGACCTGACGCGGGGCTATTCCCAGCACCGAGGTGACTTGCCGAATGCGGAAATCAAGTCGCGGGTCAAGCACCACGTTGAAATCAGATGAGCCAGGGGCTCATTCCCCTGCCCCCTGACCCTTGCCCCGCTTCTGTCGCAAGCTGACCCCGGCGCGCCGCTCCCGCTCTTCGCTCCTCAGCCCGAAATCCCCGCGTCGATCAGCTTGCGTCCGCCCTCGCGACTGGCGCGCCGCATGGCCTTGCTGGCACGCCACAGCAGGCGCTCGGCGTCCAGCTCGTGCCCGCTTCCGGTGGCGATGCCGATGCTCGCGCTGCAGGACTTGCGCTCGCCAGCGAGCTCGAATGGCTGCTCGAGCAGGTCGAGCACTCGGTGCGCCAGGCGGTGCGCCGCGTAAGGTCCATCCATGTATTCGGCAACGATCAGCCAGGTATGCGGATCGGTCTGGGCGATGAAGTCGCTGCGGCGCGCGCACTGGCGCAGGCGGCGATCGATTTCGCTGCAGGCCTGCACATCGCGCGTGGGCTGGATGTCGAGGCTGAGCACCGCCAGCATGCTTGACTGATTGCGCGCCCGGCTGATGGCGCTGCCGAGGAACCCGCGCAGGTCCGGATGATCGGCAAGCGAGGGCGCGATTTCGGCCAGGCTGATGGCGGTGCTGGTCAGATCGAACACGGAAGCCGGGATCCCTTCGATTCTTCGACGGCGGCGGAGCATAACAGCGCGCACAGCCGCGGCAGTCACCGTCAGTCGCGCGCTTCCATTCGATAGCCATGTTAGCTTCGTGACGGCCGGTGACCTTGATGCCTGCCACGTTTTCGCACTTCGATGCTGACCACGCTCGCAATCGCCAACTACCGTTCGCTACGCGACCTGACGCTGCCGCTGCAGCCGCTGACGGTGATCGCCGGCGCCAACGGCTGCGGCAAATCCAATCTCTATCGCGCGCTGCGACTGCTGGCGGAGACCGCGCAGGGTGGCGTGGTCGGCGCGATCGCGCGCGAGGGCGGTGTTGCATCCGCCTTCTGGGCCGGACCCGAACGTTTCAGCCGTGGCATGCGCGAGGGCAGCGAGCTGGTGCAGGGTGGCCCGCGCCAGCAGCGCGCGCGGCTGATGCTGGGCTTCGCCGACGGTGAGTTCGGCTACGCCATCGACCTAGGCCTGCCGCCCGCGGGGCGTAGTGTGTTCGGGCTGGACCCGGAGATCAAACTCGAATGCCTGTGGGCCGGGTCGGTATTGCGTCCTGCCGGTGTGCTGGTCGAGCGCCGTGCGCAGTTGCTGAAGAGCCGCGCCGGGCGCGAATGGCGGGTGCTCGATGCGTACCTGCCAGCGGACGAGAGCATGCTCGCGCGCGCGGTCGATCCGCAGGCGGCGCCGGAGTTGCTGGCGCTGCGCGAGCGCGTGCGCCGCTGGCGCTTCTACGATCATTTCCGCACCGACATGGATGCTCCGGCGCGCCAGGCGCGCATCGGCACGCGGACGCCGGCGCTGGCGCACGATGGCAGCGATCTCGCCGCGGCGCTCGCCACCATTCGCGAGATCGGCGACGCCGCCGCGCTGGCCGCGGCCATCGACGATGCCTTCCCCGGCGCCGAACTCGCGATCGAATCCCACGACGGGCGCTTCGGCCTGGCGCTGACACAGCCGGGATTGCTGCGGCCACTGTCGGTGGCCGAATGGTCCGACGGCACGCTGCGCTACGTGCTCTGGGTGGCGGCACTGCTGACCCCGCGGCCGCCGCCGTTGGTGGTGCTCAACGAGCCGGAAACCAGCCTGCACCCCGATTTGCTGCCCGCGCTCGGCCGCCTGATCGCCGACGCCGCCACGCGCACCCAGGTCTGGGTCATCACCCACAGCCAGCGCCTGATCGCCGCCCTCGAACGCGCCAGTGGCTGCGCCACGCTGCTGCTCGAAAAGCAACTCGGCGAGACCCGCCTCGCCGGCCAGGACCTGCTCGACATCCCCGCTTGGCGCTGGCCCGAACGCTGACCATCCATCGCCACCCGTGGATCGGGCGGGTTCAACGCGAAGACGCGGACGTGCCATGGAAGGCCCGATTCAACACGGAGACGCAGAGAACGCAGAGGAACGCGGAGGAAAAGCGAGAAAGGCAGAGACAGCGGAGTCTGGGCGGGACGCGCGGGGAGGTAGCGCGCCTTGGCGGCGATGGGTTCTTGCGTCGTGAAGGGTGCAAGGACACCGGTATTCTTCGGACAAGAAATCAGCCGGACGCCTGCTGCGCCCGGAAATCTCCGCATCCCTTGCGCGTCGCTGTCGCGTGGGCCGTCGTCCTTCCCGTTACCGATCTCCCTGCTTTCCTCTGCTTCTCTCAGCTTTTCCTCCGCGTTCCTCTGCGTTCTCCGCGTCTCCGCGTTGAACAGGGCCCATTGCAGAGCGGAAGCGTGCGAGGCGTCCCGTCGCGCAATCCTGCGTCGTGCGATAGTGGCGTGGTCTAACCGGAGTCCGACGATGCGCCGGCTGGTCCTTGTCTCGTTCATCATCGCGGGCCCGGCGCAGGCGCAGTTCGCGCCGCCGGTGCTCGAATTCGCTTATGGCGGCTGCAGCCCGTCGGCCTGCCAGACCGGCTGGTACAGCGGTCCGGCGGTGGCGGATATCGATGCCGATGGTACCCAGGACATCGTCTGGGGCAGTTACGACGTGGTCGCGCTGACGCCGGCCGGCGCCCTGAAATGGCGCGGCAGCAATGGTCAGCGCGTGTGGCCGGCGATCGCGGTGGCGGATTTCGACAGCGTATCGCCTGGCCTGGAGAGCGCGGTCGGCCGCGGTGGCAACCAGTTGACGCTGTACAGCGCCAGCGGCGGCGTGCTGTGGACACGCAATCCCTTCGCCAACGGCGAGGTGCGCAGCCTGGCCGCTCACGATATCGACGGCAATGGCGACCTGGAAATCATCGTCGGGCGCGCCTCCAGCGGCGGCACGCTGCAGGTCAGCGTCTACGAGCACGACGGCAGCGTGCGTCCCGGCTGGCCCGCGCGACGCACCGGCGAGCCAGGTACTGGCGCCGGGATGTACAACGAGAATCTGGCCATCGGCGACCTCGATGGCGACGGCGCGGCCGAGATCTACGCGCCCACCGACACCCACTACATCACCGCCCTGCATCCGAATGGCGACCAGTTGCTCGCGAGCACGCTGTACGGGCTGTCTGGCGGCTTGCCGAAGACCTGGGCGCAGGTCGGCGTGCATGTGGACCAGGCGGCCGATTTGCGCGGCTTCGCCAACTGCGGCAGCGAGCACCGGCCGAACTTTGCCAATGCGGCGCCGGCCATCGCCGATCTGGACGCCAACGGAAGCCTCGAACTGATCGTCCCGGGCGACGTCTACAACTGCGCCGTGGGTGATCCGGCAGGCGATCTCTACTACCTGCCGTGGATCCTCAAACGCGACCGCACGCGCTGGAGCAATGCCAGCGTGGACTGGACCACGATCCCGCCGCCCGGCGCGAGTGGCGCGGCCACCATTCAGGGCCAGTTCGCAACCATCGAGGACGCGGTGGTCAACGCGGTGCCGGCGGACCTCGATGGCGACGGCCAGCGCGAGATCCTGTTCCAGAGCTACGACGCCAAGCTGCACGCCTGGTGGCTGGACAAGACCGAGAAACACAGCTGGCCGTACACCATCCCGGGCAGCGGTTTCCGCTTCGGCGCCGAGCCGGCAGTTGCCGACCTCAACGGCGATGGTCTCGCCGAAGTGATCTTCACCACCTGGCCGCAGAAGGGCGGCAATGCCGTCGGCAAGCTCATCATTCTGAGCTACCAGGGCACGCTGCTGACTTCCGTCGACTTGCCCGCGCCGCGCGGTGGCAACTGGAACGGTGGACTGGCGGCGCCCACCCTGGCGCAGCTGGATGGCGACGCCGACTGGGAGGCGGTAATCGGCACCAGCCAGTCAGGTGTAGTGGTCTACGAGCTGCAGGGCTCGGTCAACACGGCGATCCGCTGGGGCACCTCGCGCGGCAATCCGCTGCGCAACGGGCAGCCGCCGGCCGCAGTCGCCAGTACTCTGTTTCGCAACGGCTTCGAGTGAGTGCGCCGGCACTGCGGTCAGTCGAACAGGCGCTCGTCGCGAGAACTTCCTGCCATCTGCCGCCGTTCCTGAACGTAGGCGTCGAATAGCGCCATCTGCTCAGGCCGCAACAACGCCGCAATCTGCCGATCCTGTGTTTCGCGCATGGCTTTGAGCTGCTCGCGCATGTCAGCGGTCACCGCGGTCAGACGCTGGATCTCGCTGCTGTCGCCGGCGAGCCGGACGCGGCGCAGCGCACGCGATTCGCGGTTGTACTCCTGGCGCAGCGCGGCGAAGTCACGGCGATAGCTGGCTTCGATGCTCGCCAGTCGGCGTGCCTGGTCCGCGTCCAGAGCCAGGCGGGAATCCAGAGGTGCGTCGGCCCAAGCGGGCGCGGCCAAGGCAAGGCTCAGCAAGAGAAGTCCGAAAAGGTGTGTGCGCATGGTCGGTCTCGATTGCGCGGCGGATTGCCGCACCAGTCGACTACGCAGGATCGGGCGCGGAACGACATTTCGTGCGAGCTGCAGATCGCGCATGCGTCACAACGCCATTCGCGGCATGATCGACGCCCAACGCGTCGCCCGGCGCGCGCCTGCCTTCGGGCCAGGCACTGGCGGCAGCAACGGTCATCCGGTTCCAAGAACCACCTGGTGGAGATGCGTCATGACCCAGCAATCCTCGACTCAAGCGCTCGATCCGATCGAAACCAGCCTTTCCGGCATCGACCTGATCAACCAGCCGCTGCTGAACAAGGGCACCGCGTTCACCGAGGCAGAGCGCGATGCCTTCCGCCTGCACGGGGTGTTGCCGCCGAACATCGGTACCCTGGAGGAGCAGGTGACGCGGCGGCTGAAGGTGCTGCGCAGCTTCGCCACCAACTTCGAGCGCTACGCCTTCCTGCGTGATCTGCAGGACGCCAACGAGACCTTGTTCTACGCGCTGCTGGTCAACAACATCGAGGAGTTGCTGCCGCTGGTGTACACGCCCACAGTGGGCGAGGGCTGCCAGCGTTTCAGCGAGATCTGGCGCAAGCCGCGCGGGCTGTTCCTGAGCTATCCCAACCGCCACCGCATCCGCGAGATCCTGGCCGACCCGCGCCTGGACAAGGTGCGCGTGATCGTGGTCAGCGATGGTGAGCGCATCCTGGGCCTCGGCGATCAGGGCGCCGGCGGCATGGGCATCTCGATCGGCAAGCTGTCGCTGTACACCGCCTGCGCCGGTATCCATCCCGAGGCCACACTGCCGATCATGCTCGATTGCGGGACCAACAACCAGGATCGGCTGGACAACCCGCTGTACGTCGGCTGGCGCCACAAGCGCATCAGCGGGCCGGACTATGACGCCTTCGTCGAGGAATTCGTCAGCGCGGTGGCCGAGCGCTGGCCGAACATCCTGCTGCAATGGGAGGACTTTGCCGGAAGCAACGCCGGACGCCTGCTCGAGCGCTACCGCGACCGCTTGTGCACCTTCAACGACGACATCCAGGGTACTGCCTCGGTCGCCTTCGGCACCCTGATGGCGGCGATCAATGTCACCGGCGTGCCGTTGACCGAGCAGCGCATCGCAATCGTCGGCGCGGGCGCCGCCGGCACCGGTATCGCCGGCCTGCTGGTCAAGGCGATGATCGAGGCGGGCTTGAGCGATGCGCAGGCGCGCGCGCGCTTCTTCGTGCTCGACAGCAAGGGCCTGGTCGCGCATGGCTTGCGTGAGGTGCAGGGCGAGCGCGCGCTGTACGCGCAATCGCACGCATCGGTGGCCGGCTGGAAGCTCGAGAACCCGGCCGAGATCACCCTGCTCGACGTGATGCACAACGCGAAGCCGACCACCCTGATCGGCGTTTCGGGCCAGGCTGGCGCCTTTACCGAGGCCGCGGTGCGCGCGATGGCCAGTTACGTCGAGCGCCCGATCATCTTCCCGCTGTCCAATCCTACTTCGCGCACCGAGGCCACGCCGACGGATGTGGTGGAATGGACCGATGGCCGCGCGTTGATCGGCACCGGCAGCCCGTTTGCGCCGGTGCCGTGGAAGGGCCGGATGCTGCCGGTCAATCAGACCAACAACTCGTACATCTTCCCGGGCGTCGGCCTGGCGGTGCTCGCCGTCAACGCGCGCCGGGTCACCGACAGCATGTTCATGGCGGCCGGCAAGGCGCTCGCAGCGCTGTCGCCGGCGCTCACCGATCCGGACGCGCGCATGCTGCCGCCGGTCGATCAGTTGCGCGCCGTGTCGATCCAGGTCGCGCTGGCCACTGCACGCCAGGCGCAAATCGACGGCGTGGCCGACCACTGCGAAGAATCCGAACTGTTGCCGCGGATCCGGGCCCAGGTGTGGCAGCCGGTGTATCGCCCGTACCGGCGGCGTGGGTCCTGATCGTCCACGCCAGGCCATGCGAGTTGTACACGGGCGTGCGCGTGATAATGTCTTGCCGTCAGCCATCGGGGGAGCCATGAGCAGAATCATCCTGGCGATATGCCGTCGCAGCATGGGCGCGACACTCGGCTGCCTTGCACTTGCTTCAGCGGCGCATGCCCAATGGCTGAATCCACCGACCGGAGCTTCGGTCAAGCAGGCTACGGGAACGCCGGGACTGCTGTTCTGCAACGGCTACGAACTCCTCCCGGGTTGTGCGGCAGGCATCGGCAGCGGCGATCCACTCGTGCTCCTGGAGCAACTCTCGCCGGCGTCGGGCAATGGGGTGTCTACGCAATTCCGTGGTGGCTGGCCCCTGATCTTCCGCGCCTCGGTCAAGGGCGAGGAAATGCTTGGCATCGGGCGCATGGATGGTAATCAGTGGTTCGAGCGGTTGAACTACCAGTTTCCGGAGATCGGCCAGGGCGGCGCGATTGTGTTCGCTGATGCGGACAATCTGTGGTCGTATTCAGTGCCTCCACCGGGTTCGCCGCGCGACGAGCGGGTTCTGCCCTTCTATCCCGATTCCGGTGACATCACTCGCTATGCGGACGATGTCGCCGCCGGCCCGCTCAGTCATGACCCCGCGCTGCGGTTCGCATTGCGGCCTGAGTTCGGCGGTCCGCTGCCGCAGTTCGGGTTCGATCTGGGCGAACTGTCGACCACCCCACAGATCGTCTTTGCAGACGGTGTCCAGTTCGGCGCGGACGATGATTTCCCGGGTCTGGTGATTCTGTCGAATGTCGGTGTCGGCATCGTCATGACACCGTTGGCCCAGGGCTGGAATCCGGTGGTCCCACGCCAGGCGCGCAACCTCGCCGGTTTTGTCACCTCGGTCGGTTACGAACTCGATGATGCCTCCGACCGCACCAGCATCACCGCGGTGATGATGGTGCCGCGCTTCCTGTTCTCGCATTTGCAGCTGATCGATGTCTGCGTCGGCGCGGTCACTTTCGATGGTAACGGCGATCCGGTCTCCTGTGCCGAGGGTGCGGTCCAGCGTCTGGATGGTGGACCCATCACGCCGGCGGCGGTGAACGACTTGTCGGAAGTGGAACTGCGGGCTTTTGTCGTCGATCCGGTCTGGAGCGCGGCACTGGGGCGGCTGGAAACACTGGATGTCGTCACCGACATGAATGCCGACGGCCGCCTGACCTCGACCGACGCCGAGTTGATGGGCTGGCGGGTGCTCTCCAACGAGGTGGTATACGAGTTCCGTCAGATCGGCACCTTCCTGACCTTTCGCAGGCAGCAGTACTCGCCGCTCCACTTCTGCCAGTCGCCGACCCGGCCGGATGCCCCGCCGCCGGCGCTGAGGGCAGGCGCCTCCTTCGATTTCGACATCGACGGCAACGGCTACTCGGTCTTCGATTTTTCCGTCGTTTGCCCGCCCGGCGGCAGCGGCGTGACGCGTCCGCCGCGCTGACCGGCGGCCCGACATCGCGCATGCAGGGCAAGTCGCCACCGGCTTCCAAAAGTCAGGACACGGTGCCGTCAGGGCCGTTCGAACTGCCTGTCAGGGCGCGCGCAACCGCGGATGCCGCGCCAGACCAGGCGACCGACCCGTCGCCCATGGAGACCAGCGTCAATCTCGATGCAGGTCCGGACGATCCCACCGCCAAAGTTCAAGGCGTGCGCCGGGACGAGGAATACCCGGCCATACGCCATCCGGAGCGCATCGGGCCCTTCCGCGTGCTGCGCATGCTCGGCGAGGGCGGCATGGGCGCGGTCTACCTCGGCGAGCAGGAAGTGCCGGTGCAGCGCCAGGTGGCGCTCAAGGTGGTGCATGCAAGCCTGCGCAGCCCGAACGCGTTGGCGCGTTTCGCCGCCGAGCGCCAGGCGCTGGCGCGGCTGTCGCACCCGAACGTCGCGCAGCTGTACGAGGCGGGCACCACGCCGGATGGGTTCCCTTATTTTGCGATGGAGTTCATGCCGGGCGACACGCTGGGCGAGTACTGCCGGCGCAAGCGCCTGGGCATTCGTGAGCGGGTGGCCTTGTTCGTGCAGGTTTGCCAGGGGGTGCAGCACGCCCACCAGAAGGGGCTGATCCACCGCGATCTCAAGCCCAACAACCTGCTGGTGGGTGAGATCGGCGGCCAGGTGGTGCCCAAGGTGATCGATTTCGGCATCGCCAAGGCGCTCGACGATCCACTGACCGAGAGCGGCGAGTTGACCGGCGCAGCCGCGATCGGCACGCCGTCGTACATGAGCCCGGAGGCCTTCGCAGCGCAACCCGACCTCGACACCCGGACCGATGTCTATTCGCTCGGCATCGTGCTCTACGAACTGCTGGCGGGCGTGCGCCCGAACGATCTCTCCGGCATGGCGCTGATCCGTGCGAATGCCGCTGGCGAGCGCCCGGAGCCGCCGCGCATGACCCAGCGCGTGCTCGCGCTGGATGAGGACCTGGGCAACGACATCGCCGAGGTGCGCGGACTGACGCGCGCGCAACTGGCGCAGCAGTTGCGCGACGACCTGGACTGGATCGTCGGCCGCGCCATCGCCGAGGACCGCAACCACCGCTATCCCACGGTGGCCGACCTCGCTGCCGACCTCAACCGCTATCTCAACAACCAGGCGGTGGAGGCGCGCCCGCCGAGCGTGCGCTATCGCGTCGGCAAGTTCGTGCGCCGGCACCGGGTGAGCGTGATCGCGGCCTCCCTGGTACTGCTGGCGCTGGTGCTGGGTATCGTCGGTACCACCGTCGGCATGCTGCGCGCTGCGCGCGAGGCCGAAGCCGCGCGTCAGGTGTCTGGATTCCTTACCCGATTGTTCGAAGTGTCCGATCCGGGCACCGGGCGCGGTGCCACCGTGACCGCGCGCGAACTGCTCGATCAGGGCGCCGCGCGCATCCGCGACGAACTCAAGGACCAACCGATCGTGCAGGCACAGTTGCTGCGGACGATGGGTGAGGTTTACCAGAATCTGGGCTTGTACGCGCAGGCCGAACCGCTCGAGCAGGCAGCGCTCTCGCTGCGCCGGGAAGCCTTTGGCGCCACGCACCCGGACGTCGGCCGCAGCCTGCTCGCGCTCGGTACCGTCTACAGCGATCTCGGACGCTACAGCGAGGCCAGGGATCTGCAGCAACAGGCGCTGGGACTGTTGCAGCGCGAACTGGGAGACGTGGATGCAGATGTCGCTGAAGCCCAGACCCAACTGGGGCTGACCCGTTTCCTGCTCGGAGACGCCGTTGAAGCGGAACGATTGCACCGGGCGGCGCTGGGTACACGCGAGGCCTTGTTTGGCAGCAACAGCGCCGAGGTTGCTTCGAGCCTCTCGCATATCGGGTATCTGCTGAACAACCGCAAGCGCTACGCCGAGGCAGAACCTCCGCTGCAGCGTGCGCTGGCGATCCGCAAGGCAGTCCTCGGCGACGATCACTACCTGGTATCGGACAGCCAGGACTTTCTCGGCGACCTTTACGGCAACATGGGCCGTTGGGATGAGGCGGTGCCGCTCTACCTGGAGAGCCTGGCCGTCAAGCGCAAGGTCTATCCCCCGGACCATCCACTGATCGCCGAGAGCCAGTTCTCGCTGGGCAAGGCCTATGCCGCGCAGGGCAAGCCCGCCGAGGCCCGGGCCGCGCTTGATGCAGGAATTGCGCAGATCGAACGTACGCTGGGCTCCACGCACATCAGCCTCAGCCGCGGGCTGCAGGAGCTGGGCATGCTGCATGGCCTGCAAGGCCAGTGGGGCGAGGCCGAAGAAGCATTCACCCGGCTGGTCAAGGTCTACGAGGCAGCCGTGGGGCCGAAGCACGCCTGGGTGGGTGAAGCGCTGAACAACCTCGGCTGGGTACTCAGCGACGGCCTGCACGACTACGCCCGGGCCGAGACTGTGCTGCGCCGCGCGTTGGAGATCTTCCCGCTGGAGCCCGATCCCGGCTATTCGGCCGCGCTGGCGCGCTGGAGCCTGGCCAACTGCCTGCGCGATGCCGGGCGCCCGGTTGACGCCGAGACCTACTACGCCCAGGCTGTCGTCATCATGGACGGCAAGGACGGGCCGCACCCGCAACTGGCCGATCTGCTGCGCGACTATGCTCGCGCCCTGCGCGCATCCGGGCGCGATGAGCAGGCTGCGCAACTGGAAGCGCGGCTACCGGCGCCCTGAGCCACGACCATCCATGGCCCCGTCCAGTCCGACAAGATCGACATGAGCAACGACCAGACCACCTACACGCTTCCGACCAACGCTCAGTGGATCGATGAGGGCCATTACACCGCCTGCCTGGTGGTGATTCGCGGCGCGGGCACCGGCAACAAGATCCTGCTGAACCGCGATACGCTGGTGATCGGACGCGCCGACGATGCCGATCTGCAACTGCCCAAGGCCGGCGTTTCGCGGCGCCATGCGATCGTCGAAAGGGTGGGCGAACAGGCGTTCCGGATCAAGGATCTCGGCAGCACCAACGGCACCTACATCAACGCTGCGCGCGTCGACGAGGCAACCCTCAAGGACCAGGACGTCATCGCGATTGGCGAAACGCGGCTCAAGTTCCTCTCCGCCGACAGCCCCGAGCAGCCCTATTACGAAGCGCTCTACAGTCAGGCGCAACTGGACAAGGCGCTGCAGGTCTACAACAAGCACTACTTCCTGACCCGGCTCGACGAAGAACTGCGGCGCCACCGCGTCATCGGCGCGCCGCTCAGCCTGGTTATGCTGGATGTCGACCACTTCAAGCGGCTCAACGACACCTATGGCCACCTGGTGGGCGACGCCGCGCTGGTCCACCTGGTGGCCTTGGTCAAGGGCCGCATCCGCGACAGCGATGTGTTCTGTCGCTACGGTGGCGAGGAGTTCGCGCTGATCCTGCCGCAGACACCCACCCAGCAGGCGCTCGAAGTGGCCGAACAATTGCGCGCGCTGGTCGCGAATGCGCCGCTGCAGCACGCCGACAAGGTGATCAACATGACCATCAGCCTGGGCATCAGCGACGCGGCCGACCTCGCCACCGTGCCGGAAGCGATGATTCAGCGCGCCGACCGGGCGCTCTATCACGCCAAACGCACCGGGCGGAACAAGGCGGCCTGTCATGAGCCGGGAATGGACGCGGATTGAACGTGCGGCCCGCTCAGCAGAGGTCCTTGCCCTTCAGTTTCTCGTAAGAACTGGGCACTTCATCGAGCTGCCGGCCGGGTCGCGAGGCGCGGCTTTCGATCGCCCGGCAGGCTTCGGATCGCGTCACCACTTCCTGCTCGACCCGGGTGCCGCTGGTGGTGCCACTGTGATACTGGCCCATGCTGTCCCGCCACGTCACGCCGACCTGGCCGATGACCTCTGGGCATGGCGAGTGCCGGTACCAGACGCCTCCTGCGGCGGAGCAGCGGAAGGGCATCTGGTTCTGCGGCGGCGGGCGCGGCTTGCGATTCGCGGGCGCGGTATTGGCGGCTGCGTCACCGTTGAGCCGTCGCAGCATCTGCATGCGCTCCGCAACCTCCTCCGGCGTGGGTGGCTTGAGGGGATCTGATTCGTACGAAGCCTCATCGCCGATGGACCGGCGATGCGAAAAGCGTTCGGACAAGGTCCGAACCCACAGATGCCGCGAGCTTGCTGTGCGTGGGTTTGGACCTTGTCCAAACGCTGTTGCTCTTGGGGCGCTCCCGCGATGAGGATTGGTACGAATCAGGTGAGGGGATGATCCCGGCCCTCGGCGGGGTACCTCTCCTCCTGCGTCAGCGTCACCACGTGGGCGGGAAGGACCTGTTCCGCGCCCTGCGCCTCGCCGGGACAGGCCTTGGCGTCCAGGTAGCTCACCCTGCCATCCGCGTCCACGCACTTCAGCACCCGGGTTTGGGTCCACGCGGCCCGACCCGGCGCTCCGAGTCCGATGATCAGGAGCAGCAGAACCAAGGGCGCGCGGCGGGTCATCAGCTGCCTCCAGAGGGTGCGGCAAGTGTAACGCTTTGAGTCGCGATGCGCCTCAGGTGCGGACGACCGTGCGCCAGACTGGCGACTCAAGGTCCGCACCGATCCGACCGGCAGCGAGCTGAGCTTCGGCCTCTAAAGCCGCGCGCGCGACAGTGCGTCGGCACGCAGTTCCGCTGACGGCTCCCCAGCCTGGTTGCTCACGGCGCGCGCGAAGGTCGGCACACTCACCAGGATCACTTCCGCCATCATGGATCTGATCGAACGCTAGGCGTCCATCGAACATACTCCCGGGGAACTGAGCGACTGGACTATCCAGAGAGGTCAGCTGACAAGCTGACAAGGTACTCGTCGCGCTGCCGTAGTATTCACGGACCTGCAGTCAACGACGGGTGTGCATGCGCGGATCCCATCATTCGGCCGTCGCGACGCCGCGATCGCATGCCACCGCAGGCTTGCGCCTGAGGATCCTCGGCGCGGGAGACGTCGCCCTGCACCCGGCCTGGTGCGGCCTCATCCGCTCGGTGTTCACACGTGCCAGTTTCGATCGCTGGATCGAATGGGGCTGCTGGGATGAGGGCTACACGGCCTTCGCCCTGTTTGATGGCGATACGCCGGTGGCGAATGTCTCGCGCACGCGCATGCGCCTGGTGCTCGACAGCGAAGAGCGCCGTGGCTGGCAGCTCGGCGCGGTTTGCACCCGTTCCGAGTACCGCGGGCGCGGCCTGGCCCGGCACCTGCTGGACCTCGCGCTGGCCGGGTGCGGCGGCGATCCGGTGCTGCTGTTCGCCAATCCGGACGTGCGCGAATTCTATCCTCGCTTCGGTTTTGCGCCGCGCGAGGAATGGATCTTCGAAGCCGCCCATGCGGCGGTGCCGTCCGGCCCGCCCGCGCCAAGCCTGGACCCGGCCGATCCCGCCGTGCGTATGCGAATCCGCCAGCTCGCCGCCGATGGTCGCCCCGGCACCACGCGCTTCGGCGCGCGCGGGCACGGTGACATCGCGCTCTGGTACCTCGCCAATGGCTTCGTCACGGCGCCGCGCGAGCCGCAGCCAGGGACTTTGGTGTTCTGCACGCAACAGAGTGAATGCCTGCGTGTACAAGAGGTGCTTTCGGATGGCGATGTCGACCTCAGTGAGTTGATCCCTTCCCTGATCGATGCGCCAGTCAGCCGGCTGCGCTTCGACTTCACGCCCGAGCGCCTGTGGCCGCAGGCGCGTGCGGTGGCCCCGGACCTGGACTCCGATCTGTATGTGCGCGGTTTTGCGCCGCGCGCAGAGCACCGGTTTCCGAAACTCGCCCAGACCTGAGTGTTCGCGTCTTCCCGCGCCGGCGAGGATTGAAGCCCACCCCGAGGGCACGGCCGGGCTCCAAGCGCACGGAACACCACACTAGTCGACTCTGACGCTGAACGCTTCTTGCAGCGAGATCACGCCGGCGCGCGCCAGCGTCACCGCGTTGCGCGTGATCGAGAGCATGCCCTGCTTCTGTGCGAGGTCGTGGATCGCATTGGCGTCGGCGCCCGGTACGATCAGCCGGCTGATTTCCGGGGTGACCTCCAGGAGTTCGTAGATGCCGATCCGGCCCTTGACGCCGCGGCCCTCACACTTGGGGCAGCCCTTGCCGATGTAGAACACTTCGTCGGCGCCGACGCCCAGGACCTTGCGTACGTGCGGGTCCACTGGCTCGGGCACCTTGCAATACTTGCAGTTGCGCCGACCCAGGCGCTGCGCCAGCACGCCGAGCAGGGTGGACTTGAGCAGGAAGGGCAGCACGCCGAGGTCAAGCAGGCGGGTGATCGTGGTCGCTGCGTTGTTGGTGTGCAGGGTGGAGAACACCAGATGCCCGGTCAGCGCGCTTTCCACCGCGATCTCGGCGGTTTCCTGGTCGCGGATTTCGCCCACCATGACCACGTCCGGATCGTGGCGCAGGATGTTGCGCAGGGTCCGGGCGAAGGTCAGGCCGGCGACGCGGTTGATCTGCACCTGCAGCACGTCTTCGATCTTGGCCTCGACGGGGTCCTCGACCGTGATGATGTTGACGTTCTGCTTGCGGCATTCGAGCACCGCCGCATAGAGCGTGGTCGACTTGCCCGAGCCGGTGGGGCCGGTGACCAGCAGCATGCCCTGGCCGCGGCTGAGGATGTCGCGGAATAGTTGCTCGTCGCGCGGACCGAAACCGATCTCGGCCACGCTGCGCAGGCTGAAGGCGGTATTCAGGATGCGGATCACCACCGCTTCGCCGTTGATTGTCGGGATCACCGAGATGCGCAGGTCCACTTCCATGTTGCCGCTGGCCGCGCTGGCGCGTCCATCCTGGGGCACGCGGTGCTCGGCGAGGTTCATCCCTCCGATCACCTTGATGCGGCTGACGAAGGCCGGCAGCAGGATGCGCAGGAAGCGGCGCACCGGGACCAGGTCGCCGTCGATGCGGTAGAGCATTTCGAAGGTTTCCGGGCCTGGCCGCAGGTGGATGTCCGATGCGCGCCGCTGGATCGCGGCGTCGATCAGGTCGGCGACCACCTTGACCACCGGCTGCTCGACCGACAGCCGTTCCGCCTCCTTCTGGTGCATTTCCGCACTGCCGAGGCGTGGGTCCAGGCCGAGGCGGCGCACCATCGCCTCGTCTTCGCTCTTGTCGAACTGGCTGGAGAGTGCCAGGCGGATCACGTTGGGGCGGGCGAGGATCGGGACCACCCGCCGCGCGACCATGAACTCGATCGCGCTGGTGGTCTCCGGATTGCTGACCATCACCGCGAGCAGGGGTCCATTGGTGGTCAGAGGCAGGGCCGCCAGGCGTCGCGAGACCGGTGCCGGCAACATGTCGCGCACGATCGGGTCTACCTCCGCGCGCTCGCATTCGAGCAATGGCAGGCCCAGGCTGGCGGCGCGCTCGACCACCGTGCCGAGTTCCGGATCGTCCTGGCGCAAGGCCATCGCGTCGGCGACGCTGATCAGCTTGAATCCCTTCAACTGACTCAGCGGGGTGGCTTCGTCCACTTCGAGCCAGCGCCGCACATCGTCAAGGTTGTCGAGCAGCACGATGCGCGGGCCATTGTCCTGCGCGCTGCCCGCGCCGCGCGCCCCTTCGGCAACGGCCAGATACTCGCCCCCGTTGTTCATCCTTGCCGCTCCACACCCCTGTCGTCCGGAGCTTAGCAAATGGCCCGTGTCGGGCGGTTTGCCCGGTGTCAACCACGGTCCTCTACCCTCAGCGGACGGAACGAGCTTCGATTCCGGCGGGTAGAACCCTTGCGGGGAGGTGCGTAGGCCGTAGTGCCGCAAAGCGGCTCTGCGGCGCTCTGCCGGTGAAGCGCTGCGCGCTACACCGGCCTACCCGGCAGCGGTGGTCGGATCCTTCGCTGACTGACTCATTCGAAGCCGTCGGCGAACACGCCGTCTGTGGGCACGGCGCCGCTGCCGTCCAGTTCGCGGAGAAAGGCCAGTAGCGCGTCGCGTTCGCCCTGCGGCAACGGCAGCACGCGCCGGTGTGGCTGCGCCAGTGTGAGGCGGCCGGCGTGCGCGACGAGGATCTCGTCGATGGCGGCGTACCAGTTGTTGGTTTCCAGCTCGATGGTGTTCACGGCGCCGGCATTCAACGGCACGTTCTCGATGCGGTGCACGCTCCAGTTCGTGCTGCGCCAGTTGGGGTCGTTGTCGCTGGCGGCGAGCGCCTGCGCCGGCAGGGCGACTCCGTTGACGCGCACCGTCAGGGCCTGGGTCTGGGTGCCCGCGCGCGAGTTGCTGTGGCGCAGTTCGATCGCGCCGATGCCGCCCGGGCCGCCGTCGACGCCGCTGAAGCGCAGCACCTGACCGGGCGCCTCCAGGCTGACGTAGGCGCGGCCGCGCACCAGGTCGTCGTTGTTGAGCTCGACAAAGGTGTTTATGAGCGCCGCGCCACCGAGGCGCTGGCCGGACTCGGCGGCGAGCGTGATGCCGCCGGTCACCCGGAACACGTCTTCGAGCGTGGGCGCAGAGCCGTCGTGGAAGTAGGGAGCGCTGGCGAACGCCCCGCGCAGGGTCGGGGTGTCGATGCCGGTCAGCGGGCCGCCGAGGCGACCGCCGCTGCTGGCGCGCAGGGTGCCGACATCGTGCAGCACGGAGCTGCCGGTGGCACTGTCGGTGTACCGCGGCGGGGAATGGCAGCCGGCGCAGCCTTCGCGCTGGAAGATGGTCTCGCCCTGGATGCCCAGCGCGGTCGGCTGGCCGTTGGTCTGCCGGTGTGGGCTGCGCGGCAGGAAGGCGTGCGTGAGCGAGGCCACATAGGCGGCAAGTGCGTCGAGATCGGCGCTCAGGCCGGCCTTCGCCGGGCCGAGCGGCGCGCTGGTCGCGGCGAAATCGGCGTCGGACAGGAAGCCGCTGCCGCCGAAAGCGCCGCGGATGTCGTTCTCGAAGTCCTGGATCTCGTCGAAGTTGGCGCTCCAGTGCACGCGGCCGTGGGCGAGGCCGCCGCGGCCATTCAGCACCGTGGTGTTGCGCAGGCCCTCGCCGCGGCCAGTGAAGTCCCAGCTGCGGCCGTCGTCGCCGCCGTCGAGGTGGCAGGTGGCGCAGGACAGATAGCCTTCGGCGCTCATGCGCGGGTCACCCGCGTGGTAGAAGATCCGCTTCCCCTGCAGCACCGCGCTTGCAAGCGCTTCGTTCGCGACCATCGGAACGCTGGTCGAACCCACCAGCAGCGAGCCCTGCGCGTACAGCGCCTGGGTCTGTAGCACGGTGACCGTGCGGCCCATGAAGTCGTGCACGAAGGTGCGCCCGGTGGTGGGGTCCGCGCACACGCCCTGCGGCGCGGCGCCGGTGGGCAGGCGCGTCACCAGCGCGCCGAGGCCCGTGTTCGCATCCAGCGCCAGCGCATCCAGCACCAGCAACTCGTTCATGCCCTGCAGCGTGACCAGCAGGTAATCGCCGAGCGGCGAGAAGGCCACCGCGCTGGCCGAGTCGCTGTTGTCGATGTCGATTGCGCGGCGGAAGCGTTCGGCGACGCTGGCGCCCGCGGGATCGATCTCGACCAGCAGGTTGCGCACGGTGTTGTCCTGGTCGAGGTCCTGGCTGGGGTGGATCAGTTCGCCGCGCTCGCTGTTGGGCTTGGTCGCGGGGATGAAGGCGCGCGCGCTGCGCGGCGAGATTGCGACCGCCGCGAGCTGGTTGGCCACGCCCTTGCCGCTGGCGGTGGTGTCGCGGTTGGCGTCGCCGCCGATCTTCGGGATGCGGATCGCGCGGGTCAGCGTCAGCGCAGCGGCGTTGACGTCCCAGACCTCGCCGTGGTGCTGCGGCGACAGCAGGCGCGTGACCAGCACGCGCGCGCCATCGGCCGACACCGCGACGCCGCGCGGATTGGGGCCGAGCGCCAGCGCACCGGTCTGCGCGCGCGTGGCCACGCTGTAGCGGCGCAGCTCGCCGCGGCCGCCGAGCGCCACGTAGGCGTTCGCGCCGTCCGGCGAAAGCGCCAACCCAGCCGGCGCGCTGCCGTAGCCGGTGTCGATGGTGTCGATGATCCCGCCGGTGACTTCGTTATGGATGCGGATGCGGTCGTCGTCATGGCAAGCCACCCACAGCTGACCGCCTGGCGTGCGCGCGAGCGCGCGCGGGTCGTCGCAGGTGGCGTGCTCGGCCAGCTTCTGCAGGCTGTCGGCATCCAGCGCGCTGATCGTGTCGCCGTCCGGATTGACCGTCCACACGCGCCGGTTCGGCCCATCGCAGAGGATCGGCGCGCTCGCCGTCGGGCGCGCGGCCGGCAATGGGGCGAGCACGGTCACGACGCGCGTGCGGCTGGCGATCACGCCCGACGCGTCGCGCACCTGCACGCTGGCGCGGTAGTGCCCGGGCTGGGCGTAACTGCGCTGCGCCAGCGTCGCGCCGCCCCAGGCGGTGCGCGGCGAGCCGTCGCCGAAGTCGAAGCGGTACTGCAGCGTGTCGCCGTCGGGATCGCTGGCCTGCGTGGTGAAATCGACCAGCGCGCCCGGCGCGGCGGGGTAGGGCGTGGCGCTGAAGGCGTCGACTACCGGCGGCCGGTTGCCGCCGACGCTGAGGCCGGTCGAGAAGGTGAACGCATACGGCGCCATCGCGTTGCTGGCGGCGTCGCGGATGCCATCCAGCCGCACCTCGTAGCTCTGGTTGGCCGCCAACGGAGCATTCGGCTGGAAGGTAAACACATCGTCGAAGGCGTAGGTCCAGCGTCCGGCGAGCGGCGCGCCGAAGGTGCCCGGGCCCGTGACCGGGCGCACCATGAAGGACTGGCCGTTGACGATCGACAGGGTGTCCAGCGTTTCGTGGATCAGCAGGCTGATCGGTGCGCCGGTCGGGTAGCCCGACTGGCCCGCGCGCGGGATGTGGAAGGCCACCGATGGCGGGCGCGTGTCCGGCGCGGCCTGGTGCGCGAAGATCGCCCAGCCTTGGCCCGGATCACCCACGCCGCCGGTGACCAACAGGTTGCCGAGCGGCAGCGCGAACTGGCTGGTGTCGACACCGTTGCTGATGGTGGTGAACTGGCGCACCGAGCTGCGCGTGCGCATATCGATCTTGTGCTCGCCGATGAAGGCGTACTCGTCCTGGAACTGCGCGTACATCGCGCCCGAGGACCCGTTCGGGCGCGCCAGCGGGACGTCGGCAACAAAACGCAGCGCGGTCGGATCCGTAGCATCCACCACGCGCATGCCGTTGCCGCCGCCGTCGTTGTAGGGGAAAACGATGTAGAGCTCGCCATCGTTGCCCCACAGCTCCGGCCAGTAGCCACCGGGGCCGCCATGGCGCAACACGTCCAGCAGCACGGGTTGCTGCGGGTTGCTGACATCGTAGGTGGCCACCCCGGTGCGGCTCTGGTCGGAGGCGTAGATCAGCAGGTTGCCGAGCAGGAAGGGATGGCCGATCACGCCGGTCTGGCCGAGGTGGTCGAAGGTGGCTTGCAGCGTGCTGCCGGGCGAGCCCGGCGGTCCGTTGCGGTAGATCCGCGCGAGCCCACCGACCGCGTTGTAGCTCCACCAGGTGTCCTCGATGTACCACGGCTGCTGCAGGATCCCGCGCACGCCGACTCCGAAGGGGCCGGACTCGGCGCGGGTCACACCCGGGATGCCGGTTTGGGCGCGGAAAGACCAGTCGAGGCCGCCGGTTTCGTTGTCGTTGTCGGCGCCGATCACCAGGAAAGGTCCGGTTGCGCCGGTCTCCATGTGCTGGCCGAGGTGGAAATAGCCGTGCGCATTGACCGGCTGGCGCGTGGTCCCGAGCGTTCCCTGCGCGTTCGCCGGCGCGTTGACGATGTTGCGCGGGTTGGCCGGGTCCATCAGGTTCCACATCCGCACCTGCAGGTTCGGATTCGGATTGCTCGACGGACTCTCGGGAATCGTGAACAGCACGCCGTTGTGCCAGGCGATGATCGCGCCACGGCCATCGCCGGTGCCGAAGGGGCCGGCGATCAACGCGCCCTCGGTGCGCGCGACATTCGGGAAGCCGATGCCGCTGGGCCACTCGGTGGTGGTCGATTGCGAATGCGCGGCGCTGGCGCAGGCGGCGAGGCAGGCGGCGGTGGCGAGGCGAGGGCGCGTCATGGCGTGCGTCCGGCAGGCCGGCGGGGTGCCGGCATCCAGAGTACGCAATCGGCCGGCCGAAACGACAGTCCGCCGGTCGGGTCCGGCGCGGAAGTCGCGTCAGTCCCAGCGCCCGATCAGCACCAGCGCCGCCAGCGCCAACCAGATCGGCGCCGTCAGGTAGTGGAACGGGCGGTTGTCGGCGGCCGCATCGAGCGCGCGCTGGCGCGGGTCGCCGAGGAAGGCGACGATCTCGTCGCGCATGCGCAGCGCGTCGCCCTGGTCCCAGCGTGTCAGCACCTTGCGGCCTTCGCGGGTCACCAGCGCCACCCGGCGGTGAGTGGTCACATCGCCCTGGCTGTCCACATCGCTGCGCTCGTCGAGTTCGGCGCCCTGCAGTGTGCCCGGTGCCAGCGGCGCGACCTCGCTGACCCGCAGGCGGTCACGCAACACCTCGCAATGGATCACCCCGGACGTCCGCTCGCAACGCAGGGTGGTGCGTTCGGCGCTCTCCAGCAGCCAGATCGCCAGCGCCAGGAAGGGCAAGGCGCCGAGCAGCCGCCACGGGCTGAACTGGCGCCAGCGGATGCGCCTGTCGGCGCGCGCCAGCGCCAGCAGCGTGTAGCCGCAGATCAGCGCGCTGAACCCGGCCAGCGCAGCGTAAGCCAGCCACCAGAGGATGCTCATGCAGCATTGTCGGGCAATGCGGCGCACCCGCCAAGCAGGCCGGCGGGGCCGCCGCCGGCGCACCTGGTCCGCAATGGCGGTCGCCTTGCACGCTGCGATGTCCGGATCCATGCGTCACCGCGGCGATCCGGTCGGCGAGCCGGCCTGACGACGGTCAACATCCCCGCGCTAAGTTCCGCCTAAGCTAAAGGCTGGACACTGCGCGCGTCTGCGTCGATGGGGGCGCGCAGACCGGGTCAGGCCCAGGCGACCAGCGCCCCGCGCGAGCATCGGGAAAGCCAACCATGCGCAATCGATCGAGTCACTGGCTGATGTTGGCGGGCGCGATGCTGCTTGCAGCCGATGCGTGCGCGCAGGGCGCCAACGTGGAGTTCACGATCAATGGCCGGGCGCACAGCCTGCCGGCGACCACCCCGGTTCAGATCGATGGGCAAGCTGCGGTACTCGGCGATGTGCGCGCGCTGCCCAATGGGATGCACCTGGAATGGGCTGCCGCGGCGAGGGTGGGCGAGGGCGCCGTTGCGACGCCGGTCTTCAGCTACAGTCTGATCGGACCGGTGACGGCGACCGCACCCCTGGCGGTGCTCGGACAGGCGCTGACGCTGACCGCCGACACCACGCTGGCCAACATCAGCCTGCCAGTGAACCTGCCGCTGGGAACCCCGGTGGTGGTGGCCGGGCTGGTGGACGCCAATGGAAGCACGTTGGCCACCTTGGTCGAACGCCGCGCGCAGGCGGGAAATACCTTTCTGCTCACTGGGCCGGTACTGGCAGTGGATGCAGGTGCCGGGACCGTGACCGTGGGGACGCAGCGGATTTCCAGCCAGGGCGTGGCCTTTGCGGGCTGCGCCGCGGCAGTGCCGGCCGTGGGCGAGTTCGTGTCGCTGCGTGCCGCAGCGGTACCGACACTGCCGCCCGGCGCGGTCCTGGGTGGCGTGTCCAGCGCCCGTTGCGTTTCCCTGGTGCCGCCAGGAGCCGCCGGGGCGAGCGGCTTCCTGCAGGGCCTGGTCAGTGCGGTACCCAGTGCGCAGCGATTCGATATCGGCACCTTGGTGGTGACCGTGTCGGCGCAGACGCAGTTCGTCTTCGGTGCGCAGGATGACCTGGACCCGGGCGTGGCGGTCAGTGTCGAAGGCAGCTATCTCGATGCAAACACCTTTGCCGCTGCAGTGGTCGAGTTCATCCGCCCGGTCGTGCGCTTCGAGGCGCCGATGGTGCCCGCGGATGTTGATCCAGGCCAGGCGCTGCGGCCATTCGGCGTGCTGGTCCGGCGCACCGCGCAGGTCCGCGATGAGGACGGCATCCTCGGGAACGGCCTCGCGCAGCCGCGCCAGGTGGAAGTCCGGGGTTATCTCGACCGGGTTGGGCGCGCCTATGCGACGCGAGTGCGCGAACGCGGCAATCCGGACCCCAGCGATGTGCGCCTGCGTGGGCCGGTGGAGCTGATCGCTCCGCCGATGCTGCAGGTCCAGGGCCTGCAGGTAGACACCACCGGCGCGACATTTGCCGACGAACTGGGCGCCCCGATGACGCGGGAGGCTTTCTTCCTCGCGGTGGCCATAGCGCATGAAGTGGATGTTTCCGGTGCGTTGTGGACCGCGTCCACCCGAAGCTTGTCTGGTGGCCTGATCGTATGGATCGGCGCCGAGCCGCTGCCCGCGCCGCGTGCAACCGCGGGCAGCGCGATCCACGCGGGCACGGCGTCCGGCTATTCCACGCTGACGCCGCTGTTTGTGGATGGATTCGACGGCTGATCCTGCAGCTGCCGGTAACGCCGCCCCAGCCACAACGCCAGCGCCAGCCACAGCGCCGACAATGGCGCCGCCACCCAGGCCAGCCCGGCCATGCCGAATCCCGCCCAGGTCACCAGGCCGCTGGTCCACGCGCCGAGCTGGTCGCCGGTGCGGTAGACCACGGTGTCGACCAGGTTCTTCGCCTTGTACTTCTCCTCGCGCGCGAGGGGCACGAACAGCGCCTCGCGCGCCGGGCGCGAGAAGGCGAAGTTGCTGACCCGGCGCGCCACCGTGAACACCACCACGGCCCCGAGCACCGGCCAAAGGCCCAGACCGGCGAATCCGATCAGGCTGACCAGCGGCAACGCCGCCAGCGTCAGGCCGACGCCCAGGCGCCCCATCAACCGGCCGGTCAGGAACAGTTGCAGTACCAGGGTGAGCGAGTTGACGATCAGGTCCACCTGGGCGAACCAGCGCGTCTGCGCCGCGCGCCCGTCAACCATCGCATCGACCACCTGCGCCTGCAGGAAGTACAGGAAGGTGGAGCCCACGGTGTACAGCAGCATGTAGCCGCAGATGCCGAGCAGGTAGGGCGACTTGACCGCCGCGCGCAGACCGTCGAGCGCGCCACCGCCGACCGGTGCTTCCATCGCCGCGGCGCCCGGGGCTCGCGGTGCGCGCCGGTCGAAGGCGCGCAGGCACCAGACCGTGCCTTCAAGCATCAGCAGCGACACCAGCAGCAGCGCCGGCTGGCCCACAAGGTCCACCAGCCCGGCCGTCAGCGCGCCGCCTGCCACCGCGCCCAGCGTGGCGCCGGCGGCGATGATCCCGTACAGCCGGCGCGAGGACTCGCCGCGCCAGGCGTCCGCCATCAGCGCCCAGAACACGCTCAGGGCGAACAGGGTGTAGACGCTCACCCAGACGAAGAACACCCGCCCGGTCCACACCGACGAGCTTTCCGGCAGCGCCACCAACGCGATCCAGAAACCCAGCAGGCACAGCATCAACGCGCGATAGCAGATCGCCACCACGGTCAGCCGCGGGAAGCGCGAGACCAGCGTGGCGTAAAGCGGATTGACCGCGAACATCGCCAGCAGGGTCGCGGTGAACAGCCACGGCAGGTTGTCCACGCCACCGGCCACGCCCATCTGGTCGCGGATCGGGCGCAGGATGAAATAACCCGTCATCAGCAGGAACACGCTCAGCGCCGCCAGCGCCAGCGGCGCGCGCTCCTCGCGGCGCACGCTGAGCATCTGGCGCCAGACGCTGGACTCGGGCTGGCTCACGGGTGGCCGCCGCAGCGCGCTGTCACGGTGAGGTGTCGATACATGCAGGCCTGGCCGAAGGGCAGTGGGCGCAACACCAGCGGATGCCTGCCGCAGGTGCGCATCGCCCGGAAGTCAGGCGGCGCTCAGGGCCAAGCGTAGCCCGGCGAGGCGCGCGCATCGCGGTACCGGGTGTTGCCGCAAGCCCTCCGGCGCTGAATCGCTGCGCGATACAGCGCCCTGCGCCGGGGCCTCAATAACCGCGCTCGATGTCGACTACGTTCAGCAGCGGCTCGCCGGCGACATAGCGCCGCAGGTTCTCGGCGACGAGCACTTGGTAACGCTCGTCCTGAGCGTCCGATTGCGCCGCCACGTGCGGCGTGATCACCACATTGTCCATCGCCCACAGCGGGTGGCCGTCGGGCAGGGGCTCGGGATCGGTGACGTCGAGCCCGGCGCCGCCCAGGTGGCCTGCCCGAGCGCGGCGACGAGGTCGGCGGTCACCGCGCTGCGCCCGCGCGCGACGTTGATGAAATAGCCGCCCGGCTTGATCGCCGCGAAGAATTCGGCGTTGAAGATCCCAGTGGTCTGCGGCGTCAGCGGCGCGGCGTTGACCACCACGTCGGCTTCCGCGGCAAAGGCCAGCAGTTCGCCTGGCAATCCCACCTTCGCGACGAAATCCGGGCCCTCGCGGCTGCTGTTGCGGGTGGCGATGACGCGCATGCCCGGCCATGCGCGCGGCGTGCGACCTCGGTGCCGATGCCGCCGAGACCGACCAGCAACAGGGTGCGACCGCCGACTTCGCGCATCCCGGCGCGCGGGGCGGCATCGCGCGCCCACTCGCCGGCGGCCTGGTTGCGGCCGTGCACGCTGAGGCCGCGGGTCAGGGCGAGCAGCATCGCCATCGCGTGCTCAGCGATCGGCTGCGCGCTGGTACGCTGCATGTTGCTCAGCGTCAGGCCGCGCTGCGCCAGTCCCGGTACCGCCACGCAGCGCTTCGACGCCGACCGACAGCGCCTGGAACCAGTGCACCGACGTGGCGTCGGCCAGCAGGGCCGGATCGCAGGGTCCGATCACGACCTGGGCAGCGGCAAGTTGCGCCTTGCGCGCGTCGCCCTCGGCCAGCGCCTCCACCTTGGCTTCCGGGGCGAGGGCGTGCAGTGCAGCGAGCTGCGCCGCATCGGCGTAGGCGACCACGACCAGTCCCGGCGCCTTTCCAGCCCGGCAAGTCGCGCGAGGCGGTCTTCGCCTCGGCCAGGCCGAACTGCTGGATCAGCGCGGTGGCGCGCGGATCCGGGGCGCCGGCTTGCGCCTGGGTCCAGAGCGCGAGCAGGCAGGCCAGAAGGCTGGAAGCGACGCGCCCAGACGGGCGGGTGCGGGGGGGCTGCGCGACATGGGAATCCCTGATCGTGGCGTACTGCGCAGGTTAGCGCGGACTGGCCGCCTGCGGGCGTTCCAGTCTTCGCCGGCGCGATGGTCCCGCAGGCGGGCACCCGCGTCCAATTCAGAGGACCTGTACGCCGCCGCTGCTGCCGCCCTGGGCAAGGGCCTGGAACAGGGAGCCGACGTCGAAGCCGTCCTGTCCCTCGACGATCTGCCCGGCTGGCGAAGCGCAGCCAGGTGATGCCGTCGAAGCGTACGCGCCGGCCGCAGGCGGGCAGCCCGAGCGAATCGCCCTGATGGGGTGCCGTGCATGCGCCAGCGGACCACCACCTGCTCGGCCTCGGTGACCGTGCCGAGCACGTCGAAGCGCATGTCCGGGAAGGCCGCGGAGAAGGGCTCGAAGACTTCGCGCAGCCAGGCGTCGCGGCCCTCGATCACGCGCCCGGCGGCCTCGCCGCGGGTGTCCTCGGCCATCCACTCGGCAACCAGCGCGCGGTCTTTGTTCGCCCACACTTCAGTGAACCAGCGGCGCGCACGGTTGGTGATGTCGATGTTCATCAGTGGGCTCCTGGCGGAATCGGCCTGCTGAGCATAGCGGCCGAAGATCCTCGGCCAAGCCTTGACCAGGGAAATCGTGCGCCGGGCCCTCAATGCCGTTGGCGCACACCAGCGGGCTGTGGGCGGCACGGCCGGGACGCCGACCAAGTGTTGGCCTGCGGAAAGACTTGCCCGCATGCTGGGCGCCTGGGCGCAGGTATGCATGGAGGAACGGATGACGACCATGGACCGGTTCACGCGCAGCTGGCGGCGGGCCTGGAACGGCGCTGGTGCCAAGGGCGATGGCGTGGCCTGGCGCGACGCTTTGCTCCGGTGCTACGCGGAGGCCCATCGCCACTACCACACGCTGCAGCATCTGGACGAATGTCTCGCCGGGTTCGAGGCGGTCGCCGAGCAGGCGCAGCAGCCATCCCAGCTGGAACTCGCGTTGTGGTTCCACGATGCGATCTACGACGTCCGCAGCAAGCGCAACGAGGAGGCCAGCGCCGACTGGGCGCGCGAGGTGCTGCGCGGCGCCGGCGTGTCCGAAGAAGCCGCCGGACGGGTGCATGCGCTGGTGCTCGTCACGCGCCATGACGGTGTGCCGCAGGATGCCGACGCACGCCTGCTGGTCGACATCGACCTGTCCATCCTCGGCGCCGAACGCGCCCGCTTCGAGGAGTACGAGCACCAGATCCGCGCTGAATATGCGCATGTCCCGGGCTTGCTCTTCCGCTTCAAGCGGGGGCAGATCCTGCGCGCCTTCCTCGACCGGCCCTGGATCTACGCCACCGAGTGCTTCCGCGCCAGGCTGGAGCGCCCAGCGCGCGAGAACCTGGCGCGCGCCCTGGGCCTTGCGTCCCGATGACACCTGCATCGCGTCCGGTTCGAAGCCCCCGGCAATCTCCGGGAATCCAGGCTCGGCGATCGCGGTAGGAATGCCCGTCACCGGGCACCTCCCGCACAGATCCCGGCGGGGCGCAATTAACGCACCGGGCTCCCACCTTGGGTTTGACGCGAAAGCGCACGCTGGGCCAGGGATGGTGATGCGCGGTCGGGGAATGTAAGCCCTCCGCCAGCTGGCTCATTCGGTCCCACGTGGTGGAGCCCCGCTGGCTGCGACGCTTGAGCGCCTTTGCGCCAGTGGTCGACCGCGTAGTGCCGGAACGCGTCCAGCCGATGAAAGTTGGTCGGTACGCCGTGGTAGGCCATGTAACCGCCAACCACCTGCCCCAGCCATTTCCCCTGAACCGGGATCGGCTGGTGGAGTCGACTCCGCAGGCCGTCCTTGATCGCCACCAGGGCAGCACGCATGCGGTCACGCGCCGAGTATGGCGACGAAGTTGAAATTCGCCGCGCCGGTCGCGTCCGCAGATGTGCGTGAACCCCAAGAAGTCGAACGTCTCGGCCTTTACCCTGTCCCTCCCGGTCGCGCTGCACTTGCGCGTAGCGGCTGAACATCAGCAGCCGGGTCTCTCCGGATGCAGGGTCAGTGCAAATCGCTCCAGTCGTGCGCGCATCGCAACCAGGAATGCTTCAGCGTCGCCTGGTGCTGGAATCCCAGCACGATGTCATCGGCATATCGCACCACGATCATGAGCCCCGGGCATGGCGCTTTCGCCATTGCTGGGCCCAGAGGTCAAAGACGTAGTGCAGATACATTCGCCAACAGCGGTGAGATCACGGCGCCTTGCGGCGTCCCCACCTGGTGGCCAGGTGCACCCCGTCCTCGATGACTCCCGCTTTCAGCCACTTCCTTGATCAGCCGCAACACCCCGCTCATCGCCGATACGATGCTCCAGAAACCGCACAACCACCATGACTCACGGTGTCGAAGAACTTCGCCAAATCGGCGTCCACGATCCAATTTACTTTTCCCGTCCAATCGCCACCGCCAGAGCGTCCAGCGCATCGTGCTGTCCACGCCCTGGTCGGAAGCCATACGAGAAGCCCAGAAAATCCTGCTCGTAAATCGCATTCAGCACTTCCACCAGCGCCCTGCTGCACGATCTTGTCCTCCAGTGCCGCGATGCCCAAGGGACGTTGCCGTCCATCAGCCTTTCTCGATGTACTGGCGGCGCGAAGGTCGTGCTCGGTAGGTGCCACGGTGAACACGCTCGTGCAAACCCGCGAGTCGGCGCTCCTGGTCAACCTCGTAGTCGTGCCACGTGACGCCATCCACACCGACGGCCGCATCCCGCTTCAACCAGGAAAAAGCGGCCGCCAACAGCGATGGCGTGAGGTGGTGCAACAGCGCCGTGAAGCGCTCCTGCCCCTCGGGACTTTCGCCCGTTCGCGTACACGGTGCAGCTGCAGTGACACGCTTTCCCGGCTCTGCGTCCGGCGCGTGCGTGGCTGTCCCGCGTTCCCTTCGGCCTGCCGCCTTCGCTCCATGAACTCCGCCCTCGCGCGCGCGTTCTTGTTCGCCCACTTCATCGCTACTACGCAGCAGTCTGACTTCTCCGGTCCGCATTGTCGGCTTCGGCTCCTCGCCTTCCCGACACGGGCCGACAGGCGTCACCGCCCACCGGTCGGACCGGAGACCTCCCGGCTCCTGC
>JADJPR010000004.1:300000-384226 GCA_016713135.1 Rhodanobacteraceae bacterium | reverse complement strand
CTCTTGGCCCCAAGAGTCTAGAGATTTTCAAAACCGCTCCCAAAGATTCTCTCGAGTTCAAGAACATCAACTGCAGTTGGGCTGTTTGCCTGGCTGGCATTGCCGAGCTCGCCGTCCGAATTGTATCCCCAACACTTTACCCCGCCCCCACCGACGACCGCACAGGCGTGTTGGTCACCCGAAGTCAGCGAAGTGGCTCCCGCCACGTTCAAGACATTCACAGGCAGTAGGCTGCTTGCGGTGTTACCGTTTCCGAGCTGTCCGAAGAAGTTATCACCCCAACACCTCACTCCCCCAGAGACTATCGCGCAGGTGTGCTGCCCTCCTGCCGCCACGGCAGTAGCACCTGAAATCAGTGCGTCAACCACCACGCTGCTGTTACTCATGGCCCCGTTTCCGAGCTGTCCGTGCTGATTTAGACCCCAGCACTTGAGCTGGCTACCCACCACTACGCAGTTGTGTGAAGCTTTAGAAGACAACTGCGTCGCACCTGTTAAGCCAGCCACATCTACTGCCACGAGACTATTCTGCGTTGTACCGTTTCCCAGTTGCCCCGCTGCGTTTCGTCCCCAACACTTGACTGCGCCGCCTCCAACCAGAGCACAGGTGTGTCCAAAACCGGCCCCAAGGCGCGTTGCACCCGTTACGTTTGGAACGTCGACGGGCACGGAGCGAGGAGTATTGGTTCCGTCGCCGATCTGCCCATATTGGTTATTCCCCCAACACTTCACTGTGCCTCCAGCAACTATGGCACAAGAATGCTCGCCGCCTGCAGCTATGGAAATGGCCTGAATCCCTCCACTGACAAAAGCCGGAGACGGCAAATTGCCGGAGCCGCCATTTCCGAGTTGGCCATTGACGTTTCTCCCCCAGCACATAGGACCCACCGTGGACAGCGCACAATTGTGACCTGCACCCGAATCGAGCCAAGCAGAGCCGGACAAGAAAGCAACGTTGACGGCTGTCGTACTCTGAGGAAAGAAAATGCCAGTACCGAGTTGTCCTTCAGTGTTACTTCCCCAACATTTCGCGGAGCCATTTCCGAGCAACGCGCACGTATGAAAACGCCCCCCGATACACTGTTTACGCCAGTGACTAACGAATAGTCTTGCGCCCGAGCGAATCCACTCACACCGCAGGCCAATCCCAAACCTAAGAGTTGAGTGAGCCTTGTTCCCGTTCTAAGGAGTCTATCCACTTGAAACCCTCCAAGCTTTTCCAGCGCTGGTCACAGCGTAGTTAATAGGCAAGGCCGATTCGAGTAACTTATGCGAAAGCCTCACCCTCTCCAACGACTTGAAGCCTCCTTGAAATATTCAAAGGTATCAGGCCAAAGCAGTGCTGAGTTGGTAGGGCTAGCCCTTGGCGCAGTCCACTTGCCACATATTTCGCCATTTGAAACCGATCCATTTACGTAAAGTATTGAGAAGATTCCTTCTTCAATCTCTGAATCCTCAATCTCAAACTTGTGATCGTAAAATCCGTCCCGCGCACAGTCGACAAACAACGCCCGAAGGCGGAACATCAGCGGAGTCCACCCCCACCCACTCACGCCCCAAATCTCCGAAAGCTCGTACAGCGACAAGTTTCCGACTGCGTTTCCAGGCTTCAGATCAATTATTATCGAGTTTCCAGGTTCCCCATGTTCGATAAGTTCCTCCGACACGTTTAATTGCCAATGTCTGTGGCTCGTCTGAACTCCTCGTCAGTTGCCGCTTCAATAGCTTTGGAATGTAGCCGACGTTCCGCCCAAAAAGTGATACGCCTTGTACGAAACTGAACGCCGTGTTAAGCCGCCGCGGCTAGTCCAGCCGCGATCGAAGCGAAGGGCCGAACCCGCGGTCGGCTTGAACACATAGTTGGATTTCAGGTTTCTTGCCACCGAGCACGAACCCCCGACTGCCAAAGCCAACATGCTCTTGATCCTCCACCTCAGCACTTCTTTCCGCAAGCTCCAAACGGCATCATCACGACAAATGACCCAACCTCAGACCCGTAACCTTCTGATTTAACACACCTTTCCGCAACGATCATTCCCTACCACCCCATCAAGTGCAGCCTCATACGCTCCTGGATCGAGAACCGCACTCAGCGACATTGGGGCTATTGCATTCCTTCAGACAGTGCCGCGGAAGATGCCCCGTCTCTGCGACATTGGGGCTAATGCGCTCTTCCTTCCACCAAAAGCGCTCAATCTGAAACGCTCACCGCTCCAAAGCTTCCACCTCATCACGTGATGCTCTCCAGCGCCCCGCCACTGCTTCTGAAATCCAACGCCGTGTTAAGCCGCCGCGGCACGAAGCGCCACGGTCAGTGCGAAGAACCTGTTCCGCGGTCGGCTTGAACGCATAGTTGGGCGTCAGGTTTCTTGCGACCAACTCCATGACTCCACTCCCCAAGAACACGATTCCCAATTCTGCTTCCAGAGCACTATGACACAAAACTAACGTGGAATGGGTCACCCGCATTCGCAAATTTGGCTACCTTGCTTAGACAGTCCTCAAGTTCTTCAAGAAGGAGCTGCCTGAAGTCTACGTCTCCAAAGTTTTTCTTCGGGACTCTGATTGATTCTGGATTGGCGGAAATAAGCGACCGTAGCGCTTCAAATGTTGGGATGGCACGACCCGCTTCAAACCATTGCGTCTTCTTCCGGATCATCTTCCAGGTGAGACTGCCATCTTTGTCTGGAATGCCCACGAAAGAGGAAATAGTAGGCACTCCTAATTTTGCACAAAGCTCATCAAGTTCAGGCAATGCTTCATACATCGCCGAATGATCCCATGAGTCGCCCTGCTCCAGGGTGCTCTCTGAGAGAAGCCAGATAGTACTTCCCATCCTATTCCTTCCCTCCAGAGAAGAGAACGTCCCGGCGACTCCCGGCCTCTGACGCCCAACGCCGCAATAAGCCGCGCCGGCCGCTGTGTCCGGCCTGTGCCAAGAGCCTGTTCCGGCGTCGGCTTGATTGCATAGTTAGCTCTTCATCCTCAAGCCCCAACCGAGCATGCGCCGTTGAACCGACCGCCCGCAAGCGCGCGGCGGCGACAGCCCGTGACTGCGACCTGCGAGAGAGCCGCCGCGCCAGGCGCGGCAACCTTGCCTCACGCTTCCCGCAATGCCAACCCCCGACCGAAGCGACAACGGTACCCGCCTGCCAACCCGCGCAATGCGGCAAGCTGGCCACAAGCTACGTACAGAGCCGTCCAACGGCCCTGCACTGAGCGACACCCGCACGAAGGCCGCGCGGCGAAGTGCTTTACCACCCACAGAACCACAATCGCGCGCAACGCGGCGATCTTGCCCATGGGTGATTTCAGTGCACTCTTTCACGACGCCAAGATACCTTGCGCGAAGGGGCAATATGAAAGCTAACGCCGCAATAAGCCGCGCCGGCCGCAGTGTCCGGCCTGTGCCAAGAGCCTGTTCCGGCGTCGGCTTGATTGCATAGTTAGCTCTTCATCCTCATGCCCCAACCGAGCATGCGCCGTTGAACCGACCGCCCGCAAGCGCGCGGCGGCGGCAACCTCTGACTGCGACCTGCGAGACAGCCGCCGCGCCAGGCGCGGCAACCTTGCCTCACGCTTCCCGCAATGCCAACCACCGGCCGAAGCGAGAACGGTACCCGCCCGCCAACCCCAGCAATGCGGCCAGTTGGCGACAAGCCTTGTACAGAGCTACCCACCGGGCTTGCACCGAGCGACAACCGCACGAAGGCCGCGCGGCGAGTTGCTTTTCCATCCACAGAATCACAATCGCGCGCAACGCGGCGATCTGGCTCATGGGTGATTTCAGTGCACTCTTTCACGACTCCGAGATTCCTTGCGCGAAGGGGCAATATGAAAGCTAACGCCGCGTTAAGCCGCCGCGGCACGAAGCGCCACGGTCAATGCGAAGAGCCTGTTCCGCGGTCGGCTTGAACGCATAGTTAGAATTCTGTTTGCCCTCAGCCATGGATGCGCAGAACCCAATCTAGCCCACAAGGCCACGAGTGTGCGCCGAAGGTGCGACCGCCCGCAAGCCAAGCGTGGCACGGTCTACGACAGCGCCACGTATCATCATCCGCCGCGCTTGCAGGCGCGGCCAGACGAAGCGCACAGCCGACCGCCCCGCCAACCGGAGCGCGGCCGATCTGGCCGCCAAGCTCCATATCACCATTGCCGCGCGGAGCGGTGCGGCCAGACGAAGCGCGAGCAGTTGCTTGACAGCACGACCCACCGTACCCGCCCGCCAACCGCAGCGCGGCCGACATGGCCGACAAGCTACGTATCATCATCGCCGCGCGGAGCAATGCGGCCAGACGAAGCAAGAGCCGCTCTTCCACATCACGAATCCAATCTTGCGGAAAGCCCTACCTCAAGCCTTCTGCTGGCGATCCGGGGTTTCAAACGAATTCTAACGCCGTGTTAAGCCGCGCCGGCAGCGCAGCCAGATGGTGCGAAGAGCCTGTTCCGGCGTCGGCTTGAACACATAGTTAGAATCGCTTGCAAGCACGCTCGAAAATGAAGTCCAAATGCTCCCTAGATTCAAATCTGGAATACAGCCTAAAGCGGGACAAATGCGGAAGACGAACTACCGCAATCTGCTTCTCGGGAGCGTCATACCAGATAGTCTCCGCCTTGATATTTCCCCATCCGGTCTCGTAAGTTTCATGTAAGACACCACTCTTACCACCACCTAGAATTCTTCCAACGCAATGAAATGTAAATGGATCCATCGTTACCACAAGTTCGGGACTTTGGCTCGCCATTATGCGGCTCCAAAGCGAATATGCGAAAGCCTCCGACTCGCCTTTTCGATGAAGACCTATTAACGATGGCGAACGAAACGGAATGAAATAGGCTATTAAGCTTGAATCCATCAGTTGCCTGGCGTTCCCTTCAAATTCAGTGTGCTTTACAAGCGTATTGAAAAGTCCCTGAACCTGAAGCTGCAGGCTTCCTTGACCAGCAGGCACATTACCCCACTGCTCTGAGTAGTAGGAGCAGCCTGCTTCACAACTTCCAATAGCATGATCTGCCCGCTCTTCATTTCCTCCCGGGTTCGCCGTGAGCAGCGCGATTCGAGGCTTTTTCCCTAGCACCTTCTTCGAAACGCACAGGAAGCGCCAACCGAGCGTGTGCGAGACGAACATATTCAGCTTCAATCTCTCGGATGATCGCATCGTACTTCAAGACCTGTCCTCCTCCGTAGGCTTCCAGAGCGATTCTAACGCCGCGTTAAGCCGCCGCGGCACGACGAGGCTTGGTCGAAGCCGAGCGCGGGAACCGCGGTCGGCTTGAACGCATAGTTAGGCCTCTCTTTCAATGGCACGAAGAGGATAAGCGCGAGAGTTTGGCATACCACTATGACAAGCCTATCCCAGTTCAGGAAAGCGACTTGCCACATGTCATGGCGCTATTCTAGGAATTTCCATGCCAATCTTCATGCTCGCGTAGTCTAGATCTCCCGTAGCGATAGACTGTGCCTTGTAGCCAGCTTCAATCAGGTCCTTAATGTACAGTTTGTTGTATATGAACATGAAAATGACGCTGCTCAGACCCGCGGTCACGAATACAAGTAGAAACATGATCACTGCCCGCTTCCAATCGCCTCTAAAAAGTGGCGGAAAAGGTCCGAAACAGAATACGGTCCAAGAGAATCCAACTGGCGCGGTCTTCATCATGCCAGTGTGCGGGTTCTTGAAGATTATAGTGGTGAACGCCATGTTATTCTCCTTACGTTTGGGTTCCTTGGGGACTCGTATCTTTTAACTCACGAGGGAGTCCGGTCCTCGCAAGGCAGATCACCATGAAGAATCAATCATCCACGAATCGAGCAATCCTTGATGTCGATATTAATACCGACAAGTAGGCTCCGACGGCGTCATCTTGAGTGTAATACGCAGAGCCAGCGAATTTCCGTGCTTCAACAAGGTCAATGTCTATCGTAGCCGTCACATCCGGGGCGCTCGCGCCAAATCTGTCAACAAGGCCGGTCACCCGGACCGTAACTTGCAGTTGCTTGGCTGTTTCGCAAGCCTTCGCGATGCTATACGCTTCATCCGCTAAGTGATAGACCAGTCCCGAAAGGTCGGTCGTTCCGAGTTGGGGAAGGGTGTATTCCCAGAATGCCCTCCCAAGCCCGTTAATTCTTACGCTTGGCCCAAAAAAACCGACATTACAGTCTGAAAAGCGGCGAGCCAGCCGCGCATTTGATTCCGCCTCTGCTTGGGCCATTGCCTCTGCATTTCGCACATCCCGGATCTTCTGAATTTCAGGCTCCAGTGCGCGAGCGGCTTTCTCCCAGTCCAAGTTTTCAGGCTCAAGTTCTGTCAGCTTTGTATATATTTGATGGATCTCTTCAACCGTGTTACCGTTCTTCGCTTCCAAGCGACGTCTCAATGCCCTTGATTTCCGTCTGGCGTCTTTCCTCTTTTTCTACCTCAGCGAGTCGCCGAGCCTCCTCCGCGCGGGCTGATTCAGCCTCTTTCCTTTGATTTTCCACTTCCCGCTTCGCGTCATCCTTCAATCTTGTTGCTTCCGCCGCAATACCAAGCAACTCGGAATCCTTGAAGCGTCTCCACTTACTTGCAATCTCAATAGCGCCGTCTAGCTTGCCTTCCCGAAGTGCAGTTTTGGCGGATTCTACTTATTTCTTTCCGGTCTGACTTCCACTTAACTAGAATCGCGACTTCGGCCCTTTCTAAGCGAAGCTTGGCCTCTATTTCCTCCTTTGCTCTCATTGTGTGTCCGAATGAACCCACGATGACAAGGAACCAAACGGTTCCAATTCCCAGCATTGCAACCGCCCTCGGTACCCAAACCCCCTTCGACTTCAAGACCGAACGGCTGGCTGGCACTAGAAAAAGTAGTACCAAACCGGTGAGACCGAGAACTACGTAATTTCCAACCGATGCCCCCACTAGGGCAAAGACAATGATTACGGACCCGAGACTCCAACCAAGTCCGTTTTCAAGCTTTTGGCTCCAATTGCCCATCAACTTACTCCCACCTCTTTCGAAGCGACGAAGAGGCCTAACGCCGCAATAAGCCGCGCCGGCCGCTGTGTCCGGTTTGTGCCAAGAGCCTGTTCCGGCGTCGGCTTGATTGCATAGTTAGCTTTCACCAGCCAAGAAACCCGAGAAGAAGCTGTGATCAACCTCAAACACAACCTTTTCTCTCAATCCGAGTTTCGCGCGCTCAAACATTCCCACGAGTTTCTCTCCGTCAACCACCTCCACCGGCGGCGCGCCCTCCCGATCAGCCTCTCGGCGAGCGTCAGCCGAAAACGTACCCGTTGTAATGATTATCCCTTTGTCCGCTCTTCCAATCATTGCGTTTCGGAAGTCTCCTACCTGGGCACGCGACACAGCACCTTTGTAGCGTTTGCACTGAAAGAGCACCTTGAAACTAACGAATGGGTTTATTTGGAGAATACCGATTCCATCAATTCCGCCATCCTTCGGCCGACCCGTGACAGTGACCTTCTCAAACCCCGACTCACGCAGCAGACGTGCACAAACCCTCTCAAATCCCTCTGGCGTGACCTTCTTCAATAGCTCCAACAGCAGGAATTTGTGGTCCTGATCCTCGACAACCTCCGGTTCAACGACTGCCGGCGCCTCAGTACCCTGTTCTTCGCTCTTTCGCGCGGCTGCATGAATCTTCACCCATTTTAAAACGATCTTTCGTGACTCAGCTTCATCAAGTTGGGCCGCGTACCCCGCATTACTCAGAGCCCAGACACCGTGAGTGGATCCGTCAAGCAACCCTTCCCAAACAAGGTACTGCCGGGCCCAGTGCACTTGGTTATAGTAACGGTCTGCCCTGACTTAAGCGTTTCATCAAGCTTTTTATCAGAAACGCGCAGCTTTTCCGCTATGTAGTCACAAACTTCTCGGGGTTTCCCAGAGCCACCCAGCGCGCGTAAGGCATCTAAGATGGGCCCCAGCCATTGAATGAACTCAGAGCGACGCTTTGCCATTGTTCCCCCAAGTGAAAGCTAACGCCGCGTTAAGCCGCCGCGGCGCGAGGCGCCACGGTCCATGCGAAGAGCCTGTTCCGCGGTCGGCTTGAACGCATAGTTAGAATTCTGTTTGCCCTCAGCCATGGATGCGCAGAATCCAATCTTGCCCAACAGGCCACGAGTGTGCGCCGAAGGTGCGACCGCCCGCAAGCCAAGCGCGGCACGGTCTACGACAGCGCCACGTATCATCATCCGCCGCGCTTGCAGGCGCGGCCAGACGAAGCGCACAGCCGACCGCCCGCCAACCGGAGCGAGGCCGACCTGGCCGCCAAGCTCCGTATCACCATTGCCGCGCGGAGCGGTGCGGCCAGACGAAGCGCGAGCAGTTGCTTGACAGCACGACCCACCGTACCCGCCCGCCAACAGCAGCGCGGCCAACCTAGCCAACAGGCTGCGTATCATCATCGCCGCGCGGAGCAATGCGGCCAGACGAAGCGAAAGCCGCTCTTCCACATCACGAATCCACTCTTGCGGAAAGCCCTACCTCAAGCCTCTTGCTGGCCATCCGGGGTTTCAAACGAATTCTAACGCCGCAATAAGCCGTTGCGGCACGATAGTTTAGTTTGAGCGAAGAGCCTGTTCCGCAATCGGCTTGATTGCATAGTTAGGCTTCTACGCATGTTTCTTGTGGACGGATAAAATAGACCTTAGTTGTTCTGCCAAGACTTCCCTCTTGCGAAGCCCGGCAAAATTCGGATTTGTGTTGTGCAGGTTCTGAAATGAAGCCGCTAAGCGTGAAGGATAGCAAACTGCCCAGTTAGGACAACCATCAAAAGTGACGGCGGGCAACATTCTAGTGCCATTGTCACAAATGAGCACCCATTTACCATTTACTGCGCGAATGATTGTTTCACCAAGATAAAGACAAGCCAGCTCAATGAATTCCTGCGGCGTTCCAAGCTCCGTTGGAAATTTCGCGGATCCGGCGATGGCAGCCCGGTAGAACTTTTCTATCTCCAACAACGAATCTAGTGAATAGTCAACCGTAAAGTTGCCCTCACAATTCTCCAGAAAGAACTCGATGTCATCCCTTGCATTTGCCGCAGCCTGCACGTAGTTGCGAAAAGCTAGTTCTGTCTTCGGGTCAGGGCGAGTTCTGGCCATAGAAGCCTAACGCCGCGTTAAGCCGCCGAGGCGCGAAGCGGCTCGGTCGAAGCCACGGGCTGGTACCGAGGTCGGCTTGAACGCATAGTTAGGCCTGCATTTATTGAGCAAGTGCATCTAACAAGAGGCGATGAAAGGATTGCAAAGCGGCACGCCAAGCAAGAACAATGCGCAGATTAATCTTCTCTATTGGATCAGCTGTCAAGTTCAAATCACTCGCACGATCCATTTGATGTGCGATCTGGTGTCTTCTCTTCATCATTGCGTCCAAATCCTGAAACGTGTTCCGAAACGGCTCCGGACTCAGAGACACCATTTCCAGGCAATTGCAAAGTTGCACGGCATTATTTAGGTTCATAGTATTCACATACGCATCAATTGAGTCCCTAACTATGTTATCTATGAACCGTCCTCGAAACCGACTCAAGTCACCAAGCAAGATCTGCTTTGGACGATGGGTAGCTTCGTGTCCAACAAAGGGAATTTTGTTCAGCGCCTCCACGCTTCCCCCAGGAAGACGTATCAAAAACATGTTTCTAATTATTTCTTCCAACGAACTATGCATCATCACGACTGCGGCCCGAAGAACGTCCATTCGGGTTTGTTTCTCGCACAGGGAGTGCCGCTTCAAGGCTCGATATGCATTGAGCAGATTGTCAACCCGAGCCAAGTTCTCTCTGAACTCGACAGACAAAATGTCGGACAATTCTTGACCCTCCAAGCAGGCCTAACGCCGCAATAAGCCGCGCCGGCGGCATTGTCCGATTTGTGCGAAGAGCCTGTTCCGGCGTCGGCTTGATTGCATAGTTAGAACTCACCCAGCAACAGAGCGAAAATAGACCACCGTAAAATCCCCACCTCAAGTTTCCCACCTCAAGTTTCCCACCTCAAGTTTCCCACCTCAAGTTTCCCACCTCAAGTTTCCCACCTCAAGTTTCCCACCTCAAGTTTCCCACCTCAAGTTTCCCACCTCAAGTTTCCACCTCAAGTTTCCACCTCAAGTTTCCACCTCAAGTTTCCACCTCAAGTTTCCCACCTCAAGTTTCCCACCTCAAGTTTCCACCTCAAGTTTCCACCTCAAGCTTCCACCTCGAGTTTCCACCTCACGCTTTCCCCCTCAAGTCCCCCACCCCAGGCTTTTCAACCTCAGACACTCTACCTCAGACATCCATCCTCAAACCTTCCCCTTCCCGCTCCATGCCTCAGCACATCCCGCCCAGGCATCAACTCAGAACCAATTCCCGCCCAGCCTTCTGGCGTTTGACGAGCTCGGCTACGGCCAAGCGAGTGAATTCTAACGCCGCATTAAGCCGTTGCGGCACGATAATGCTCGATTTGAGCCAAGAGCCTGTTCCGCAATCGGCTTGAATGCATAGTTAGGTCTCACGGTTCAAACCTAAGATTCAAACAACATCCCCATAAGGAGCTCATTTACGTAGTGCTTTTCGTGGGCTCTCTTGTAGGCATTCCGCATTACACCTTCAATCTCAAACCCGAATCTCCGATAGAATGCGATAGCTCTGGTGTTATCTTCTTCTACCATTAGTTCAATGCGTGTCATACCCTGCTCTTTCAGTTTTGATATGACCGTATCTAATATCTTCCTAGCTACACCCTTTCCTTGATCCCGTGGATGGACTGCAAACGTCCCGAAGTAAGCACCATGCGCAGCACGCCCGGGATGCCTGTTTATTCGGCAAAACCCCCGCACCTTCCCCAACTCATCCCAGACGTGGAAGCAGCCACTCTTTAACAAATCTTCGAAGTGAGGCAGAAACTCTCCTGCTTGCATTGGTTCAAACGTCAGAAACGGAATTACTGACGGATCCATGTAGATCTCAAAGACCGCCGTAAAGTCTCTTGGTTGAGCGAGTCGAAGCATGTAGTGAGACCTAACGCCGCGTTAAGCCGCCGCGGCACGAGGTGCCACGGTCAGCGCGAAGAGCCAGTTCCGCGGTCGGCTTGAACGCATAGTTAGGACTCACTTCGCTTTAAACTGATTATCTAGACTCATCAAGGCACCGATTCCACAATTCTGCACCTTTTTCGTGTTGCGCAACACCTTCAAAAAACCAGCCAGCGATTTCTTCAACAGACCCACCGACTGGCAGCGCAAGAAACTTTGGACGATGCACGGCAAAGCCACCCTCATTTAATGCGTTTCGGTAGGGCAACGCAAAGCTAAACCCAGCTTTCTCCTCACCAAGCACTTTAGCTTCTATGAATAGCGCGTCACACTTGCCACCGTCCAGTGGCATATATCCATCAATTACCGTCAATGCGCAACGCGCACCCGACACGCCCTTCTCTAAAGCAGCTCGAGCTTGAGCGGCGCCGTCTTCTAGAAATTCAGTAGCGAATCGTTCAAGCACGCGTTTCCCAAACTCATCTATATATGCCAACATTGGGATCAATGGCTCGCCGTCCTCAACGCACCATATCCCGTGTGCTGCCATAAATCCTGCCAATTGTGCGAGATCCTTCATTGTGAGTCCTAACGCCGCGTTAACCGGCGGCGCACTTGAACCTTCACTCTGGCCGAAAGGACCGTACGACGTCCGGTTGAACGCATAGTTAGGGATCGAAGGTGGCTGCCGCCGAGGACTCCCGGCACACCGGGAGCGATGAGCCAAAAACGCCCTGCCCAGATAATCCCGGCCTGCGCATTCATCAGCGAGGCGGGTCTATGGCGATGAGCAAGTGGACTGCGGATCTCAAACTCCAGGCGATTCGCGCTGGTCAATTCCTCAGGCATTCCGCACTTGTTCATCGCCATAGACCCGCCTCGCTTTTCTAGCACAGATTTCGGAATTTTACAATCTGCACTGCAGCATGGCCTCAGTCCCAAGGGCGACGGTTTTCCGTATTCCGCCCGGAAGCCGCCTTTGATGCCTAACTACAAGTGGACGTCAGATGTGAGGTGATATGAACTGTCCAGGACCGAGTGAGGACGGGGGCATGGATGTTCACATCGGAAATTTCCTACGTTGTTTCAGGGGGTTACCTGATTCTGATGGGCCGTGCAGCGAGGCTAACCTTTGGAGACGACCTCATAAATGAATTGGTATGCGATATCACCTCGTTTTTGTTCATGTTGCTACGTCCCGTGTCGCTGCAAGTGGGGTTGACTGGGGCTTGGTGGAGGCTTTGCTCGCTTCGAAGCCGGTGACGTCACCTGAGTCTCCGCCCGTTGTTGCTGCCGTTCAAGCGCCGGAGCTAGTACGAGGCGGTGGTGTTCGGAATGAGGGCGAGTGCTCCGAGTCTCCTGCTGAGCAACGTGAGATTGCACGGGCATTGCTTGCCCCTGACGGTTCCGAGCAACGAGCACCTTGGCGAGTGGCACGTTTTGTCGCGGTTCCCGTGGAAGGGCTTCGGTTTGCCGCCTACTATGATCACTGCAGACTTTCGGCGGCCGCGAGCAGTCAGCAATCGGGTCGGGGTAAAGAGCGGGGTTTGACCTTGGCTCCGGACCCCACCGATGCGCGCAGCATGATGGCGGGCACGTCTTCCGTGTCGCGCGGCCATCGCCCTTCTCGTTCTGCTGTGCGCGGTGCTGGAGGAGGTGGTCGCGAGTCCGGTGACAGCAAGTCAACGAGGCCCGGTCCGGCGATTGGGGAAGTCCTATCGGTGGGAGGTTCGTGTGCTCCTCCGGCGGCTGAACCCGAACCCGCTACCCTTTCAGGATCGCTACTGTCGCGCAATCCTGCATCTGAGTCGGCTCTCGTTCCGCGCGAAACCCGGATTCTCGATCTCGTCCGTGATCGCATCCGGGTCAAGCACTTCAGTCTGCGGACGGAGCGTGCGTATTCGGGCTGGATCGAGCGTTTCATGCTGGCCTTCAAGGGTCGGCATCCGCGGGATCTGGGGGCGGCAGAGGTCGAACAATTTCTCACCGTGCTCGCCACCCAGGGCCAGGTGGCAGCATCGACGCAGTCTCAAGCCCTCAGCGCCCTGCTCTTCTTGTATCGCGATGTCCTCGGCATGGACTTGCCCTGGCTCGAGAATGTCACCCGGGCGAAGATTCCGCGGCGACTGCCTGTCGTTCTGGATAGAGTTGAGGTGCGGGATCTGCTGGCGCAACTCGATGGGCGCGAGTGGCTGATGGCGAGCCTCCTGTATGGCACAGGCATGCGGCTCATGGAGTGCGTGAGGTTGCGAATCAAGGATGTGGACTTCCTTCGCCATGAAATCATCATTCGCAACGGGAAGGGCGCCAAGGACCGCGTGACGATGCTGCCCCGCAGCCTGTCGGACGCGCTGCAGCGGCAGGTTCAGCGCGCACAGTCGGTGCATCAGGCGGACCTGCGCGATGGATTCGGCGAGACATGGTTGCCCAAGGCGCTTGCGCGCAAGTACCCGCATGCGGCGCGGGAAATCGGCTGGCAGTACGTCTTTCCCGCATCGAAGCGTTCCCGCGATCCGCGCTCTGGCTTGGAGCGGCGTCATCACGTCGACGAGCAGACACTACAGCGCGCGGTGAAGTCGGGGTTGCACCGCGCCGGGATCGTCAAGATCGCCAGTTGCCATACGTTGCGCCACTCGTTCGCGACACACTTGCTCGAATCGGGATACGACATCAGAACGGTCCAGGAACTGCTCGGTCATTCTGATGTTGCAACGACGCAGATCTACACCCATGTCTTGAATCGGGGGGCGGGAGGGGTCCTCAGTCCGTTGGATCGTTAGCCGAATCCCTGCGGCAGCGCAACGATGGAGGCGTACAAGCCTGCCAGCAACAGGCCGACCATCAATACGTCCAGCACGAGGATGAGTTGCAACACCCCCCGCGCCACCCGGTGGTCCAGAGCTCCCGCGTTGCGCGTCAGCCATGCAACGAGCAGGCCGCCAGCAATGGCAGCCAGCAGCCACCAGGTTTCCGCCGCCACGGCCATCCGGGTCAATCCGGGGACTTCGTGGGTGCCGCCGCTCGCAACCGGGTGAGTTCGGGCAGCAGGAACTGGTACATCGCGCCGACGCCGACGCCGACGGTGGTGATCGTGATCGAGAACGAAATGATCGCAGCGATGGACAGGCGGACGCCGGCATAAGTCGGGCGTGGTGGGGGTCACGCGCCGCTCACGATATCGAGCCGGTGGCGCCGGAAGGTGCGTCCGCCGCTGGCCTCGACGACGATGGGTCTGAATCCGCAGCTTTCCAGCGTCGGCGCGTGTCCGACATAGGCGAAGGTCGCCGCCACCGGCTTGTCGCCCGCGACGGGCCAAGCCTCCAGGCACTCAGCACCGGCTTCTCTTGCGCGGACGACGGCGGCTTCGATCAGTCGCCGCATCCAGCCACGACCACGTTGCTCGCGGGTCACGAAGAAACAGGTGAGCAGCCAGGTCGGGCGCGTGTCGACTGGCTGTTTCGACGGCGCGGCCAGCACGCGCGCGTAGGCTTGGCGGGGCCCGAGTTGGCACCATGCAACCGGCTCGCCGTCGGCGTATCCGATGAGCCCGGGCGGTGGGCCCTGCTCCACCTGGCGCCGGAAGGCCAGCCGGTTGCCTTCGCTGCTGCGCTGCTTCCATTCCGGGCCGCGTTGGCGCCAGTACTGGCACCAGCAGCCTGCGCACGCGCCGCGGCTGCCGAAGAGGCGTTCGATATCCGGCCAGCGCTCGGGCGTGAGAGGCAGGATGACATCCACGGACATTGCGCCTCTGTTCGGCGTTTTCCTTCGCGATGATATCGCGCACCCGCGGGGTGAACTGCCCTCGTCTAGAATGCTGCGCATGCATGAACTGGTCCTGGAAGTCCTGAGTGGCCCAACGCTGGGTTCGCGCCAGCTGAAACTGGACGAGCCGCGCATCCTCGGGCGCAGTCCGGAGTGCGACTGGGTGCTCGCGGATCCCGGCATATCCCGGCGCCACGCGGCCATCGAGGCGCGCACGGCAGGTCTGTACCTGCGCGACCTCGGCAGTCGCGCGGGAACCTTCGTCAACGACCACGCGGTTGATCCCGACCGCCCGGTGCCGCTGGCCGAGCACGACCGCGTCCGGATTGGCCCGTGGCGTTTTCGCGTGCGGCGCGAGGAGAGCGCTCCCGCGCGCAGCCATACGGCCATCGCCCCGGCGGTGTCGCTGGGCTCGGTGACGCGCATCGCGGCGCCGGTGCTGGCAGCCGAGCGGCGGCTGGAGTTGCTGGTCGAGTTCGCCGCGACGACGGTCAATGCCGAGAACGTGCGCGCCATCGTCCACCAATTGTGCGATTTCGCGCAGCGCGGTTCGGCTGCGCGTGTGGCGACCGTCTGGCTGCAGGCTGACGGTGGATTCGAGGTGGGTGCCTCGTTGCCACCGGCCGAGCCGCCGTTCCCCTGCATCGCCGAGATCTTCGCCAGCGCCAACCAGGGCAGCGTGGTGCAGGCGGACATCGAGCTGCCCGGCGCCCCGGGCGTGCGCCCGGTGCTGGCGGTGGCCCTGCGTGTGGACAAGGACATCCGCGGCTATCTGCTGGCCGAACTGACCCGCCCGGATGCGCGCCAGCGTGCGGATGCCGCCGAATTCGCGCACGCGCTGGCCCGGCTGGCCGGGCTGACGCTGGGCAATGTCGAACGTCGCGACATGGAGCGGCGCGTCGAGCGCCTGCACGCCGATCTCGACCAGGCACGCGAAGTCCAGCGGCAGATCCTTCCCCCCGCGCACGGCGAGTGCGCCGGGACGCGCTACGCCTTCCATGTTCATCCGGGTCGACTGGTGGCGGGCGACCTTGTGGATGTATTCGCGCTGGACGACAACCGCTGCGCCGTGGTGCTTGGCGACGTCGCAGGCGCGGGCGTCGGCGCCGGCTTCCTGATGGCCAGTGTTCAGGCCTATCTGCACGCGGAACTTCTGGAGACCTGCGATCCGGCGTTGGCCGCACGGCGCTGCAACCAATACGTCAGCCGGGTCGGTGGCGGGCGCTTTGCGACCGCGTGGATCGGTGTGGTCGATGCGCGCGCGCGCCGAATCCACTACGTCGACGCAGGTCACGGGCATGGACGGCACATCCGCGCCAACGGCCACCCCCAGAAGCTCGACGGGCGCGGCGCGATCCCGCTCGGAATCGACGCCGGCGCGCTTTTCGAGGCGGAGCAACTCATGCTCGATCACGGCGAACGCCTGGTGCTGTATTCGGACGGCATCGCCGAGATCCGCGGTGCGGGTGGAGACACGTTCGCGCCGATCGTGCTCGACCAGATCCTGCGCCGCGGCAACCACCCGCAGGCGGATGTCAGCGCGGTGATCGCCGGTATCGAATTGTTCGCCGGCGGCAGCATGCCCAGCGACGACGCATCGATCCTGGCCTTCGACCTCCCGGCTTGAGCGGGCGATGGGACTGCCGCTGCTGGGAGCCGATCCGGAGGCATTCCCACCCGTCGACACAGCGCTGACGCAGCCGAATGGGCTGCTGGCGGCGGGCGGCGATCTGTCGCCGGAACGCCTGTTTGCGGCGTACCGACGCGGGATTTTCCCGTGGTTCTCGCGCGGCGAGCCGATCCTTTGGTGGTCGCCGGATCCGCGCCTGGTGCTCCGCCCGGAGGCTTTCCGGTTGACCCGCAGCCTGCACAAGCGCGTGCGCGCCGCCGGCTGGCGAATCAGCTGCGACACGGCCTTTCTGCCAGTGATCCACGCCTGTGCGTCGACACCGCGCCCAGGCCAGTCGGGCACCTGGATCGTCCCGGAAATGGTGGCTGCCTACACCCGGCTGCATCGCCTGGGTATCGCCCACAGCGTCGAGGTCTGGGACGGCGCGCGACTGGTCGGCGGGCTGTATGGCCTGGCCATCGGCCGGATGTATTTCGGCGAATCGATGTTCTCGCTGGTCCCCGACGCGTCGAAGGCCGCGCTGTGGGCCTTGTGCAGCCGACTGGCGCAATGGGGCTGGCCGCTGATCGACTGCCAGCAGGAAACCCCGCATCTCGTCAGCCTCGGCGCCGAGACCATGCCGCGGGCGGAGTTCGTGAGTTGCGTCGCGACGCTGACGGAAGGTGCGACGACGTCGTGGCCATGGCAAGACACTGTGTAGCGGTATCGACGGGTCGCTGCATGCCGGAGTGTACGCTCAAGAACTGGCCTCAGCGAAACCTCGAACCAAGATCTCGCCTCGAAAACCAGGCAGGAAGCCGGGTCGAAGGGAAAATGGGGCCTCTCGGGAGCGCCGAGGAGCGGAGCGAAGCGCAGGGGAAAGCGAGCATGTCCGAGCAAAGGGGTGAGCAGTCGCACGTTTGCGCCGCATGCGGCGCGCGGCTGCGAACGACCGGCGGCTGTGCCGACGGGCCGGACCAGCGAGTTGCGCAGCGGCCTGCGCTTCGTGAGCACCGCAGGGAACTTGCCGCGCACGACGCGCGGCAAGCGCGGACGCGGTGTCTTTTGGTGACTTTTCTTGGCCACTCAAAGAAAAGCGGCCCGGCCGAAACGCTGTTGCTTCCTGAGGTTCAAGCAACAGCAGAAAGATTGCGGGCAGAGCCCGCTCCCACAGACAGCAAGGCGGGGCCGTCAACGCACCAACCAGAATCTCGACTGAGGTCTCCCCGTACCCCGTGCCCCCTGCCCCGCTTTTCCCCTCGCCACTCACTACTCACCACACATCGCTTGGGGCATGCTTGGCCCAGGCCATCCAGCGGGGGAGCAGTCGATGCGCATTGTCAGTACCGATGTCTACGGCGGGCCGAACCGGTTCGCGCATTTTCCGTGTGTGCTGCATGTAGTCGACCTCGAAGAGCTCGAGCACTGGCCGACGACCCGGCTGGGCGAGGCCTTCATCGACGGGCTGGTCAAGGCGGTGCCGTCGCTGGCCGACCACGGCTGCTCTTACGGTGAGGCCGGCGGCTTCCTGCGCCGCATGCGTGAGGGCGAAGGCACCTGGCTCGGACATGTGTTTGAGCACACGGTGCTCGAGGTACAGCACCTGGCGGGCCATGAGGTCACCTTCGGCAAGACCCGCTCGACCAAGACGCCGGGCCAGTACAACGTGGTGTTCGAGATCCAGGACAAGGATGTCGGGCTGGAAGCGAGTCGATTGGCGCTGCGCCTGATCCATTCGCTGCTGCCGGAGGAACTGAAGAAGAAGTACGCGGATCGCGAGTTCAATTTCGAAAAGGAACGCGACTGGTTCATCCGCTACACCCAGAAGAAGGAACTCGGGCCGAGCACCGGCTCGCTGGTCAAGGCGGCCGAGATGCGCGCCATTCCCTGGCTGCGGCTCAACGAACAGAGCCTGGTGCAGCTGGGCCACGGCAAGTACCAGCGCCGGATCCAGGCGACGATCACCAGCGAGACCCGCCATATCGCCGTCGAACTGTCGTGCGACAAGGAGATGGCGCACAAGATCTTCGAGGACCTCGGCCTGCCGGTGCCCAAGCAGATGACCGCATCGAGCGAGCGCGAGACCCTGCGCGCGGCCGAGCGCATCGGCTACCCGGTGGTGGTCAAGCCCTACAACGGCAACCATGGCCGCGGCGTCTGCATCAACCTGCGCACGCCGGAGGAAGTCGCACGCGGCTATGAAGTGGCCAGCAAGATCAGCCGCACGGTCGTCGTGGAGACCTTCCTCACCGGCTTCGACCACCGCATGCTGGTGGTCAATGGCGAGCTGGTCGCTGCGGCCAAGCGCGTCCCCGGGCATGTGATCGGCGACGGCACGCACTCGATCAAGGACCTGATCGAAATCGTCAACTCGGACCCGCGTCGTGGCATCGGCCACGAGAAGGTGCTGACCAAGATCCAGCTGGACCACCAGGTCGACGATTTGCTGGCGAAGAAGGGCTACACCCTCGACACCGTGCTGCCCGAAGGTGAGATCTTCTACCTCCGCTCCACCGCCAACCTGTCGACGGGTGGCACCGCGATCGACGTGACCGACGTCGTGCACCCGGACAACCGGGCGATGGCGGTGCGCGCGGCCAAGGCGATCGGGCTGGACGTCTGTGGTGTCGATTTCCTCACCGACGACATCTCGCAGAGCTACCAGACGCACGGCGGCGGCATCTGCGAGATCAACGCGGCGCCGGGTTTCCGCATGCATGTGTCGCCGGCCGAGGGCAAGTCGCGCGACGTCGGCGGCGCGGTGATGGACATGCTCTTCCCGCCCGGCGCGCCCTCGCGCATCCCGATCGCGTGCATCACCGGCACCAACGGCAAGACCACCACCAGCCGCATGCTCGCGCACATCCTGAAGATGGCCGGGCACACGGTGGGCCTGACCACCACCGATGGCGTCTACATCGACGGCAAGCTGACGGTGAAGGGCGACATGACCGGCCCGGTGGCCGCGAGCATGGTGCTGCGCGACCCGACGGTCGACGCCGCAGTGCTGGAAACCGCGCGCGGCGGCCTGCTGAAGCGCGGCATGGCGGTGCGCGACTGCGACGTGGCCGCAGTGCTCAACGTGCAGAGCGACCACCTTGGCCTGCGCGGCATCGACACCCTGGACGAGCTGGCCGAGGTCAAGCGCACGGTGGTCGAGATCGCCAACGACACCGCGGTGCTGAACGCGGACGACCCGCGCGTGCTGCGCATGGCCGCGTACACCCGCGCAAAGAACGTCTGCTATGTGACCATGAACCCGCGGCACACGCTGGTGCAGGCGCACATCCGCGCCGGCGGCCGCGCGGTGGTGTTGGAGCAGGGCATGAACGGGCACATGATCGCGCTCTACGACAAGGGCTCGCACCTGCCCCTGATGTGGACGCACCTGATCCCGGCCACGATCGAAGGCCGCGCGCTGCATAACGTGCAGAACGCGATGTTCGCCGCGGCGCTGGCTTATGGCCTGAAGGTCAGCCGCGAGAACATCGAGCACGGCCTGCGCACCTTCACCACCAGCTTCTTCCAGGCGCCGGGCCGCCTCAACGTGTTCGACGAGCACCCGTTCAAGGTGATCATGGACTACGCGCACAACGCCCACGGCGTGAGCGCGATGGCCAACCTCACCGACCAGCTCAATATCGTCGGCAAGCGCCTCGTGGTGAGGGCGGCGCCGGGCGATCGTCGCGACGAAGACATCCTGGAACTGGCGCAGGCCGCTGCCGGCCACTACGACACCTATATCTGCAAGCGCGACGACCATACCCGCGGCCGTCGCGGCGACGAAGTTCCGGCCATGCTGCACAAGGGATTGCTCGAAGCGGGCGTCAAGGCCGAGCAGATCGAGATCATCGAGGACGAGCAGGAGGCGATCACCTCCGCCCTCAAGCGGGCCCGCCCGGGCGACTTGGTGGTGGTCTTCGCCGACAACATCCCGCGCAGCTGGAAGCAGATCATCTACTTCAAGCCGGATGTCCAGGCTGCCGCGGAAAAGCCGAATCTCACCGCCATCCCGGCAGCCGCCATCGGCAGCCTGATGGGCTTCGAGGACTATTCCGAGCCGCAGACGATGGAAATCCGCCAGGACGAGCGCGGCGTTTACCTTGCGCGGGAGGAGGCGGATTGAAGGAGCGGGGGCGAAGAGCAGGGGCAGGGGTCAGGGGGAATGGCGTGAGGCTCCGCTCGAGCACTGACGTGAGCTGTAGTCGGATTGGACTCATCAGGTTCGACGACGCCAGCGCGGTCCCGCAGCACGGGTATCCGCAACACGACGCGGCCGTTGCGAAGACCGGTGCATTTCCCCCGCCCCCTGCCCCCGGCCCCGCCTCTGCTCCGGCCATTCCCGGCCCTCGTCAATGACCATCCCCTACCTCCTCGACTCGCGCCGCCTGACCGGCCGCACCATCCTGCTGAACGGACCCGGGGCGGTGATCGAGACTCGGCCGCCGGCGGAGCTGAAGACGCTGCTCGGTGCGCGCTGGCGGCGGGAAGTGCGGCGATTCACGCTGGCGCTGGGCTGGGGCGATCTGGAACGCACGACACGCTGGTTCGAGCCCACGCTGCATTGCGCGCTGGCCGCCCCGATCGACCAGTTGCTGGTGGCCACCTATGTTGCCGAATGGGCGTGGGAACTGGCGCTGTCGGCGCCACTGGACCACGAAGTGCCGCGGCGCTCGAGGATCCTGGCGCGGCTGCAGCGGCGCGCCGAGAACGCGGCGAACCCGGGGCTGGTGGCATTCCGCGAGCGCGCGCTGAAGGAACACGCGCAACTGCTGGTCGGCGACGGCGACCTCAGCGTCGGCGAGGGCGCTGCGGCGCAGACCTTTGCCTACGCCGCGGTGCCGGACCCGGACAGCATCGACTGGCCCGCGGTACGCCATCGGATGCCGGTGGCGCTGGTCACCGGCACCAACGGCAAGACCACCACCACGCGGCTGCTGGCGCGCATCGCCGCAAACGCGGGGCGCGTCACCGGGCATTGCTGCACGGATTCGGTCGAGGTCGGCGGCGAGGTGCTGGACCGTGACGACTACTCGGGCCCTGGCGGGGCACGCAAGGTGCTGCGTCATCCGCGCACCGAGTTCGCCGTGCTCGAAGTCGCCCGCGGCGGCATGCTGCGCCGCGGGCTGTCGGTGCGCACGGCAGATGTCGCGATCGTCACCAACATCGCCGATGATCACCTCAACGACATGGGCATCCACACTCTCGGGCAGCTGGCCGAGGTCAAGTTCCTGGTGGCGAAGGCGCTCAAGCCGCACGGCGTGCTGGTAACCAATGCCGAGAACGAATGGTGCCGCGCGCAGGCGCATCGCAGCGGGCGGGATCTTGCCTGGTTTGCGGTCAACCCGCCGAATTCGTCGACCTTGCGCAGCACGCACCGGCTGCGCGGCATCGCCACCGTGCGCGACGGTCGCCTGTGTTACGAGCAGGCGCACCGGCGCATCGACCTGATCGGCTTGAACGAGATCGGCCTGCCCGGCGGCGCCAGCGCGCGCCACAACATCGCCAACTGCCTGGCCGCAGCCGCCGCGGCGATCCAGCTGAAACTGCCGCTGGCTGCGATCCGGCGCACGCTGCGCGAGTTCGGTCGGTCGGTGGATGACAATCCCGGCCGCGCGAATCTCTATCCGCTGGCGTCAGGCGCACAGGTGCTGGCGGACTTTGGCCATAACCCGGACAGCCTGGCGGCGATCTTCAATACCGCGCGCGGCCTGCCGCACCGGCGCCTGCTGGTGTCCATTGGCCAGGCGGGCGACCGCGGCGACGACGCCATCCGCGAGCTCGGGCGGTTGGCCGCCGCTGAGCGCCCTGACCTGCTGATCCTGAAGGACATGCCCAAGTACCGCCGCGGCCGCGAGCCGGGCGAGATCCCGGCGCTGCTGTGCGAGGGCGCACGCGCGGGCGGGCTCGCGGACGAGCGGATCGTCGATGTGGAAGGCGACACCGATGCGCTGGCACGCGCGCTGGACTGGTTGCAACCGGGGGACCTCGCCGTGATGTTCGTGCACAGCGAGGTAGAAAGCGTCTTCGGGCGGCTGCGCGAGGGCTGAGGGCAATTGCAGGAATCGCCGGCGGAGCCCGCTCCTCAAGGCCTGCCGGAAACCCGTGGGTGGAGACCCGATCGCCCGCTTCATCGCGCTCATGAGCTCCGGATCCATCCGTTGCGTTTTTCACTTGGTGACGTTCCGGTGCCGATGGACGGGTTTCAGCTTCGTGAGGGTCTGTAGACTCCGGGCCATCCTAGCAACCAAGGAGCCAGCGCCATGAAAGTCCGCGCCGCCGTCGCCTTCCGTGCGGGTGCCCCGCTGTCGATCGAGACCGTGGATCTCGACGGCCCGCGCGCCGGCGAAGTGTTGGTCGAGATCAAGGCCACGGGCATCTGCCATACGGATGCTTACACCCTCTCCGGCGCCGATGCCGAGGGCAAGTTCCCGGCAATCCTCGGCCATGAAGGCGCAGGTGTGATCGTGGATGTCGGCCCCGGGGTCAAGAGCGTGCGCAGGGGGGATCACGTGATCCCGCTGTACACGCCCGAGTGCCGCGAGTGCGAGTACTGCCTGAACCCCAAGACCAACCTCTGCCAGGCGATCCGCTCGACCCAGGGCCAGGGTCTTATGCCCGATGGCACCAGCCGCTTCTCGATCGACGGCACGCCGATCTGGCACTACATGGGCACCAGCACCTTTGCCAACTACATCGTGTTGCCGGAAATCGCGGTGGCGAAGATCCGTCCCGATGCGCCCTTCGACAAGGTCTGCTACATCGGCTGCGGCGTGACCACCGGCATCGGTGCGGTGATCTACACCGCCAAGGTTGAACCGGGCTCGCGCGTGGTGGTGTTTGGCCTCGGCGGCATCGGCCTGAACGTGATCCAGGGCGCGCGGATGGTCGGCGCCAGCCAGATCGTCGGGGTCGACATCAATCCGGCCAAGCGCGCGCTGGCGGAGAAGTTCGGCATGACCGACTTCGTCAATCCGAAGGAAGTCGACGGCGACCTGGTGCAATACCTGGTGTCGCTGACCAAAGGTGGCGCCGACTACAGCTTCGAGTGCGTCGGCAACACCACCCTGATGCGCCAGGCGCTGGAGTGCTGCCACAAAGGCTGGGGCACCAGCGTGATCATCGGCGTGGCCGAATCCGGCAAGGAGATCAGCACGCGCCCGTTCCAGTTGGTCACCGGCCGCAACTGGCGCGGCAGCGCCTTCGGCGGCGCGCGTGGCCGCACCGACGTGCCGAAGATCGTCGACTGGTACATGGAAGGCCGCATCGACATCGACAGCCTGATCACCCACACGCTGCCGCTGGAACGCATCAACGAGGGCTTCGACCTGATGCACCGCGGCGAGTCGATCCGCTCCGTGGTGCTCTACTGATGTCGCCAGAGACCATCGCCGAGCACGTGTGCTTCGGCGGCGTGCAGGGCTTCTACCGGCACGACTCGATGGAGTGCCGCGGGCCCATGCGGTTTTCGGTCTACCGGCCGCCACAGGCGATGGCCGGGCCGCGCCCGGTGCTGTTCTTCCTGGCCGGACTGACCTGCACCGAAGAGACCTTTGCGATCAAGGGCGGCGCACAGCGCCTGGCTGCGGAGCTTGGGCTGATCCTGGTGGCACCCGACACCAGTCCGCGCGACACCGGCTTCCCGGGCGCCACCGGGGACTGGGAGTTCGGCGAGGGCGCCGGCTTCTGGCTCGACGCGACGGCGGGCCCGTGGGTCGAGCGCTTCCGCATGGAGAGCTGGGTCACCAGGGAACTGCGCTCGCTTGCCGCGACCCATTTCAACGCCGACCTCGACCGCTGCGGCATCTTCGGCCACTCGATGGGCGGGCATGGCGCGCTGACCCTGGCGCTGAAGTATCCGCAGATGTTCCGGAGCGTCTCGGCCTTCGCGCCGATCGTCGCGCCGACCCAGGTCCCCTGGGGCCAGAAGGCGTTGCCGCGCTATCTCGGCGACTTCCCGCACCTGTGGGCGGAACACGACACCTGCGAACTGCTGCGGCACCGGCGCACCGCGCAGGAAATCCTGGTCGACCAGGGTCTCGCCGACAGATTCCTCGACAGCCAGTTGCAGCCCGAGCGCCTGGAGGCGGCCTGCGCCTCGATCCGGCAGCCACTGACGCTGCGTCGGCACGCCGGTTACGACCACGGCTACTATTTCATCCAGAGCTTCATCGACGATCATCTGCGGCACCACGCGGCGACGCTGTGCCGGTGAGCTTTGCGCACACTCGATTCTGTGGCTACGATCACGCCGTGACCACGCTTGACACCAGCGCAAGCGGGCGCCAGGGGAAATGGCGTTCAAGATGCAATGCAAGGAAGCAAGCAGGAGTAGCCCCGGCGTGCGTAGCCTGATCGTGTTGATACTTTACTGGTTGGCTGCGCCTGCCCTGGCGCAGGGCATCCCGGTGCCGTCCAACACCGGAAACTGCCTGAATACCGAAGAAGCCGCGCTGGTGCAGGCGGTCAACGCCTACCGCGTGCAGAACGGCAAGGCCGCGCTGCCGGCATCCCGTTGGCTCAGCACCACCGGCCAGTGGCATGCCTGGGACCTGCAGGCCAACGCGCCGGTCGGTGGCAATTGCAACCTGCACAGCTGGTCAGGTGCGATGCCGTCCTTGTGGCAGGCGGTCTGCTACACGCCCGACCACGCGCAGGCGGCGCAGATGTGGGGCAAGCCGCGGCAGATCTCCAACAACACCTACACCGGCAACGGCTACGAGAACGCGGCGGTCGCCGGGGGTGCAATCACCGCCAACATCGCGCTGACCGCCTGGCAGAACAGCCCCGCGCATCGCGATGTGATCCTCAACCAGGGCGTCTGGGCGGGCGTCAATTTCCGCGGCATGGGCGTGGGCATCGTCGGCAATTACGCCGTGCTCTGGTTCGGCGACGGCGCCGATCCGGCCGGCAGCATCTCCGAGTGCACCGGCACCTCGCCGGCCATCTACAACAACGGCTTCGAGTGAACCCATGCGCCAGATGCTGCTGGTGTGCGCCACGCTGACCTTGGTCGCCTGCAGCGAACCGCCGCCACCGCCCGCGCCTCCTGCGCCTCCACCGCCCCCGGCCGTGCCGGAAGCCGATCTCTACCTGCTGCTGGTCGGCGGCAATGGCTTCAAGCCGAGCATGACGCTGGCCGACTTGCGCGCGCGCTACGGCGCTGCCGAGGTAGCCGAGCAATCGGTCCCGCTCGGTGAAGGCGACAGCGAGCCTGGTGCAATCATCCATCCGGACGATCCCGCCCGGCGCGCGTTTGTCTATTTCCTCGACGCCAATCCCGCAGGCAGCATCACAGCGATCCACGTGCGCGACGCTGGTTCCAACTGGACCGGCCCGCTCGGCATCCGCATCGGCACCAGCAGCAGCGAACTCGAGCGCCTCAACGGCAAGCCCTACAAGTTCCTCGGTTTCGACTGGGATTACGGCGGCTACGTCAGCAACTGGGCCGATGGAACACTCGCCCGCGCCTTCCTCGAACCCGGCCAGCTCTCGCTGCGGCTGGCGCCGCCGGAGCTGTCCGAGGGCGTCGAACGCGCGGCGGACTACCCGGCCGGCGATGCCGAGTTCGCATCGGACCTGCCTGCGATGCGCGCGCAGCCCGCGGTGGTGGTCGAGATGGGACTGGGTTTCGTACCAGCGTCTGGTGCCACAGAAGCGCCGCCCGCCGAGCCGTCCGCCAGCGCCGAGCCGCCGGCGGACTGAGTCCGCTCAGGGCTTCTCGCAGAACGAGGCTTCAGACCCGCTGCGCCCGCGGAAACTGACCGTGGGGCGGCCGTTTGGCTCGTAGTAGATCGAGGTGAATCCGTCCGGCATCGCCTCACCCAGGTAGCCGGTGAAGCGGATCTGCCCGTTGGCTGCGTCGAAACTGAAACTGCCCTCGCTGCCATCGGCGGCGGCGGTGTAGCGGCCGGGCGCGGTGACCTCGAAATTGAGGTCCATGCGCGCGCTGTTGAAGGCCCAACACTCGTAGCTGCCGATCGCCACCTGGGTAGCCGCACCGTCGGGGCGCCGGGCTGGGGTGGTGGCGGCCGGAGGCGGCGACGCTGCGGGTGCAACTGGCGCGGGCGGCACCGCGGCGGATGGCTGTGCGGCCGCCGACAAGGGGCGGATCCACTTGGCCGGCACCGGTAGCACGTATCCATTGCATTCAGCGCGGTACTGGTCCCACTGGTTGGGTCCGCTCTCGATGGTGCAGACCTCCCAGAACTGGTCCATCTGGGTCGGCGAGGCCTCGACACGGGTGCCCGGCGCCCAGGTCGCGGCCGTCGCTGCCGCGGACACCACCCACAAGCCTGCCGCGATCGCGCTGCGCATACTCGCCTCCTGCACGGACCGGCACATTGGACGCCGGTTACGGCGGCGAATCAAGCATGCGGGCGGACCTGTTCAACGCGGAGACGCCAAGGACGCAGAGGTACGCAGAGGAAAGCGTCCGATGTTCACGCCGACGCGATCACGCTCGGAGACGCAGAGAAAAAGAGAGAAAGGAGAAGTGCGTCACTGCCTTCCCCTGCTCTTCTCTGCGTTCCTTTGCGTTCTTGGCGTCTTTGCGTTGATCTCTTCCGCCAACGCCTCATCGGGTGCCGCCCGCCAGCACCCGGGGAACCCGCCGACTCGATCAAACGCGGAGACGCAGAGAACACGGAGAAAAGAACCCCTGCCTTCTCCTGCTTTTCTCTGCGTTCCTCTGCGTCCTTGGCGTCTCCGCGTTGAACCGCTCCGGCCGTGCGATCAGGGTAGCCTTGGCGAAGTCCGCCACTCCACTGCAAGACCCTTGACCCAGATCCCCCTGCACGTGCGCTGTTTCGGCGAAGGCCCGCCGCTTCTGCTGATCCATGGCCTGGGCTCCAGCGGCGATGACTGGGCCTTCCAGATTCCGCCGCTCGCCGAACGTCACCAGCTGATTGTCCCCGATCTCAGCGGCTGCGGGCGCAGTCCGGCCCACGGCACGGCGTCGATCGCGGGATGGGCCCAGGAACTGCTCGGCTGGATGGAACGACGCGGCATCGATTCGACGGCCGTCGTCGGCTATTCGATGGGCGGCGCGGTGGCGCTGGAAATGGCGTTGCAGGCGCCCGCGCGAGTGCAGCGCCTGGCGACCATCAACAGCCTGCCGAGCTACCGCGTCGACCATTGGCGCAAATGGCTGGAACTGAATCTGCAGGTCGGCATGGTCCGCGTGCTCGGCCTGCCGCGCACCGCGCGGATGATCGCCGGAAGGCTGTTCCCGCACCCGCACCAGGCGGCGATGCGCCAGCGGGTGATCGATGTCGTCGGCGGCAACCCGGTGCAGCCTTACCTGCGCTGTGCCCGGGCGCTGGCCGATTGGTGCGCGGCCGAGCGCTGCGAGGGCTTCGCCACGCCGATGCTGATGCTGGCCGGCGAGCACGATTACACTCCGCTGGCCGAGAAGCACGCCTGGGCACGCCGGCTGGGGGCGCAGGTCGCGGTGGTGGTGGGCTCGCGCCACGGCACTCCGTTCGACGCGATTGCCGCGACCAACGCCGCGCTGCTGGCCTTCCTCGCCGACGAGGCACTGCCACAGGGGCTGGCCGTCGACACGCCCGAGACCACGCCCACCGCGCCGCCGACGCTGCCGCCTGAAATACGCTGAGCATCCTCCTGGACAGGTCGCAACTCATTGATTTTGCGTAGCGCGGAGCATCGCGCAGCGATTCACGGCAGCAACTACCACGGGCGCTGCGCGCACCGCACCGCACGCGACGCGTGACGTGGCGCACCGGACGGACGAAACTCCCGCCGGCACATCGGAATTCTCCTACACGCACTTCGGCACTTTGCCGACGCGGGCGCAGGCGCTCCCCGCGCAGGATCTCGGCACCCGGGACTCGGAGCGGAACAGCATGCGACTGCGACACCTGATCGGACTGATGTTGCTGTTGTGCTGGGGCAGCATGGCGGTCGCCCAGACACGCGTGGCCGAATGCCGCGGCGCGCATGGCGAGCGCATGTTCGGCGACCCTGCGCGCTGCGCCGCCAGCGTGCTGCGCGAATGGACCCTGCCCGCAGCGCCTGCCAGTCCGCCGCCAGCGCGCGCGCAGGCGGAAGCAGTCCGACGGCAGCGCGGCGGCAGCGGCCGCTCGACCGCGCACGCCGATGCCCGCGAGTCCTACCAATGCTCCACGCCCAGCCGCAGCTGGTACCAGCACACGCCCTGCCGCGGCGGCAGCGGCAGCGGCAAGCAGCGCGAATCGGTGCGGCAGACGCGCGTGTCGCGCGCGCATGCCTGCCGCGAGATTGCGCGCCCGGCGGCGCTGCTGCGCCGCGGCAGCCAGCAGGACCAGCGCGCCGGGCCCTACGAGAAGGCGACCGGGCGCGATCCCTGTCGCTGAGCGCTGGCCGTCGGTGTCGCAGAAACGTAGCCTTCGGTCTGTCCCGACCGACTGGAGCGCCACGATGCAGCGACGTCCGCTTGCGCACCTGCTTGCCCTGGCCTCTTGCTGGCCGCTCGCGGCGATGGCGGCCGAGCCGCCGCCGCTGGAGCAGCGCTTCGCCGCGCTCGCGCCGCTGGTCGGGCACTGCTGGATTGCGCCGATCGGTGGCGACGGCCTGCGCGATGTGCAGTGCTACGAATGGCTTTACGACGAGCAGTTCGTCCGCAGCACGCACATGGTGCTGGGCGGCAAGGGCAAACCCTACCAGGGCACCACGATGTACGCCTGGGACGGACGCCACCAGCGCCTGCGTTACGACTACTACACCAGCACCGGCGCCGTGAGCGAAGGCCATGTCGCGGCCGATGGCGACCATTGGCTGTTTGTCGAGACGCACGTGGACCCGGCGGGCCACGAGATCGCCCTGCGCACCACCCTGGTCCAGGACGACGCCCGCCACTACAGTGTGGCAACCCGGATGTCGGGCGACGCCGAGGGCCCGCCAAAGGCGCGCACCTATGTGCGCAGCGATGCCGCGGGCACGCCGCAGGCGCGCGTGCTGCATGCGGAGCGCGAATGGCTGCTGGCGTGGGCCAGCAACCGCGACGGCAACTGGGAGATCTATCGCGAGGAAGCCGATGGCAGCGCGCGCAACCTGACCCGCGCCGCCAGCGCGCAATGGCCATATGGCGTGGCCGGCCACCGGCTCTACCTGGTGAGTTCCGCGCGCGCCGACGATGAACCCAAGGGCTGGCGGCTCGAGCGACTCGACCGGCCAGACGAGGCGCCTGTGCGAGTGCATGCGCGCATCGTCAAGGACTCGCTGGTCAGTCCACACCCGGACGGCGTACGCCTCGCGGCCACTGTGCTGGACAACGGTATCTCGCAGATCGTGCTGCTGGACGCCAATGGCGAGATCGAACAGACGCTGAGTCCTGCCGGGGTGGCCGAAAGCGATCCCGACTTCGCCGCTGATGGCCGACTGCTGTTCCGTTCGCAGCGCAGCGGCAGTTGGGAACTGTGGGTCCAGGATGCCGACGGCAAGGTCATGCAGCTCACATCCGACCCGTCGAATGACCGCGTGGACATCCATTCCTATGGTGGCGAGGGCCCGGGTCGCTGGTCGCCCGATGGCTCGCGCATCGTCTGGCAGCGCAGTTTTCCCGATCGCGACAACGACATCTGGGTCATGCACGGCGACGGCAGCGGCGCGGCGAACCTGACCCCGGGGCATCTCGGCGACGACAGCTACCCGACATGGTCGCCCGACGGGCGCTGGATCGCATTCGCGTCGGATCGCGAGAACGACAGCGAGATCTGGCGGATGAACGCCGATGGCAGCGAACCGCGGCGAGTCACCTATTCTCCCGGCAGTGATTCGCAACCGATGTGGCTGCAGGCCACGCCCGAGTAGCGCGGCAAGCGGGCAGATCCCAGGCATCGGCGCCCGGCCCGGATGACGGGTCGCAGCCGGTCTCGCGCCCGCGCCTCAACCCGCGCCCGGCAACACCAGACCCTTTGGGCATGCGGTAGCTCTCGATGAAGGCGCGACAGGCGTCCGCATCCAGCGCGCGCGACAGCCAGTAGCCCTGCACCTCGTCGCAGTTCTCGCCGCGCAGGAAGGTCAGCTGGTGCTCGGTTTCGACGCCCTCCGCCACCACCGAGAGACCCAGCGAGTGCGCCATCAGCACGATGGTTGAGGTCAACACTTCGTCGTCGACATTGTGCTCGATGCCATCGACGAAGCTCTTGTCGATCTTGACCGTATCGATGGCGAGCCCGCGCAGGTAGCTGAGCGAGGAATAGCCGGTACCGAAGTCGTCGATGGCCGCGCGCACGCCGAGTTCACGCAATTCGGCGATGGTCGCTCCAGTGCGGCGCGGATCAGCCATCAGCGCGCTTTCAGTGAGCTCGATCTCCAGCCAGGCCGGCGACAGACCGTGGCCATCGAGCACCATCTTGACCAGCTCCGCGTAATCTCCGCGGGTCAGTTGCACCGCCGAAACGTTCACCGCGATCCGCAGCTGCGGCAACCCTGCATCGGCCCAGGCGCGTGCCTGCGACAGGGCCTGGCGCAGGGCCCATTCGCCGAGCGGCAGGATCATCCCGTTTTCCTCGGCGATCGGAATGAAGCGTGACGGCGGCACGTGTCCGAGCTCGGCCGAGCGCCAGCGCAGCAGCGCCTCCACACCGGTGATGCGGCCGCTCCGCAGGCTCAGCTTCGGCTGATACACCAGGCGCAACTCGTCGCGGTCCAGCGCCTTGCGCAAGGCCGCTTCCAGCCGCGTCCTTTCGCTGGCGTCCTCGGCCATTCGCGCGCTGTAGACCCGGTAGGTGTTGCGGCCGCGCGCCTTCGCCTCGTACATCGCGGCGTCCGCGTGCCGCAGCAATTCGTCCATGTTGCGGCCATGGTCCGGATAGTAGGCAATGCCGATCGATGGCGAGATCGCAATCTCCTGGCCAGACACCAGCAGCGGGCCGGCGAAAGCATCGAGCACCTCGGCGGCCAGCCGTTCGACGCCCTCGTTGCTGGTGTCTTCGGTGGCGATCACGGTGAATTCGTCGCCGCCGATGCGCGCGACGTTCTCGGTGGCGCCCACCACATGCGCCAGGCGTCGCGCGGCCTGCTTGAGCAGTTCATCGCCGGCCGCGTGACCAAGCGAATCGTTGACGTGCTTGAAGCGGTCGAGGTCCATGAACAGCAGGGCGAAGCGCCGGCTGCCGCCGGTATCGATGCGCTGGCGCAAGCGCTGGCGCAGGTGGGCGCGGTTCGGCAGCGAGGTCAGCGTGTCGAAATGCGCGAGATAACGCAGGCGCTGTTCGGCACGCTTGCGGTCGGTGATATCGGCCAGGACGGCCACCCAGTGGGTGCGTCCGCCCTCCGGCGAGAGCACCTCGGCGATCTGCAGCCAGGCGAGGAAATCGTCGCCCGAGCGGCGCCGCTGCCACATCTCGCCAGACCAGCTGCCGCGTTGCAGCAGTTCATCGCGCATTTCGCGGTAGAAGGATTCCGGATGCTGCGGCGAGTTCAGGATTCCGGACGTCTGGCCGGCGATCTCGCCCGCCTCGTAGCCGGTCAGCCTGAGGAAGGCGGGATTGGCCGAGACGAAGCGGAACTCGAGGTCGGTGACCGACACGCCCTCCAGCATGTGGCGAATGACCTCGGCGCTGGTTCGGCGCTCGGCGTCGCCGGCGCGCTCGGCCTCGATGACGCGAAAAGTGCCGGCGACCAGCGTAGGCGTTCCGGCGTCATTCCGCGCGACCACGCGGCCGCGGGCACGTACCCAGTTCCAGACCCCCGCCGAATCGCGCAGACGGTACTCCACCTCGTATTGCGGAGCCGTTCCGTCGAGGTGCGCAGCGATCGCAGCCTCCACTCGCGGCCGGTCCTCACGGTGGATCACACGCTCGCGCCAGTTACGACCCTTCATCGAGGTGTGGCGATCGAAGCCGAGCATCGGGGCGGCACTGGACCAGGAGAGCACATCGTCGGCCACTTCCCAGATCCAGAAGCTGTCGCCGCTGCCCCACAGCGCCCACTTCAGCCGCTGATCGGAATCCATCGCCGCTGGAAGCAGGTCATTGCTGCGCAGCGCAGTGCGCCGCCCCACCAGCCAGCCGGCCACCAGGGCGAGCGCGACCAGCAGCAGCACCGCCAGCAGATCGCCACCGGACCACGCACCCGTGGCCGCCGACGCGGGTTCCGCCAGGCCGATCAGGATCGGCCCGAGCCAGCGTGATGTCGGGTTGTCTTGAAACATCGATGGCCTCTTTCCCCTCACGCGCATTCTATGCGCCACGACGCGCGCGCGGACGCATTCCCGAGATCTGCGCAGGCACGCGGTGCTGGCATAGAATTGCGCGTCACTCCGAAGGCCCGCAGATGGAAAACGCACCCGATTTTGATGAACTGGTCGCCGCGCTGCGCTCGCTGAATGCGGGCATCGGCGCCTCCGATCTGCACGGCAGCCTGTGCGGATACCTGTGCGCCGGTGGCCAGAACATCCGGCAGTTCCTCGAAGCGGTCTCGCTGCAGACGCTGCTGGATTCGGAAGCGGATGCGCATCACCGCGCCGCCATCGCCGGCCTGGTGCAGCACAGCCACCGCGAGCTGGAAAGCGACGAATACACCTTCGCGCCGCTGCTGCCGGACCCCGAGCGGCCGGTAGCCGAGCGGACCGAAGCCTTGCAGCAGTGGTGCCAGGGATTCGTCGGAGGCTTGGGCCTGGGCGGCTTTGCCGACGAACGCAAGCTGTCCGAGGACGGCCGCGAGGTCCTGCGCGACCTGCTCGAAATCGCGCGCACCGCGGTCAGCCACGACGAGGACAGCGAGGTCGACGAAACCGCACTCGCCGAACTGACCGAGTTCGCGCGCGTGGCCGCGCTGCTGTTGCGCAGCGATCTGCGCGCACCAGCGGCTGCGACCGCCGGCATGGCGGGCAGCGCATGAGCGTCAGCACCGCCGAGCACCGCCGGCGCCGCCGGCAACTGATGGAACTCGCCGGCGAGGGCGCGATCGTCATCGTGCCCGCGGCACCCGAACGCATCCGCAACAACGACGCGCATTACCCGTACCGCCAGGACAGTGACCTGGTCTACCTGACCGGCTTCGAGGAACCCGAGTCGGTGCTGGTCCTGGTTCCCGGTCGGCAAGCTGCCGAGAGCATCCTGTTCTGCCGCGAGCGCGACCGCGCGCGCGAGCAGTGGGACGGCCCGCGCCTGGGCCCCGAGCAGGCACCGGCCGCGCTGCAGGTCGACGACGCCTTCCCGATCGCCGACATCGACGACATCCTGCCCGGCCTGGTCGAGGGTCGCGAGCGCGTCTACTACCACTTCGGGCGCGATTCGGAATTCGACCTGCGCGTGCTCGGCTGGATCAACCGCGTGCGCGCCGAGGTGCGCCGCGGCGCACGGGCGCCGCACGAGATCATCGCGCTAGGTTTCCTGCTGCACGAGCTGCGCCTGTTCAAGAGTCGCGGCGAGGTTCAGCTGATGCGCCGCGCAGCGCAGATCGCCGCCGAAGCACACACCCGCCTGCTGGCGATCTGCCAGCCGGGCATGACCGAGTTCGAAATCGAAGCGGAGATCCTGCACACCTTCCGCCGCCACCGCGCGGTGCCCGCCTACGAGCCGATCGTCGCTGGCGGCGCGAATGCCTGCGTGCTGCACTACCGCGCCAACCAGTGCGAGCTGAAGGATGGCGACTTGCTGCTGGTCGATGCCGGCGCGGAATTTGCGTGCTACGCCAGCGACATCACGCGCACCATCCCGGTCAACGGCCGCTTTTCCCCGGAGCAGCGTGCGATCTATCAACTGGTGCTGGACGCGCAGATTGCCGCCATCGATCAGGCGCGCCCCGGGCGTCATTGGAATGATGTCCACGACACCGCGGTGAAGACCTTGACCGCAGGCCTGATCCGGCTTGGCCTGCTGAAGGGCTCGCTGGCGAAGAACCTGAAGGACGAGCGCTACAAGGATTTCTACATGCACAAGACCGGCCATTGGATCGGCCTGGATGTGCATGACGTCGGCGACTACCGCATCGACGGCCAGCCCAGGCTGATCGAGCCGGGCATGGTGATGACGGTCGAGCCTGGCCTGTACATCTCGCCGGATCTGAAGGATGTCCCCGCGCGCTGGCGCGGCATCGGCGTGCGTATCGAGGACGATGTGCTGGTCACGCGCAACGGTCCGGAGGTGCTGACGGCGGATGTGGTCAAGGACATCGATGCCATCGAGGCGGCCATGGCCGCGGCCGCAGCGGCCCGCCCACCCCCCCTCGCGCCGACGTCCCGCGCGCAAGGCCGCATGAGTCCCGCGCTGCTGGCCGATCTGATCCTGGTCGGCCATGCATTCATCATCGCCTTCATTGTGTTCGCACTGCCCCTGACCTGGATCGGCGCATGGCGTACCTGGGCGTGGGTGCGTCGCCCGTGGTTTCGCCTGACGCACCTCGCACTCATCGTCTTCGTGGTTGCCCAGACCTGGCTGGACCAGCTGTGCCCACTGACGGTCTGGGAAGCCGAGTTGCGGCGCGCCGCCGGACAGGCCGACCACGGCGACCAGTTCATCGCCCACTGGCTCGCCGAACTGGTGTTCGTCGAGGCTTCGCTGGACGTCCTTGCATGGGTCTACACGGTGTTCGGGCTCGCCGTTGTCCTGACCCTGTGGTGGGTGCCGGTGCGCTGGCGCAGCGGCTGAGATCGCGTCCGGCAACCCTTGCACTCCCGCGCGCCAATCCCCACCATCCGGGATCAACGCCCACCCGCCCCAAGCCCATGAGCGACAACCTGATCCGCCTGGTCGAAGTCGGACCTCGCGATGGCCTGCAGAACGAAGCGCGGCAGGTGCCTGCCGCGACCAAGATCGAACTGATCCGACGCCTCGTGGCAGCCGGACATAGGACCGTCGAGGCCACCAGTTTCGTCAGCCCGAAGTGGGTGCCGCAGATGGCGGACGCGGCCGAGGTCTACCGCAGCATCGAGGCGCGGACAGGTGTCGCCTTTCCGGTGCTGGTGCCGAACCTGCAAGGCTACGAGCGCGCGCGCGCGGTCGGTGTGCGTGAGGTGGCGGTGTTCGCCGCGGCCTCGGAAGCCTTCAGCCGGCGCAACATCAATGCGAGCATCGATGAGTCGATCGAGCGCTTCCTGCCGGTGATCGAACGCGCGCGCGCCGACGGCGTCAAGGTGCGCGGCTATGTGTCGACCGTGCTCGGCTGCCCCTACCAGGGCGAGGTGCCGCTGGGCGATGTGGTGCGCGTGGCGACGCGCCTGCACCAGGCCGGCTGTTACGAGATCTCGCTTGGCGACACCATCGGCGTGGGCACCGCGGGCAAGGCACGCGCGATGCTTCGCGCGGTCGCGGCCGAGGTGCCGATGGCGGCCCTGGCGGTGCATTTCCATGACACCTGGGGCCAGGCGCTGGCGAATGTGCTGGTCTGCGTGGAAGCCGGCGTGCGGGTGGTCGATGCCTCGGTCGCCGGCCTCGGCGGCTGCCCGTATGCGGCAGGTGCGAGCGGCAACGTCGCCAGCGAGGACGTGGTCTACCTGCTGCACGGACTGGGCCTCGAGACCGGGATAGACCTCGGCCGCCTGGTGGCCACCGGGCGCTGGATCAGCGAGGAACTGGGGCGCGAGACCGGCAGCAAAGTCGGTCGCGCCTGGCGCGACCCGACCTGATCCGCAGGATTTTGTCGTCACGACCCGCGCCCCCGGGGATCGATTCGGGATAGCCTACGCGTCAGTCCAGCGCGCAGGTCGTGGATGCTTCGATGTCGACCGGATCGTCCTTCGTCTCCCGGCGCACCGCGGTCGATGGCATCGCGCGCGGCCTGCTCGATTGGCTCGTGGACCTCCGCAGCAAGGCTGAGCAGGGAGGCCTCGGGGCCGAGGACCTGGCCGAGATCGCGCGCCGCATCGGCGAACTTCTGCGCCTTGGTCGCTCGGCGGTCTCGCGCTATGGCGGCGTGTTCGACGCTGCCCCGGACGCCATCACGCTGATCGATCGCAACGGCGACATTGTCGACGCCAACCACGCCGCCGAACGCCTGTTTGGCTGGTCGCGCGAGGAACTGCGCAAGCGCAAGGTGCATGACCTCAATCCCAGCCTGCCACCTGATCACATGGACCGGATCTGGGACTCGCTGGACGTGGCGCAGAGCACCATCGTCGAGACCACCAACACCAACAGCAGCGGCAAACTGATCCCGGTCGAGGTGCACTCACGTGCCTATTACGAGGAGGATCGCAAGCTGGTGGTGGCGATCGCCCGCGACATCAGCGAACGCCTGCGCGCCGAGCGCGAGCTGCGCGCCAGCGAGGAGCGTTACGCCGCGCTGCTTGGCGCTGTCGACAAGGGCGTCATCGTGCATGACGGAGACGGCCGGGTGCTGTCGCTGAACGCGGCCGCCGAACGCATCCTGGGACTGCCGTCGGACGTGCTCGATTCGAGAATCAGCCTGGCCACCTGGGACTTGTACGACGGCGACGGGCAAGCGATCGAATGGGCCGACAACCCGGTATTGCGTGCGGTGCGCACCGGCGAGCAGGTCGAGTCCACGGTGCTCGGCCTGGTCGAGCGCAGCAGCGGCATTGGCCGTTGGGTGTCGATCAGCGTAGTGCCGCAGTTCCGCAATGGCGAGGAGCGCCCGTTCCAGCTGATTTCGCTGTTCAGCGACGTCACCGAGCTGAAGCGCGCCGCCGAGTTGTTCGACGAGGTGCAGGCGCTGGCACGCATCGGCGGCTGGACCTTCGACCTCAAGCAACGCAAGTTGTACTGGACCGACGCGCTGTATCGCTTGCTCGGCCGGGATCCAGCCGATCCGGTGGGGACCGACGGGCTGACGCCGATGCTGGTGGCGGGCGACCGGCCACGGCTCGACGCCGCGGTGGCGCGTACCGCACGCGACGGCACGCCGCTGGACATCGAGGTGCGGGTCAATCACCCCTCGCACCGGATGATGTGGGTGCGCGTGCTCGGGCACGCCCAGAGCCGCCACGGCGTGCCCTACCAGCTGACCGGCACGATCCAGGAAATCACCGCGCGCAAGCTCGAGGAAGACCGCTTGCGGCGGCAGGCGCAGACCGATCCGCTGACCGGCCTGCTGAACCGCGACACCATCCTCGCCAACCTTGCGACGGCGCTGGCGGGGACCGATGGCCATCCGGGCCCCGCCCTGCTGTACGTCGACCTCGACCGTTTCAAGGTGGTGAACGATCTGCTCGGGCACAGCGCGGGCGACCGCCTGCTGGTCGCGGCCGCGCGCCGCCTGTCGGCCACCCTGCCAACCTCGGTGCAGATCGCGCGCTTCGGCGGCGACGAGTTCCTGGTGCTGATGCCCGACGCGCCGAACGACGAGTCCGTGTGGCATCTGGCCGAGCAGATCCGCAGCGCCTTCGCCGAGGCCTTCCGGCATGCCGGCGAGGACTTCGTGATCACGCCCTCGATCGGCATCGCGCGCTATCCCAGCGATGGACTCAACGCGCAGCAGTTGCTCAACCATGCCGATGTGGCGATGTACGAGGCCAAGCGCCGCGGACGCAACACCTGGCAGATGTTCTCGCCGGCGCTCGCGCTGCAGCTCAAGGAGCGGCTGCTGATCGAGACCCAGTTGCGCCGCGCGATCGAGAACGAGGAGTTCCACCTCGTCTACCAGCCGAAGATCGACCTGGTCGACGGCCGCGTGATCGGCGCCGAGGCCCTGCTGCGCTGGCGCAGCCGCGTGCTCGGCGACCTGCCGCCCGACACCTTCATCCCGATCGCCGAGACCAGCGGGGACATTGTGCGTATCGGCGCCTGGGTGCTCGACCAGGCCTGCCGCCAGCTGCGCGAATGGCACGACGGCGGTTTGATGCTGGGACACGTCGCGGTCAACGTTTCCTTCCGTCAGTTCCTCGGCGAGCACTTCGAGCGCAGCGTGCGCGGCTCGCTGGAGGCCAGCGGATTGCCGGCGCATTCGCTGGAACTGGAGATGACCGAGCGCGCGCTGATCGAGGACGCCCCCGCTACCGAACACACCCTGGACCGCCTGCGCGAACTCGGCGTGGCAATCAGCATCGACGATTTCGGTGAGGGCTACAGCGCGCTCGGCTATCTGCGGCGGCTGCCGATCGCCGGCATCAAGATCAGCCACAATTTCATGCACGGGGTGCCGTCCAACCCCACCGATGCCAAACTCTGCGAAGCGATCCTGCAGATGGCCCGCGCGCTGGACCTGTCGGTGGTGGCCGAGGGCGTGGAGACCGACGAGCAGCGCGATTTCCTGCTGCAACTCGGCGCCCGCTACGCGCAGGGCTTCTATTTCTCGCGGCCCCTGCCCCCGGCGGACTTCGAGCGCTTCGTGCGCGAACGCATGGACGGCTGAAGCGGCGGGGCGGGTTGTGAGGATTGTGAGGATTGTGAGGATTGTGAGGATTGTGGGTTGTGGGTTGTGGGTTGTGGGTTGTGGGCAGCGAAGCAACCACCAAGAACCGACAACCGGAATCCGGCGCGAATTCTCGCGCCAGCCCCGGAGCAACAGACTCGACGGGCCCCGTTAAGGTCCGCTGTACGCAAGGGGCTATACTGCACCGATTACGTGCATCCCCGGAGGCTACGTGCCCGCCAAGAGCGTGCTCGATCAACCGCGTGGTTTCCTGATCCCCATCGGCGGCGCCGAGGACAAGATCGGCGATACCAAGATCCTCAAACGCTTCGTGCGCCTGTGCGGGCGACGGCCTTCCATTGCGATCATTCCGACCGCTTCGCGTCGCGACGACGCCGGTCGTGTCTACCAGGACCTGTTCTCCGGCTTCGAGGCCAGCGACACGCGCGTGCTGCAGTTCGCACGTCGCGAGGACTGCGAGGATGAAGACGCGCTCAAGGTGCTGAGCCAATGCGACGGCGTGTTCATCACCGGCGGCAACCAGTTGCGCCTGTCGACCTTGCTCGGCGGCACACCGGTGGCGCGCATGCTGCGCCGGCGCAATGCCACGGGCATGCCGATCGCCGGCACTTCTGCGGGCGCCGCGATCATGCCGGCGCACATGATTGCCGGCGGCGAGGAAGGCGCCACGCCGCGCGCCGGGATGGTCTCGCTGGCGCCGGGTCTCGGACTGTCGAACAAGATCATGATCGACCAGCATTTCCGCCAGCGCGACCGCATCGGGCGCTTGCTGACGGCGCTGGCGCTGAACCCCTTCGCGCTGGCACTGGGCATCGACGAAGACACCGCCGCCTTCATCGGACCCGACAATGTCATCGAGGTGGTCGGCAGCAGCACGGTGCTGGTGCTGGACCCGTCCGAGGTGCGCCACTCGACGATGGCCGAAGCCAGCCACGGCGAGGCGGTCAGCATCACCAATGTGCGCCTGCACATCCTGATCCCGGGCATGCGCTACGACATCGACGCGCGCAAGGTACTTGAATGAGTGCCAGTTGCCTGGAGGGCACGAGGGCACGAGGCCACGAGGGCACGCAAGAGCCAGTTCGGTGCGAGGGAGCGCTTTCGCGTGCCCTCGTGCCCTCTTGCCCTCGTGCCCTCCGGATTCAACACCGCAATATCAATGGCCTCCGACATGTCCGGTGAGAGATTCAAGATCCGGCCGATCTCGGCGGCCGATGACGCCGCGATGGCGGCGATCATCCGCAGCGTGATGCCGGAGTTCGGCGCCGACGGTCCCGGCTTCGCGATCCACGATCCCGAGGTGGACGCGATGAGCGCCGCCTATGCCGCGCCGCGGCATCGCTACTTCGTGGTCGAGCGCGACGGGCATGTCGAGGGCGGTGGCGGCATCGCGCCGCTGGCCGGCGGCGACGGCAGCGTCTGCGAGCTGCGCAAGATGTACTTCCTGCCTTCGCTGCGCGGCATCGGCGCCGGTGCTGCGCTGATGCGCGCGTGCCTGGCGTTCGCGCGGGAGGCCGGCTTCCGCCAGTGCTACCTGGAAACACTCACGGGCATGGACCAGGCGCAGGCGCTGTACGAGCGCAGCGGATTCCGGCGGATCTCGCAGTCGCTGGGGCAGACCGGGCACTTCGGCTGCAACCGTTTCTACCTGCTCGATCTCTGAACCGGCGGGAAGTGCACGCGTGCTTCCAGCCCGCCGCCCAGCGCATCCAGCAATTCCACCCGGGCACCGTGCAGTTCCGCCACGCGGCTGACGATCGACAGGCCCAGGCCGCTGCCTGGCGTGGTCCCGGGCGCCTCGCGGTGGAAGCGCTCGAACACCCGCGCCCGTTGCTCCGCCGGAATCCCCGGGCCGGCATCGCGCACCAGCAGCAAGGCCTGTCCGGCGCCGGCCGCCATCCGCACGCTGACCAGCGAGCGCTGGGGCCCGTGGCGGATCGCGTTCTCGATCAGGTTGCGCGCCAGCACCGCAAGCAGCACGCGGTCCCCGGCGACCGGAACTTCGGCGTCGCCCACGCACTCGATCTCGACTTCCCGCGCCAGCGCCTCCGGCGCAAGGTCCGCCACCACCTGGCGGACCACCACGGCGAGATCCAGCGGCCGCGCCTCCAGTTGCAAGCCGCTGCGCTCCAGCCGCGCCAGTTCGAGCAACTGCGTCACCAGCCGCTCGCAGCGGTCGATCCCGCGCTCCAGGCCGCGCGCAGAGGCTGCACGTTCGCAGGGTTCCTGTGCTGCGGCAAGGTTCTGCGCGTGCAGTTTCAGGGCCGAAATCGGCGTGCGCAACTCGTGCGCGGCATCGGCGGTGAAGCGCTTCTCGCGTTCCAGCGCGGCGCCGACGCGCCGAAACAGGCGGTTGAGCGCCTGCACCAGACCGGAAAGCTCGCGCGGCACGCCCGCGGCGTCGAGGGGATCGAGGCGATCGGCCGGGCGCCGCTCGACTTCATCGGCCACCCGCTTGATCGCACGTGTGGCCCAGCCGACGGCGACCAGGATCAGTCCGGCCATCAGCGGCAGCGCCAGCAGCGGCGGCAAGGCGGTGCCGACCGCGATCTCGCGCGCAAGCTCGCTGCGGATGTCGTCGCGCTCGGCAACCAGGTACCAGTGACCGTCGTTGGTGCGCAACACGAAGGTGCGCCAGTCGTCGCCTTCGATCAGGTGTCGCCCGAAACCGCGCTTCAGCGGCGCCAGCGCGCTGGTCGGCGCATTCTCCGAGCGCAGCAGCAAGCGCTCGCGCTCGGTGTAGACCTGGAAAGCGAGCTTGGTCTCGTAGGCATGCCCTTCGCTGGTCGCCAGCGCTTCGTCCTCGCCTTCGATGTCCAGCTCCAGCACGCGCACCACCACCGCCTTCGGCTCGGCCTCGTGGCGGTCGAGGTCGTGTCCGACCATCGCCCTCAGCACGCGCGCCGACTGCGCCAGTTTGGCGTCGAACAACTCATTCGCCTCAACCAGGCTGGCGCGGTAACTGATGACGGCGCTGATCGCCGCCGCGGCTGCGATGGTCGACAGCAAGGACCCCAGCAGCACGCGCTTGAGCGAGCTCATGGCGCGGCTTCGACGAGGTAGCCGACGCCACGAATGGTGCGGATCAGCTCGGGATACAGCTTCTTGCGCAAATGATGGATGTGCACCTCCAGTGCGTTGCTCTCCAGCGACTCGTCCCAGCCGTACACGCGCTGCAGCACGGCATCGCGCGTGAGCACACGCCCGGCATTCTCGACCAGCGTGCGCAACAATGCAAACTCGCGGCGCGGCAGGTCCACCAGCTTGCCCTTGTAAGTGCACAGGTGCGCCGCTGGATCGAGCCGGATGTCGCCATGCGCGATCACATTGCTGGTCTGGCCCTGCGCGCGCCGGTGCAGCGCGCGGATGCGCGCCAGCAACTCGTGCAGGTCGAAGGGCTTGACCAGGTAGTCGTCGGCGCCGAGGTCCAGCCCGCGCACGCGGTCGGCCACCTGGTCGCGCGCGGTCAGCACCAGCACCGGCACGCGATTGCCGGCGCCACGCACCGCGGAGAGCACGGCATAACCATCCGCGCGCGGCAGGCCGAGGTCGAGCAGGACCAGGTCGAAGCTCTCGCTTTTCAGCGCGATGATCGCGGCAGCACCGTCCTGCAGCCAGTCGACAGTATCGCCTTGTCGCTTGAGCGCGGTGACCAGGCCCTCGCCGAGTAGGGTGTCGTCTTCTACGATCAGGATGCGCATGGTGTTTGGTCCTGCATGGTGTCTCCAACGGCGCGCCCGATGACCTGCCACAGGCGGTGACCGGAGTCGCGGTATTTGCGTTCGAAGGGCGATACCGGCGCGGCACCCGGTGCGATTTGGTCCAGCGCAGTCTGCCATCCGCAGGCGCGCAGTGCCTGGGCGAACTCGGCCGCGTAGACCCACCAGTTGCTGCGCAGCTCGATCTCCCCGCCGAGCTGCAACAGCACCGGGAACACCGGATGGCCGTGCCAGCGCAGGCGCAGCTGCGCCGCCTTGGGCCAGGGGTTGGGATACCACAGCAGATGGCGCCGCGGGCGCAATCCATCGGCCGCGAGCAGCCGCCAGATGTCCTCCAGCGGGGCGCGCAGCAAGGCGGCGTTGGGTGCCAGCGCGGCGAAATCCGTTCCCGCCAGGCCGCCACGCACCAGGCGCTCGCGCGACTGGTCGATGCCGACGACCGTCGCATCGGGCCGCGCGGCCGCCAACTGCAGAGTGCTGGCGCCGGTTCCGCAGCCGCTGTCGAGGATCAGCGGCGCGCCGCCGCGCTGCGCCAGCCATTCCTGTAGCCGCGCGTACGCCGCCAGCGAATGCGCCGCGCAGGGCCGCCGGTAGCCCGCCTGTAGGTGGCGTGCCAGGACTTCCGCCAGGCGCGGGTGCGGCTCGCTCTGGGCGCTCTCGACGGTGCGTGAATTGGCGTACAGGCGCTGGGTCCCGGCTTCCGGCTGGTTCTGGTTATGATGCCGACCCGCGATCGAGTTTGCTCTGCATGTCCGGTGCCACCCGCTACACCGCCCTGCCCTCGCCGATGCCGCTGCATCGCGGTGGCACGCTCACCGCCGGGGTGATCGCCTACGAAACCTGGGGCACGTTGTCGCCCGCGCGCGACAACGCGATCCTGATCGTGACCGGGATGTCGCCGAGCGCGCATGCCGCCTCCTGCGCCGAAGACCCCACGCCCGGCTGGTGGGAACCGATGATCGGGCGCGATCGCAGTTTCGACACCGAGCGCTGGTTCATCATCTGCGTGAACTCGCTCGGCAGTTGCAAGGGCTCAACCGGGCCGGCCTCGCCGCATCCGGAGGACGGACTGCCCTACCGCCTGCGTTTCCCGTCGATCAGCATCGAGGATGTCGCCGACGGCGCCGCGGCGGTGGTGCGCGACCTCGGCATCGAGCGCCTGCTGGCGGTGGTCGGCCCGAGCATGGGCGGCATGACCGCGCAAGCGATGGCGCTGCGCCACCCGCAGCTGGTGCCGAACCTGATCGTGATGAGCTGCGCCGCACGCTCCTCTTCCTTCGCCATCGCGCTGCGCTCGCTGCAGCGGCAGATCGTGCGCGCCGATCCCGGCTTCAACGGCGGCAACTACACCCATGCGATGGACGTCGCCACCGGCATGGGGCTGGCGCGCAAGCTCGGTGTGGCCACCTACCGGTCGCCCCAGGAATGGCGCGAACGCTTCGGCCGCGAGCGGTTGAATGAGCGCAATGCCGAAGATCCCTTCGCCAGCGAGTTCCAGATCGAGTCCTACCTCGATTCCCACGCGCGCCGCTGGGCCGGCGGCTTCGACCCGCTGAGCTACCTGTACCTGTCGCGCGCGATGGACTGGTTCGACCTGTCCGATTACGGCGGCACGGTCGAGGCCGCCTGCCGCCAGATGGCGGTGGAACACGCGCTCGTCATCGGGGTGGCCACCGACTTCCTGTTCCCGGTCGAGCAGCAGGAAGAGATCGCCGAGTGCCTGCGCGCCGCCGGCGCCGATGTCGACTACCAGGCCCTGCCCTCGATCCAGGGCCACGACGCCTTCCTGGTCGACATCCCGCGCTTCGCGCCGGTGGTGTCGCGCTTCCTGGACCGGCTGTAGGCGCGGGTGCGGACGCGCACCGGACAGTCTGGTGAAGGCGGACGCTTTTTTGGTCCGCAAAGGACGCAAAGGACGCAAAGAAGGCAAAAGCTCTTCGGATCCGCTGGCGTTCCCAAGGTCCTGCACACCCCTGAGAGCTTGGCTCTTCTTAGCGTCCTTTGCGTCCTTTGCGGACAAAAACCAGCTTGTTCAGTTACTTGAAGCGCTCCCCCGCATCAGCCGACCGCGGCCGATTCGCGCCTGCCGCGCACCAGCCGCCACAGGTCCTTGACTAGGAAGATCGCCCCGCCGAGCGCAAACAGCCCCGGAACGCCGGTGAAGAAGGTCACCAGGATCACCCCAAGTGCGGCGTTGGCGGTCTCTTGTGCCGCGGGGGTGTTGCAAATGACCGCGCCGGTGTCGATCCGCGGACAATCGCCGCCCAGCAGCATCTGGACCGTCACGAAAGCCCACACGACCACCGCCAGGCTGGCGTAGCACAGCACCCTCAGGAGGATGAAGAAGGCCTTCTTGAACACGCTCAGGCCTCCGATACCGCTTCGAAATCGATCTCGTCCAGCCGCGTCGGCTCGCCGAACAGATGGCCCTGGACATAGTCCACCTTGGCCGCGCGCAGCCAGGTCAGCGCCTTTTGCGAGTCCACCCGCTCGGCGATCACCTTGAGCTTCAGCGAATGCGCCATCTGGGTCAGCGAGAGTGCCATCGCGCGGTCCACCTCGCTGCCGGTCCGCTCGGCGACGAACTCGCCACTGACCTTGACCAGGTCCACCGGCAGCCATTTGAGGTGCGCGGGCGAGTTGTTGCCTTCACCGAAGTCATCCAGCGCGAAGCGGCAGCCGAGCTTTTTCAACTGGGTGATGAAGCGCCGGGCGGTGTGCATCTGGTAGATCTCGCCGGTCTCGGCGATCTCGAAAATGAAACGGTCCGGACGCACCCGGTGGCTGGCGAAGGTGTTTTCGATGTGGCCGAGCGCCTCGTCGTCCTGCAGCGTCTGGTTCGACAGGTTGATGGCGAAGGACACCGGCAGCTCGTCCGGCACGCGGGTAGCGATGCGCACAGTGCGCGCGACCACCCACAGATCGATCTTCGGCATCAGGTTGGCACGCTCGGCCAGCGGCATGAACACGCTCGGGCTGACCGACTGGCCGTCGCGGTTGATCATGCGGATCAGGATCTCGTACACCTGTTCCGGCTGCTCGCCGCGGATGCGCCAACCTCGCGCGGTTTCGGCCAGGCCGGAGATCGGCAGGATCGGGTGCGCCAGCAGCAACAGCCGGTCCTCGCCCATCGCCTCGCGGATGCGTTGTGCCCAGCCGGCCTCCAGCTCGCGCGCGACCCTTGAATCGCTTTCGACCACGAAGATCTGGGTCTGGTTCTGGCCACGCCGCTTGGCTTGGGCGCAGGCCTGGCGCGCATTCTCCAGCACATACTCGGCGGAGGGCGAATCGCGGCTGACGATCGCCACGCCCACCGAGACGGTCACCTCCAGCGCGCGCCCGGCGTGGTCCAGGTAGGTCACCGCGCGCAGCATCTCGCGCAGGCTGTCGGCCATGGTGTAGAGGTGCTCCAGTTGCACGTTCTCCAGCCGCAGCGCGAACTGGTCGTGCTCCAGCCGCGCCAGCCCGTCGTGGTCGCGCAGCCGCGCCTGCAGGCGCTGGCCGATGTCGACCAGCAACTGTTGCCCCGCCAGCTCGCCGGCGTTCTCCAACACCTGGGTGTAGCGGTCGATGTCGACGAACAGCACCGCGCCGTAGCCACCGTTCTGGCGGCGCGATTCGACCGAGGCTCCGAGTTGCGCCAGGAAATGGCGGCGGTTGGACAAGCCGGTGAGCTTGTCGTGATCCAGCTCCCAGCGCACGCGCTCGACCGTCTTGCGATCCGAGATGTCGCGGAACACCACCACCGAGCCCTCGGTCTCGCCGCCGACCAGCATCGGCACCATCGAGCACTCGACCGGCAGGAAGCGCCCGTCGCCGGTGGCGAACACGGTTTCCATGCGACCGGCCACGTCGTCGCGTTCGAACTTCAGGCGCAGCTGACCGCCGTCCTTGCCCACCAGTTCGGAATCGTCGGCCAGGCCCAGCAGACGGATGGCGGTCGGGTTGGCGAAGCTCACCACGCCGGTCTCGTCGAGGCCGTAAACGCCATCGCCCACCGAGCGCAGGATGCCGTCGAGGCGACGGCGCTCGGTCTCGATCCGGCGACGGTCCTGCACCGCACGCGCCAGCGCCTTGATCCGCGCCAGGGTCAGCGAGATCACCTCGTTCTTGAACAGGCACTCGACCGCACCCGCATCCAGCACCTTCTGGATCACGTCCTCGCTGTAGGTGGCCGTGATCAGCGCAACCAGCGCGCCCTCGGTGGCGGGATCCGCCTTGAGCTTGCGCACCAGCTGGTCGCCGGTGCCGTCCGGCAGGTAATAGTCGACCACGACCAGGTCGTAGCGCCCGGCGCGCGCCCGCGCGAAGCCGTCGGCGATGCTCTCGGCCAGGTCTACATTCAGCCCCTGCTGCGTCAGCAACTGGTGATAGGTGCGGCGCACGCTGACCGAGTCGTCGACCAGCAACAAGCGCATCGGACTCTGCGGTGTCACCCGCTCGGGCGGCGTGCTGAACAGCAAGTTCGGCGACAGCTCGCTGATCGCCCCCGGCACCTGCCAGAACTGGCTCCACAACAGGCGCATCGACGAGCCCCGCCGGGCCAGCCAGGCATCCAGTCGCGGCAGCGGCGCGTGGCTCAGGATCAGCAGCGGCAGGATCTGGCCCGGCAGCTCGCGGCACGATCTTCAGCAGCGTCTGGCACTCCGCCGGCTCGCGCTCCGGCACGCCGATCACCAGCAGCGCCGGCAAACGCGAGGCCACCACGCGCTCGCGCATCTCTTCGACCGCGTCGCCAAAGCGCTCGAAGTGCCTGGCGATGCCGACACCGGCCGTCTCCAGCGTGCGCGCGAGCAAATCGCACAGGGTGGCCGATCGTTCGACGACCAGGATTTCGGGCATGAGCGGGTCTAGTTCGCGCGGCGGATCGGTGACGCAATGTTGCTACAGGATGAATGGGATGAACAGGGCGGGCTTCGGGACCTGATGGTGATGTCGGCATTCGATGGCTCGCGGCTTCGTTGAGCAGTTTGTGGGTTGTGGGTTGTGGGTTCTGGGTTGTGGGCGGCAAGAGCCCGCGAGTCCGAAGCCGGCTCTTGATCCCGCTGCCCACAACCCAGAACCCAGAACCCACAACCCTCCTTCAAGAGCGCTTGCTCCGCGGCCACGCGCTAGCCTCCGCGCATTCCCGCCGCCGGAGCCCGCCCATGCAAAGCTTCCTCCCGCCCGACCGCCTGCTGCTCGGTCCTGGTCCGTCGAATGTGCCGCCGCGGATCCTCGGCGCGCTGGCGCGGCCGACCATCGGGCACCTGGATCCCGAGTTCGTGCGCATGATGGATGAGCTGAAGGGGCTACTGCGGCGCGCCTTCATCACCGACAACGCGCTGACGGTGCCGATCTCCGCGCCCGGATCGGCCGGCATGGAGGCCTGCTTCGTCAACCTGATCGAACCCGGCGATACCGTCGTCGTGTGCCAGAACGGTGTCTTCGGCGGGCGCATGAAGGAGAACGTGCTGCGCGTGGGTGCCACGCCAGTGATGGTGATGGACGATTTCGGCACGGCCATCGACCTCGGCAAGGTCGAGGCGGCGCTGAAGGCGAACCCGGGCGCCAAGGCGCTGGCCTTTGTGCACGCCGAGACGTCCACCGGCGTCGAATCCGATGCGCAAGCGCTGTGCAAGCTGGCGCACGATCACGGCGCGCTGGCTATCGTCGATGCGGTCACCAGCCTCGGCGGCATCCCGCTGCATGTGGATGCCTGGGGCGCGGACGCGATCTACTCCGGCTCGCAGAAGTGCCTGTCGGCGCCGCCGTGGCTGTCGCCGCTGTCCTTCGGCGAGCGCGCGGTGGCAGCGCTGAAGGCGCGCAAGACGCCGGTGCAGAGCTGGTTCCTGGACCTGTCGCTGGTGATGGCTTACTGGCAGGGCGAAGGCGCGCGCAGCTACCACCACACCGCGCCGATCAACATGCTCTACGCGCTGCACGAATCGCTGCTGATGCTGCACGAGGAAGGCCTGGAGGCCGCCTGGGCGCGCCACCGCGCGAACCATCTCAGGCTGCGCGACGGCCTGGCTGCCATCGGCCTGGAGCTGCTGGTCGACGAGCGCCACCGCCTGCCACAGCTCAACGCCGTGCGCATCCCCGATGGCGTGGAAGACCTGCCAGTGCGGCGCCGGCTGCTGAACGAGTTCGGCATCGAGATCGGCGCGGGCCTGGGCGCGCTGGCCGGCAAGATCTGGCGCATCGGCCTGATGGGCGCGAGCAGCAGCCCGGACAGCGTGGGGCGCGTGCTCGAGGCGCTCGCCGCGGTGCTTGGGCGCAAGCCGTGAGTACGTTGCATATGCGCCGGGGCGCGCCCTCGCGTAGCCTTGCCGCTTCTTCTTCACCCAACCCTGCACTTCTCCGATGGATCTGATCGACGACCTGATCTGGCGCGGCCTGCTGGCCGACTGCACTGACCTCGACGGCCTGCGCAAGCGCATCGCCGAGGGCCCCATCGCGCTTTATTGCGGCTTCGATCCCACCGGCGATTCGCTGCATGTCGGCCACCTGATGGGCCAGCTGACGCTGCGCCGCTTCCAGCTGGCCGGGCACCGCCCGATCCCGCTGGCCGGCGGCGCCACCGGCATGATCGGCGACCCTTCCGGCAAGTCGGCCGAGCGCAACCTGCTGACCCGCGAGCAACTGGCGCACAACGTCAGCTGCATCAAGGCGCAGCTCAAGCGCCTGCTCGATTTCGACCGTGCCGGCAACGCTGCCGTGCTGGTCGACAACGCCGATTGGACCGCGCCGCTGTCCTTCCTCGACTTCCTGCGCGACGTGGGCAAGCACTTCCCGCTGTCGGCGATGCTGGCGAAGGACTCGGTCAAGCTGCGCATGGGCAGCGATGCCGGCATCAGCTACACCGAATTCAGCTACCAGTTGCTGCAGGCCTACGACTTCTACCATCTGCGCAACGCGCTCGGCTGCGAATTGCAGATCGGCGGCTCCGACCAGTGGGGCAACATCACCGCCGGCTGCGACTTCGTCCGGCGCAAGCTCGGCGTGCCGGTGTGGGGCTGGACCTTCCCGCTGATCACCAAGGCCGACGGCAGCAAGTTCGGCAAGACCGAATCGGGCGCGGTGTGGCTGGATCCGGAGCGCACCAGCCCGTACCGCTTCTACCAGTTCTTCGTGAACACCGAGGACGCCAAGGTCAGCGAGTACCTGCGCAAGTTCACCTTCCTCAGCCGGGCCGACATCGAAGCGCTGGAAGCGGCCCACGCGGCCAACCCGGGCGCGCGCGAGGCGCACCGCGCGCTGGCGCGCGAGGTGACCACGCTGGTGCACGGCGCAGATGCCACCCAGGCGGCGATCGCCGCCAGCCAGATCCTGTTCGGCGGCGCGATCGAGGGCACCCCGGAAACGGTGTTCCGCGACCTCATCGCGGAAATCCCCAACGCCGCGCTGGACACCGCCGCGCTGGATGGCGAAGGCGCAGCGCTGATCGATCTGCTGGTGGCCGCGGGCTTGAGCCCGTCCAAGGGCCAGGCACGGCGGGACCTCGAAGCCGGCGGCGTCTACGTCAACAACCAGCGCAGCAGCGGCATCGAGCAGCGCGTCGGCCGTGCGGACCTGCTGTTCGGCCGCTACCTGCTGCTGCGCCGGGGCAAGAAGAGCTACGCCGCGCTCAGCCTGCCGGCCTGAGGCGGTTCAGGCGCCGCCGCTGAAGGCGCGCACCTGTACGGCATCGAAGGGCCAGTCCAGCCACTGGCCGTCGGCGCGCTCCAGCACCGGGATGCGCAGCCCGTAGTCGGCGCCGAGCTGCGCATCCTCATCGATGTCCACCAGGTTCAGCCCCTGCGCCAGCCCGGCCGCCTGCAGCAGTTCCAGCGCCTGTTCGCACAAATGACAGCCGTCGCGGTGATAAAAGCGGAGCGCCATGCGCACGTGTCCCGAATGCTTGAGGCAGCAAGCATAATCGCGGCCCCGATCGTCGCGCCCCGGATCTCCCGCCATGGCTGTCAGCGTTTTCGACCTGTTCAAGATCGGCATCGGCCCGTCGTCCTCGCATACCGTGGGTCCGATGCGCGCGGCCTGCCGTTTCGCCCACCGGCTGGAGGAACGTGGCGTACTGGAACGCACGGTGCGCCTGCGCGGCGAGCTGTTCGGCTCGCTGGCGCACACCGGGCGCGGGCATGGCACCGACAAGGCCGTGTTCATGGGCTTCGAAGGCGCCGAGCCCGACCGCTGCGACCCGGACCAGATCCCGGCCACCCTGGAGCGCATCCGCCAGAGCAAACGCCTGCGCGTCTCCGGCAAGCACGAGATCGTTTTCGACGAGAAGACCGACCTGGTGTTCAACAAGCGCCAGAAGCTGCCCTACCACTCCAACGGCATGCGCTTCACTGCCTTCGACGAACGCGACGAGGTGCTGTTCACGCGCGACTACTACTCGGTCGGCGGCGGCTTCGTGGTCAATCACGACGAGGCGGCGGCCGACCGCATCGTGCCCGACGCCACCCCCCTGCCCCACCCGTTCACCACCGGCGACGAGCTGCTCAAGGAGTGCGCCGAGGCCGGCCTCAGCATTGCCGGCGTGATGCGCGCCAACGAGCGCGCCTGGCGCAGCGAGGCCGAGATCCGCGCCGGCCTGATGCATATCTGGCAGGCGATGCAGGACTGCGTCACCCGTGGCCTGCGCGAGGACGGCGTGCTGCCCGGCGGGCTCAAGGTGGCGCGGCGCGCGCCGGCGATGTACCGCGAGCTGCTGGCCAAGCCGGAAGCGGCCCTGCGCGATCCGCTGACCATCCTTGACTGGGTCAACCTGTATGCTCTGGCGGTCAACGAAGAGAACGCCGCGGGCGGGCGCGTGGTCACCGCGCCGACCAATGGCGCGGCCGGCATCGTGCCGGCGGTGCTGCACTATTACGCACGCTTCTGCCCCGGCGCGAATGACGACGGCGTGCTCGACTTCCTGCTCACCGCCGCGGCCATCGGCATCCTCTACAAGAAGAACGCGTCGATCTCCGGCGCCGAGGTCGGCTGCCAGGGCGAGGTCGGCGTGGCCTGCTCGATGGCCGCCGGCGGGCTCGCCGCAGCGCTCGGCGGCAACATCTACCAGGTCGAGAACGCCGCCGAGATCGGCATGGAACACAACCTGGGCCTGACCTGCGATCCGATCGGCGGCCTGGTGCAGATCCCGTGCATCGAGCGCAACGCGATGGGCGCGGTCAAGGCGATCAACGCCAGCCGCATGGCCCTGCGCAGCGACGGCAAGCACCATGTCTCGCTCGACAAGGTGATCAAGACCATGCGCGACACCGGCCGCGACATGCAGGACAAGTACAAGGAAACCAGCCGCGGCGGCCTCGCGGTCAATGTGATCGAGTGCTGATGCGCATCCTGTTGCGATGGATCGGCGCCGGGTTGCGCGGGCTCGGCCAGGCGTGGGCGATCCTTGGCCTGACGCTGCTCTTGCTGCTGCTGGTGGACCACTTGCTGCGCCTGGCCCTGCCCGACCCGCTGGCGGCGGCGCCCTTCGAATCGGGCGCGGTCGCACCAGCGCGCGAGCGCGCGGCGGCGGTGGCCGGCGATGACTGGATCGGACGCTACTGGGCTGAGCACGCGCAGGCGCGCGACACGGCATGGCGCAGCTACGTCTACTGGCGCCGCCAGCCCTACCGCGGCGAGATCATCAAGATCGACGCACACGGTTTCCGCGTCACGCCGCGCCCGGCCGAGCCGATCCAGCGCGAGATCTGGCTGTTCGGCGGCTCGGTGGTCTGGGGCACCGGCAACCGCGACAGTGGCACCCTCGCCGCGCAGTTGCAGCAGGTCTACGCCGAGCGCGCGCCGGAACTTCGGGTGCGCGTGCTGAACTTCGGCGAGTCCGGCTATGTCTCGCGCCAGAGCCTCGCCGCGTTCCAGTCGGCGCTGGCCTGCAGCCAGCCGGCGGCGGACCTCGCGGTTTTCCTCGATGGCGCCAACGATGTCTTCGCCACGCTGCAATCGCGCCAGGCCGGATGGCCGCAGAACGAGGACAACCGGCGCCGCGAGTTCAACAGTTCCCGCCGCTTCGGGGCGCAACTGCGCGCCTGGGCGATGCAACTGGAAGGGATCGGCCGGCTGCTCGCCAGCGCACCCGAAGCGCTCGACGGTGCGGCCATCTTGCGCCTCGCGGCGGACACCGCAGCAGCCTGGGCGGCGAATGTGCGCCAGGCGCAGGCGATCGGCGCCGCCTTTGATGTTCCGGTGATGCCGCTTTGGCAGCCGACCGCCTTCGACCGCAGCCCGCCGCGCGGCGACGAGGCCGGCATCGTTGGCGCATCGCCCGCAGACCACGTGCGCCTGCAGCGCGCCAGCAGCGCCGCGGTGCGGTCGCTGCTGCCGCTGCTTCCGGCAGCGCACGATCTCGCTGGCGCCTTCGATGCCGCCGCGGCGCCGATGTACTTCGACTTCGTGCACCTCTCCGAGACCGGCCAGCGGCTGCTCGCCGAGCGCATTTACGAACTCAGCGTGGACTCGCTGCGCGCCCGCCCGGCGCGCCCGCGCGCACTGGAAGCCTGCAGCGATCGTCCGCTAGGCTAACGCGATGCCTGTCCTCGCTACCCCCGACATTGCTGCGTCTTCCAGCTTCGCCCGGCTCGTCGTTGCGGCGGCGCTTGTCGCGGCCTGCGGCGCCGCCGATGCCAAGCGGATCTACTCCTACACCGATGAGCAGGGCGTGGTCCATTTCAGCGACCGCCCGCCCACCGACGCCAAGGCGCCCGTCACCGAGCAACTGGTGGAAGTCGACCCGAAGAAGATGGTCTACCTGCGCGAAGATGGGCCGCAGGAGGACCGCAAGTACTCGCTGTGGAACGGGTACGCCGGGCCGATCGAAGTCTTGATGAACTTCGACCAGCAGGCCAACATCGTCAGCGAACCGCCGCTGCCCGGCACGGTGGTCATACCGGGAATGCAGCACTCGCTGGTCCTGCGGGTGCAGCCGCTGGACGAGCGCCAGTCATGGAGCTACCGCTGGAACTATCGCTACATTCCGGGCGACCCACGGGCCAGCCCGGATCCCGACGCGGTTTACCGCCTGCCCTTCGACGAACGCCTCGCGGTGCGCATCGACCAGGCCTTCGGCGGCAAGTACAGCCACAGCGACGAGCACAGTTTCCACGCGGTGGATCTGTCGATGGACCTCGGCACACCGGTACTCGCGGCCCGCTCGGGAGTCGTGATGTCGGTCGAGGCGGATTTCCACGGCGCCGGCACCGACATCTCGAAGTACGGCGATCGCGCCAACCACATCCGCATCGTGCACCCGGACGGAACCATGGCGGTCTACGCCCACCTCGAACTCGAGAGCGTGATGGTCGCCGTGGGTGACCGGGTCCAGGCTGGCGAAACCATGGCCCGCAGCGGCAACACCGGTTTTTCCACTGGCCCGCACCTGCACTTCGTCATCCAGCGCAACAGCGGTGGGCGGCTGGTGTCGGTGCCTTTCCAGTTCACCATCGACGGAAAACGCGTGACCCCGGCGGCCGGGATGGTGGTCGGCGGTTAGGGCGGGTGTTGGTGTTGGTTGATGGTGTTGGTAGCGGCGGCGCGCCACGCCCAACCAGCACCAACAACCCATACCAACACTGCTCTACCGGCCGCGCTCCGCCGCATGCGCCGCCAGGCGCATCCAGGTCTCGACCACGGTGTCGGGGTTCAGCGACACGCTCTCGATGCCCTGATCCAGCAGCCACTCGGCGAGATCCGGGTGATCGGACGGACCCTGGCCGCAGATGCCGATGTACTTGCCGCGCTTGCGGCAGGCGCTGATCGCCATCGCCAGCAAGGCCTTGATTGCGTCGTTGCGCTCGTCGAACAGGCCGGCGACGATGGCCGAGTCGCGATCCAGGCCCAGGGTCAGCTGCGTCAGGTCGTTGGAGCCGATCGAGAAGCCGTCGAAGTGATCGAGGAACTGCTCGGCCAGCAGCGCATTCGACGGCACCTCACACATCATGATGACCTTGAGGCCATTCTCGCCGCGCTTCAGGCCGAAGTCCGCCAGCGTGTGGATCACACGTTCGGCCTCGTCCACCGTGCGCACGAAAGGAATCATCGCCCACGCATTGCTCAGGCCCATCGTCTCGCGCACCTTCTTCAGCGCGCGGCATTCGAGCTCGAAGCAGGCGCGGAAACTGCTGTCGACATAACGCGAGGCGCCGCGGAACCCGATCATCGGATTCTCCTCCTCCGGCTCGTAGCGCTTGCCGCCGAGCAGATTGGCGTACTCGTTGGACTTGAAGTCCGACAGGCGCACGATCACCGGGTTCGGCGCGAACGCCGCCGTGATGGTTGCAATGCCCTCGGCGAGACGGTCGACATAGAAGTCCACCGGACTGGCATAGCCGGCGATCTTCTCGTCGATCTTCGCGCGGGTCTGCGCGTCCTGGCTGGCGTATTCCAGCAGCGCGCGCGGATGGATCCCGATATGCGCCGCGATGATCATTTCCAGCCGCGCCAGGCCCACGCCGGCATTCGGCAGCATCGCGAAATCGAAAGCGCGCTCCGGGTTGGCGACATTCATCATGACTTTCAGCGGCGCGGGCGGCATCGCGCCGAGGCGCGCCTCGTGGCGCTCGTAGCGCAGCGCACCCTCGTAGATATAGCCGGTGTCGCCTTCGGCGCAGGACACGGTGACCACATGGCTGTCGCCGATGGTCTTGGTCGCGTCGCTGCAGCCGACCACCGCCGGGATGCCGAGTTCGCGCGCGATGATCGCCGCGTGGCAGGTGCGCCCGCCGCGGTTGGTCACGATCGCGCTGGCGCGCTTCATGATCGGCTCCCAGTCCGGGTCGGTCATGTCGGTGACCAGCACGTCGCCCGCGTGCACCCGCTCCATCTCGTCGATGGACTTGACCACCCTGGCCGGGCCGCTGCCGATCTTCTGCCCGATGGCGCGGCCTTCGGCGAGCACCGTGCCGCGCTGCATCAGCTTGAATTTCTCCTGCACCTGCGCGTGGCCGCGGCTCTTCACCGTCTCCGGGCGCGCCTGCACGATGTAGAGCTTGCCGGTGAGTCCGTCCTTGGCCCATTCGACGTCCATCGGGCGGCCGTAGTGCTGCTCGATGGTCACCGCCTGGCGCGCCAGCTCGTGCAGGTCGTGGTCGCTGAGGCAGAAGTGCGCGCGCTCCTCCGCGCCGGTCTCGACGATACGCACGCGCTCGCCCGGGGTGTCGCTGTAGATCATCTTCTGCTGCTTGGACCCCAGGCCACGGCGCAGCACCGCATAGTGGTTGGAGGCCAGCGAGGGCTTGTAGACGTAGTACTCGTCCGGGTTCACCGCGCCCTGCACCACCATCTCACCCAGGCCATAGCTGGCGGTGATGAAGACCACATCCGGGAAGCCAGACTCGGTGTCCAGCGTGAACAGCACGCCGGAGGAACCCACATCGGACCGCACCATCTGCTGGATGCCGGCCGACAGGTAGACATCCTCGTGCTTGAATCCATGGTGCACGCGATAGGCGATCGCGCGGTCGTTGTACAGCGAGGCGAACACCTGCTTGATCCGCGCCAGGACTTCGTCGGCGCCGCTGACGTTGAGGTAGGTTTCCTGCTGCCCGGCGAAGGACGCGTCCGGCAAATCCTCTGCGGTGGCCGAGGAACGCACCGCCACGGCCGCATCCGGCGTGCCGATCCGCGCACACATCTCGGCGTAGGCGCCGCGCACTGCCTGCTCAAGCGCTGCCGGAAATACCCCATCCGCCACCCAACCGCGGATCTCCTTGCCCACCCGCGCCAGCTCCGCCACATCCTCGATATCGAGCGTCTGCAGGCGCTCGAAGATGCGCTCGCTCAGCCGGTTGACCTCGATGAACTCGCGGAAGGCATCCGCGGTGGTGGCGAAACCGCCCGGCACACTGACGCCGAGGTGCGACAGCTGGCCGATCATTTCGCCCAGCGAGGCATTCTTGCCGCCGACCTGGTGCAAATCTGCCATGCCGAGCTGGTCCAGCCAGAGAATGTGCGCGTTCACGGGATCTCCTGGAGTCGGGATCCCCGGATGATGCGGGGCGACGGTAGAGTGATCTAGTGGAAGCGGTGAGTGGTCAGTGCGGCTGCGCCGACTGGAACAGTGAGTGGTCCGCGCGGCTGCGCCGACCGGACCAGTGAGTGGTCCGCGCGGCTGCGCCGCGCTCAGTAGTGAGTGGTGAGTGGCAAAGGCCACCATCCGGCGAGCTCTTGCCACTCACTATTTACCACTCACTACTCACGCATTCAGTACAGCTGCCGGTGCATGCCGAGGGACTGCATCACCTTGCTGGCGATTTCCTCGATGCTCATGTGGGTGGAGTGCATCACCGGGATGTTTTCGCGCTTGAACAGGCGCTCGGCTTCCTCGACTTCCCAGCGGCATTGCTCGATGGACGCATAGCGGCTGCCGGCCCGGCGCTGCTCGCGGATCTGGGCCAGGCGGCGGGGATCGATGGTCAGGCCATAGATGCGCGCGCGATGTGGCCGCAGCTTGGGCGGCAGTTCGCCGTTCTCCAGGTCTTCGGGCAGCAACGGGTAGTTGGCAGCTCGCACCCCATAGTGCAGAGCCATGTAGAGGCAGGTAGGGGTCTTGCCTGAGCGGCTGACGCCCATCAGGATCACTTCGGCGTCGCTGAAATTGGCCTGCACGCCATCGTCGTGGGTCAACGCATAGTTGGTGGCATTCATGCGCGCCTCGTACTCGGCGCTGTCGGCACCGCCATGCGCCTTGCCCACCTTGGGCGTGCGCGGCATGCCGAGTTCCTGCTCCAGCGGCGGGATGAACGGCGCGAACACATCCAGCATCAATGCGCCGCTCTCGGCGATCAGCGCCGACAGATGGCCGTCGACCACGGTGTTGATCACCACCGGGCGGAAGCCGGTGGCCTCGCCAACACTGCGGATCTCGGCGGCGGCATCGCGCGCGCGCTGCGGGTTGTCGACGAAAGGCAGGCGTCGCGTCTGGAACGGAATCCCGTCGAACTGCGTCAGCACGCTGTGGCCGATGGTCTCGGCGGTGATGCCGGTGCCGTCGGATACGTAGAAGATCGCGCGCGCCTTGTGGATCATGGGGCCCTCACCGAGCGTGATTCAAGTTTATGAAATAGAAAACATTTTTCCGCAAAGGACGCAAAGGACGCAAAGTAGAGCCAAATCCAGTGCCGGATATGCGGGTGCACGGGAATGCTGCGCAACCCAAGACGCTCTTGCCTTCTTTGCGTCCTTCGCGTCCTTTGCGGACGAAAAGCAGGCACCGACACGCGACACTTCGATGCGCGATCAAGCACACCGGCCAGGGGCGACCAGGACTCGCGCTGGTCCGACGCGGCCGATACTACGTCGGGCGCCGGTTGACGGCGTTGGCGCAAACGCGTTCTATTCGGCGGGCCGCAACCAAGGCTGCGCCTGCCGTGAACTACCGCCACGCCTACCACGCCGGGAACTTCGCCGATGTGCTCAAGCACGCCGTGCTGGTGGGCCTGATCGAGTCGCTGAAGCAGAAGGCCACGCCCTTCTGCGTGCTGGACACGCATGCCGGCAGCGCGCGCTATTCGCTGACCTCGGTGGAAGCCGAGAAGACTCGCGAATTCGCCAGCGGCATCCAGCCCTTGCTCAACCTGCCCAATCTGCCTGGCCTGCTGCACATCTACCTGAACCTCGTGCGCTCGTTCAACCCGAGTGGTGCACACGCCCTGCACGCATATCCGGGATCGCCGCTGATCGCCGCGTCGCTGATGCGCGATGGCGACCGCCTGCAGGCCTGCGAGCTGCATCCGGAGGAAGCGCGCGCGCTCAAGCACGAATTCCGCAGCGACGCCCGCGTGTCCTGCCATCAACGCGACGGCTATGAGGCACTGCGCGCGCTGCTGCCGCCCAAGGAAAACCGCGGCCTGGTGCTGATCGATCCGCCCTACGAGGCGCAACTGGCGGAGTTCGACCAGATCCAGGAAGGCCTGCTCGATGCGCATCGCCGCTGGCCCAACGGCATCTACGCGGTGTGGTATCCGATCAAGCTGCGCCAGGACATCGAGGCCTGGTACCGAAAGCTGGCCACCTTGCCATTCGCACGCATCCAGATCGCGGAGCTGTGCCTGCACGAGCCCAACAGCGCGCTGCGGCTCAACGGCTGCGGCATGGCGCTGGTCAATCCGCCCTACCGCTTCGATCACGCGCTGGGCGAGATACTGCCGGCGCTGGCAAAGGCGCTCGAACAGAGTCGCTTCGGCAGTCACGAATTGCGTTGGCTCAGACACGAATGATGGAGACTTCCCGATGCGCCTTGCCGGCTTCCTCCTGCTGTCCCTGCTCGGAGCATCGGCCATGGCCGCGGACCGCCTGATCGACCGTTCCTTCGCCACGCGTTCGGAGGTCCACGCGACCCAGGGCATGGCCGCCACCAGTCATCCGCTGGCCACCCAGATCGCACTCGACATCCTGAAAGCAGGCGGCAGCGCGGTGGACGCGGCGATCGCGGCGAACGCGGCGCTCGGCCTGATGGAGCCCACCGGCAACGGCATCGGTGGCGACCTGTTCGCCATCGTGTGGGATCCGAAGACACGCAAGCTGCACGGCTACAACGGCTCCGGGCGCTCGCCGAAGGGTCTGACGCTCGAGTGGTTCCAGCAGCAGGGATTGACCGAGGTGCCGTCGTGGGGGCCGTTGCCGGTCACCGTCCCGGGCGCCGTCGATGGCTGGTTCGCGCTGCATGGACGCTTCGGCAAGCTGCCGATGAAGACTGTGCTGGCGCCGACCATCCGCTATGCCCGCGAGGGTCATCCGGTGGCGCCGATCGTGGCCTGGTACTGGGGCCGCTCGGTGCCGCGGCTCTCGCAGTACGATGGCTTCAGCGAGCAGTTCACGATCGACGGCAAGGCGCCGGAAAACGGCCAGGTCTGGAAGAACCCGAATCTCGCCAACACGCTGCAGCGCATCGCCGACGGCGGCCGCGACGCCTTCTACGGCGGCGAGACTGCCGACATCATCGACGCTTACTTCCGCGCGCAGAAGGGATTCTTGCGCAAGGAAGACCTCGCCGCGCACCGCGGCGAATGGGTGGAGCCGGTCTCCACCAACTACCGCGGCGTGGATGTCTGGGAACTGCCGCCGAACGGCCAGGGCATCGCCGCGCTGCAGATCCTCAACATTCTCGAAGGCTATGACCTCGCGAAGTACGGCTTCGGCAGTCCGGAGCATTTGCATCTCTTCATCGAAGCGAAGAAGCTCGCCTTCGAAGACCGCGCGCGCTTCTATGCCGATCCGGACTACGCGAAGGCGCCGGTCGCCGAGCTGATCTCCAAGCCCTATGCCGCCAAGCGCCGCGAACTGATCGACCCGGACAAGGCTGCGCGCACCCTCGAAGCCGGCAATCCGGTGCTGCAGGAAGGCGACACGATCTACCTGACCACCGCCGACAAGGACGGCATGATGGTCTCGCTGATCCAGTCCAATTTCCGCGGCATGGGCTCGGGCATGGCGCCGCCGGGCCTGGGCTTCATTTTCCAGGACCGCGGCGAGCAGTTCGTGCTGAAAGCAGGCCATCCGAACAGCTTCGCGCCGGGCAAGCGTCCCTTCCACACCATCATCCCGGCCTTCATCACCCGGGACGGCAATCCCTGGATCAGCTTCGGCCTGATGGGCGGCGCGATGCAGCCGCAGGGCCACGCGCAGATCGTCATCAACCTGGTCGATTTCGGGATGAACCTGCAGGAAGCGGGGGACGCGCCGCGCATCCACCATGACGGCTCGACCGAACCGGCTGGGCAGAACCTGCCGATGAACGATGGCGGGGTGGTCAATCTGGAGACCGGCTTCCCGTACGAATCGATTCGCACGCTGATGCGCATGGGGCACCGGATCGAATACGCGGACGGCCCCTATGGCGGCTACCAGGCGATCCGCCGCGACCCGGTCAGCGGGGTCTATACCGGCGCGTCGGAATCACGCAAGGACGGTCAGGCCGCGGGGTACTGATCATCCGGCGAGCACGGTAAACTGGCGCATGGTCCAAGCGGTGAGTACGCCGATGAGTGAACCCACCTTCCAGATCGTGTTCCGCGGCAAGATCCTCGGCGGCTTCGACCGCGAACAGGTCAAGGCCAACCTGGCGCGCCTGTTCCGCAGCGATGGCGAGCGCATCGAGGCGCTGCTGGCCGCGCCAAAGACGGTGCTCAAGAGCGGCCTGGCGCGCGATGCGGCTGCGCGCTACCAGGAAGCGCTGCGTCAGGCGGGCATCATGGTCGCCGTGATCGGCGAGGGACCGATCGTCGCGGACATTCCAGCGCCTGTTGCCTCCGTGCCCCCGCCGGCGAGCCCGCAGGTCGAACCGCCGCCGGTACCCGAGCCCCCGTCGGGTTTGACCCTGGCCGAGGTCGGTGCCCAGTTGTTGCCGCCCCAGTCGCGGCCGCATGCTGAGTTCGACACCTCCGCACTCAGCCTGGCCGCTGTCGGCGCAGTCCTCGCGGATCATTGCCCTCAGCCCAAGCCCGAGTTCGATCTCGCCGGACTCGATCTGGCGCCGCCCGGCGACCCGATCGATCTGACACCGCGTCCGGCGCCGTTGACGATCGATACCTCAGCGCTCAGCGTCGTCGAGGTCCCGGTGCAGGCCGAGAAGCCACCCAGCGAGTTGCACAAGCTGCTGACATCACATGTCGATTGACCGGCGATCCGGAGGAGGCGCGGCCGACGACGCCCGTGGGGCTCGGAATACAGCGTAACAACGACTTTCGGGTGATTGCCACTGAGTGCCAGATCCGTCGAGAATCACGGCACCTCCACAGCCGCCCGCGAATCGTGTCCGAAGCCGACAGCAGCCCGCCCGTCAACCTGCGCCAGTTGTGCGCGCCCTTCGCCCAACCGCAGCTCGGCCGCGCCCTCTGGCAAGTCGCCAACACGTTGATTCCGTTCATCGCCCTGTGGTCGCTGATGGCCTACGGCATCGCCAGCGACTGGAACTACTTCTGGATCCTGCTGCTGGCGCTGCCCACTGCCGGCCTGTACGTGCGCCTGTTCATCATCCAGCACGACTGCGGCCACGGTTCCTTCTTCGCCAGCGCGCGCGCCAACAACACCCTCGGCGCCATCCTCGGTGTGATCACCCTGTTTCCCTACAGCTACTGGCGCAAGACGCACGCGGTGCACCACGGCACCAGCGGCAACCTGGACCGCCGCGAGTTCGGCGATGTCGATACACTGACGGTGCGCGAATACCTGTCGCGCTCGCGTTTCGGACGCTTCTGCTACCGCTTCTACCGCAGCACCCCGGTGCTGCTGCTGATCGGCCCGGCCTACCAGTTCGTCATCAAGCACCGCTTCCCCTTCGACCTGCCGCGCTCGTGGAAGAAGGAATGGCACAGCGTCTGGCTCAACAACCTGGTGCTGGTACTGGCGATCGTCGCGCTGGGATTCACCATCGGCTGGAAGGCGGTGCTGCTGGCGCATCTGCCCATCGTACTGATCGCCGGGGCCCTCGGCGTGTGGCTGTTCTACGTGCAGCACACCTTCGAGGACGCCTACTGGGCGCACCAGCAGGACTGGAGCTCGGAAGCCGCCGCGGTGCGCGGCAGCTCCTTCTACGATCTGCCGCGCTGGCTGCACTGGTTCACCGGCAACATCGGCTACCACCACATCCACCACCTGGCGGCGCGCATCCCGAACTACCGCCTGCCGGAGGCATTCAAGTCGCACCCCTTGCTGCAGAAGGCACCGCGGCTGACGCTGTGGAGCAGCCTCAAGAGCGCACGTCTGAAGCTGTGGGACGAAGACCTGCAGCGGATGGTGGGTTTCCCGTCGCGGCGCGTACGCGGCTGAGAGCGGGGCACGGGGCACGGGGCACGGGGCACGGGGCACGCGAACAGCCTCGCATGTCCTGGCAACTACGCAAGTGCCCGGTTGAACCAGTTGTGTGGACAGCGCCGAGATCGGAACTGGCGTGAGGTCTTCCCGTGCCCCGTGCCCCGTTCAGCGCAATACCCGTGGCTCCATCTCCAGCTCCACGCCGAAGCGCACCTGCACATCGGCACGGATCGCCTCGGCCAGCGCGAGGATGTCGCCACCGCTGGCACCGCCGTGGTTGACCAGCACCAGTGCGTGCTCGCCGTGCACGCCGGCCGCCCCGTGCCGCCGGCCCTTCCATCCGCATTGTTCGATCAGCCAACCGGCGGCGAGCTTGGTGCCTGTGGCTGCGGGATAGCAGGGCAGCGAAGGCCAGGCGACCTTGAGCGCCGCGGCCTGGGCCGCGGTCACCACCGGATTCTTGAAGAAGCTGCCGGCATTGCCAAGCACGGCGGGGTCCGGCAGCTTGCGCCGGCGGATCGCACACACTGCGCGGAACACGTCCATCGGCGTCGGCTGCGCGACACCGCCGGCCGCCAGCTCCTCACGGATGCCGGCATAACCCAGTTCCAGCGCCGGCTGCATGCGCAGCGCGAACTCCACAGCCACGATGACGAATCGATCCGGTTCGCGCTTGAAGCGACTGTCGCGATAGCTGAAGCCGCACTCGCCCGCCTCCAGCCGCACGAAGGCGCGTGCGTCGCGGTCCCAGGCCTCCACCGCGGCGACGAAGCGTTCAAGTTCGACCCCATAGGCGCCGATGTTCTGGATTGGCGCGGCGCCGACATGGCCCGGGATCAAAGCGAGGTTCTCCAGCCCGAAGGCGCCGTGCGCGAGCGTGCGCACCACGAAATCGTGCCAGTTCTCGCCAGCCGCAGCGCGCACCGGCAACGACTGGCCGTCCTCGCTCAACCAATCGACGCCGTGCAACTGCGGCAGCAGCACCATCGCATCCAGATCGCCCGCGATCAGCACGTTGCTGCCGCCGCCAAGCACCTCGACGCGCAGGCCCTCGCGCCCGGCCAGGTCCAGCGCCTCGACCAGCGCCTCGCGGGTGCGCGCCTGCGCCAGCAGCCGCGCGCGGGCGGTGACGCCAAAGGTGTTCAGCGCGGCGAGGTCCGCATCCCGCACGAGTTCCAGCGCCGGCCGCATCAGGCAGCCCGGCGCGCGCGCAGCGCCTCGACACATTCGCCGATCAGCGCCGGGCCGCGATAGATCATGCCACTGTAGAACTGCACCAGTTGCGCGCCGGCGGTGAATTTGGCCACCGCATCCGCGCCAGCCAGGATCCCGCCGACGCCGATGATCGGGACCCGCGCGCCGAGCCGCTCGTGCATTGCCTGCAGCACACGGGTGGCGCGCGCCATCAGCGGACGGCCCGACAATCCGCCCGTCTCGGCCGCCAGCGGATGGCCATGCAGCACCTCGCGGTCGATCGTGGTATTGGTGCAGATCAACCCGTCGATGCCCGACGCCAGCAGCACCTCGGCGATCCCGTCGATCTCGCCCGGCGTCAGGTCCGGCGCGATCTTCAGCAGCATCGGTTTGCGCTGGCGGTGCTTCGCCGCCAATTTCTCCTGCGCCTCGCGCAGGGTGCCGATGAAGCGCGCCAGGGTGGCTTCCTCCTGCAGGTCGCGCAGACCCTGGGTGTTCGGCGACGAGATGTTCACCGTGACATAGGTCGCCAGCGGATACACCCGTTCCAGGCACAGCAGGTAGTCGTCGACTGCACGCTCGTTCGGGGTGTCCTTGTTCTTGCCGATGTTGATACCGAGCACCCCCTGGTAGCGGCTGCGCTCGATGTTGCGCACCAGCGCATCGACGCCCTGGTTGTTGAAACCGAGGCGGTTGATCACGGCCTGGCGATCCGGCAGCCGGAACATGCGCGGCTTGGGGTTACCCGCCTGCGGTCGCGGCGTGATCGTGCCGACCTCGATGAAGCCGAAGCCCAGCGCCCCGAGCGCGTCGATATGCGCGGCGTTCTTGTCCAGACCTGCGGCGAGGCCGATCGGATTGGGGAAATCGATCCCGAACACGCGTGTGGGCAGCGGCTTGGGGCGCGAGGCCAGCAGCGGATTGAGGCCCAGCCGGTAGGCGGTCTCGATGGACCTCAGGCCCAGCTCGTGCGCACGCTCGGCGTCGAGGTGGAACAGCAGCGGGCGGACCAGATCGTAGAGCGACATCATCAGTCTCCCAATGGCTTCGCGTAGACCTCGAACCAGAGGTCGTCGCGGCGCGGCAGGCCGAAGCGCTCGTCGCCATAGGGAAACGGCGCGCGCTCGCCGGTCGCCGCATAGCCGCGGCGCTGGTAGAAAGCGATCAGTTCGTGGCGCATCCAGAACACCGTCATGCGCATCGCGCGCAGGCCCCATGCGCGTGCGAGCCGCTCACACTCGCGCAGGAGCGCATCGCCGACGCCACCGCCCTGCAGCTCGGGGTCGACCGCGAACATGCCGAAGTAGCCGGCACTGCCCTGGCGCTCCAGATTTGCGCACCCCACCAGCCGGCCGTCTTGCTCAGCCAGCACGATCACCGAGCCATCCTTGTCGATCGCCGCGCGCACCCCGTCCGCATCGGTGCGCTGGCCACCCAGCAGATCGGCCTCGGTGGTCCACCCGCGGCGACTGGAATCCCCGCGATAAGCCGATTCGACCAGCGCGACGATGGCGGGGATGTCGCTGGGGGTGGCGGAGCGGAAGGAGGGCGCGCCGGAGCGCTGGGCTGGATCGGACACGGTGGCGGCCAAGCAAAAAGTGAAAAGTGAAAAGTGAAAGGGAGAGCAAGCCATAGTCACCTTTCACTTTTCACATTTCCCCTTTCACTGCCCTCCGATCACCGGATACTTCTCCGCCACATAGTCCTCGATCATCCCCACGAACTCCGCCGTGATGCCCTCGCCGCGCAGCGTGGCCACCTTGACGCCGTCGACGAACACCGGCGCACTGGGGGTTTCGCCGGTGCCGGGCAGGCTGATGCCGATGTTGGCGTGCTTGCTCTCGCCGGGGCCGTTGACGATGCAGCCCATCACCGCCAGCGTGAGGTTCTCCACGCCGCGATATTGCAGGCGCCATTCGGGCATGCGCTCGCGCACGTGGTCCTGCACGGTCTTGGCCAGTTCCTGGAAGAAAGTGCTGGTGGTGCGGCCGCAGCCCGGGCAGGCGGTGACCATCGGCGTGAACGCGCGCAGGCCCATCGTTTGCAGCAACTCCTGGGCGACGATCACCTCACGCGTGCGGCTCTCGCCGGGCTCCGGCGTCAGCGAGATGCGGATGGTGTCGCCGATGCCTTCCTGCAGCAACACCGCGAGCGCCGCGGTCGAGGCGACGATGCCCTTGCTGCCCATGCCGGCCTCGGTCAGGCCGAGGTGCAGCGGGTACTGGCTGCGCCGCGCGAGCTCGCGATAGACCGCGATCAGCTCCTGCACGCCGCTGACCTTGCACGAGATGATGATGCGGTCGGCCGGCAGACCGATCTCCTCGGCGCGCGCCGCGCTCAGCAGGGCCGACTGGATCAGGGCTTCGCGACCGACTGCGGGTGCGTCCATCGGCGCGGCCGACTGCGCGTTCTCGTCCATCAGCCGCGTCAGCAGTGCCTGATCCAGGCTGCCCCAGTTGGCGCCGATCCGCACCGGCTTGCCGTAGCGGATCGCCTGCTCGACGATGGTCGCGAACTGGGTGTCGCGCTTCTGCCCGAAACCGACGTTGCCCGGGTTGATGCGGTACTTGGCAAGCGCCTCGGCGCAGGCCGGGTGCTTCGTCAGCAGGGTGTGCCCGTTGTAGTGGAAGTCGCCGATCAGCGGCACGCCGACGCTCATACGGTCAAGCTTGTCGCGGATCAACGGCACCGCCGCCGCCGCCTCCTCGGTATTGACCGTGATCCGCACCAGCTCGGATCCGGCCCGCCACAGCTTGGCCACCTGCTTCACCGTCGAATCCACGTCCGCGGTGTCGGTGTTGGTCATCGATTGCACGACGACCGGCGAGCCGCCGCCGACGGTCGACGCGCCGATTCGGACAGCGAGCGTCTGGCGCCGGGATTGCGGGCCGAAGGGCGGTGAGGCGGAAGTCATGGCTGGAAAGGCGGGGCAAGGGTCAAGGGTCGGGGGAATCACTGAACGCTGCGACCGACAGGGCGACGAGCGGCGAACGATACGGCCTGATCAGTTGAGGCTGCATCGACGCAAACCGCGTTGTTCAGGTTGCAGCGACAGGTCAGTCCCCCTGCCCCTCGCCCCCTGCCCCCGCTCTTCACACCGTCGACCAGATCTCGTCCAGTTCCGCCGCCGGCGGCGCTTCCGGGGCCGCCACGCCCGATTCCTCAATCTTCGGTCCGTAGCGGAACTGTTTGTAGGCACCGGAATTCTCGAGCATTTCGAGCGTCTCCAGCGGCTCGGACAGCGCGCGGTCCTCGATCCCCGCCGGATCCGGCAATCGCAGCAATTCCAGGCCGCCGGTGGAATCGAGGATCGAAGGCACCAGCAGTGTTGGTTGCGGGTTGCCGTCGATCGCCAGCGGTGCCAACAGCAGGCCGCGCAGGATCACGCGACTGCTGTGCGACTCGCCGGTGGCGCGCACCGCGACGGCTTCCACCCGCCGGCTGAGCAGTTGCACGCCGGCTTCCAGGCTGTCGTTGTTGCCGCCCTTGAGCCAGCGCAGCACGCCCACCATCCAGTCCGGCTCGTCGTCCTCGTCCTCCGCCGGCGCCGCCAGCGCAACCAGTTCCCCCACCTTGGCCTTGAGGCCCTCGGCGTTCTCCCAGAACAAGCGGTATCCGCCGAGGCTCTGGTCCACCACCCGGACGCGCAACAACGCCGGCACCGCGGCTTCGGAACTCGCTTGCGCCCAGGCGGCTGAGCGCTCCCGGTCGGTGACCGTCACGCCACCGCCAAGCTCAGCCACGAATTCATTGAAATCGCGCCGCTCGGCCGCGAGGAAATGCACCGCGTGCAGGCCGATACAAGTGTTCATGTGATGATCGGCGGGCAGGCGCGGGTGGCCGCGCTCGCCGCTGAAACTCCATGCGACGATCAGCTTCTCGGCCACATCGCCGGTGATCTCCGGGCCCTGCCCCATGCGACCGCGGACCGCGATGGTGCCCTCCAGCGACGACAGCATGCGCATCTGGTTGCGCAGCGACTGCACCAGCGCGGAGGTGTCGAGGCGCCAGTAGCGGCCGTCGACCTCAGCGCGAGGCGACAATGGCGGCGCGTCCGACAGGGGATCGATGACGAATGAGCCACTGGTGCCCATCTGATCGATGCGGCAATGCGTCGCCCAGATCTTGGCCGCCATCTCGACGTCGACGATCTCCTTCTGCGTGAGCCGGTAGGGATTGCCGATGAAGGTCAGCAAGGTCTGCAGGTAAACACTCTCCGGCGTCAGCGTGATGCCCTGGATCTGCGGATCGGTGACCGCCTTGTCGGCCAGTTGCGCTTCGAAAGCGAAACCGACCAGTCGATGCAAGAGCGCCCACACGCCCCCGGGAATCTCGCTGTAGGCGATGTAGCACTTCGACAATGCCTGCGAGGCATGCCCGAGCGCGCGGACCAGCGCCAGCGCCGTGCTGCGTCCGCGCAGGAACGGGACGCTGCCCTTCGGCGCGCAATAGTCGTGGACGCAGATCGCAAAACCGAGTGCGAGCTCGCGGTGGAAATCACGCATCACGGCGCCGATCTGGCGCTTCTGCAGCGGCAAGGGCAGCGACTGGCCGATGACATGGCGTTCCATGCTCGCAATCACCACCGACACCGGGTGGCGCATCTGCTCAAGGATCTCGATACGCTGGTTCGGTTCCACTTCCAGCTGATTGAGTTCCTTCAGGCCGTTGTACAGCAGGCGCGCGGTGGCGCCGCTGTTGGCCATCGGCAGCGCCTCGATCCACTGCTTGACGGCCTTGCCCGAGGTCGGGAAGGAATCGCGACCGGGTCGCTCGCGCCTGGGCAGCGCCCCCCTGAGCAACTCGAACGCCGTATCTGCCATGTGATCGACCCACCCCCCATCGGACTGTCGATGATAACCCGTGCACGTGCGCGTCTCGTTCCTCGCAAGATTCCGTTACTTCCCCGATTGCAGGCCGCGTGCACGATACCTACACTCCGCTCCCGGGGAATCGATCAGAAGGCGGGGAGCGATGGCAGACATCGTTGAGATCGCGATTGTCGGTTCTGGTCCGGGCGGCATCAGTGCAGCCGCCCGCGCAGCCGAACTCAAGGTGCCGCATGTGCTGCTCGAAGCAGCCCCGCACCTGTCGAACACCATCTTCCGCTACCAGAAAGGCAAGCACGTGATGGCCGAGCCCGAGGCTCTGCCGCTGCGTTCGCCGTTGCCGTTCACCGCGGGCAGCCGCGAGTCGATCCTGGAGGCCTGGGACCAGGGCGTTGCGCGTCTGGGCGTCAACGTGCGGCATGGCGCCGAGGTCAGCGCCATCAAGAAACAGGAAGACGGCAGCTTCGAGATCAGTATCGGCCGCAAGGACAAGGTGCTGGCGAAGAATGTGGTCCTCGGCATCGGCCTGCAGGGCAACATCCGCAGGCTGGGCGTGCCGGGCGACGATGCGCCCTTCGTGCAATACACCCTGGACGACCCGGACGAGTACGAAGCCGAGACCATCATCGTGGTCGGCGCGGGCGACGCCGCGATCGAAAACGCGGTCGCGCTGTCGAAGCAGAACACCGTCGTGGTGGTCAACCGCCGCGAGGAATTCGCCCGCGCCAAGGAAGGCAATCTGCGCGCCATCCTGAAGGCGATCGAAGACGGCGTGATCGAGTGCTACTACGGCGCCGCGCCGGAACGCGTCGACAAGCTGTCGGTGGGCCGCAAGCCCGGCCGCTTGATCCTGAACACGCCCAAGGGCCGCGCCCAGGTGCTGTGCGACCGCATCATCGGCCGTCTCGGCGCGAATCCGCCGCGCAGCTTCGTCGAGGCTTGCGGCGTGGTGTTCCCGAATGCCGACCCCTCCGCGGTGCCGGCGATCAGCGAGAAGTACGAGAGCAACGTCCCGGGTCTGTACATCGTCGGCGCGCTCGGCGGTTATCCGCTGATCAAGCAGGCGATGAACCAGGGCTATGAGGTCGTCGAGTACATCCTGGGCAACAAGGTCGAGCCCGCCGACGAGCCCCTGCTGCGCGCCAAGTTCCAGCGCATGCCCGGTTTCAAGACCGTCTCGGCCGCGCTCGAACAGGTGCAGAAGGCGGTGCCGCTGCTGGCGACGATCACCCCGCTGCAGTTGCGCGAGTTCATGATCGACTCGGACATCCGCACGCCGAAAGCCGGCGAGGTGATCTTCAAGCGCAACGACTACACCAACAGCTTCTACTGCATCGCCGAAGGCAACGTCGAGATCCTGGTCGACGAGGCCGCCGGCAAACGCGTATCGCTGGGCGCCGGTGAATTCTTCGGCGAGATGAGCCTGATCTCGGGCCGCCGGCGCAGCGCGACGGTATTCGCAGGCCAGGGCTGCGTGCTGCTGGAAACCCCGCGGCGCTCGATGACCAAGCTGATCAACTCGGTCGACGCGGTCAAGAAGCTGGTCGACCGCACCTTCGTCGAACGCGCGATCCGCGCCCGCTTCGGCGACGAAGCCACCCCGGCGCAGATCAAGGAAGTGGTCGCCGGCGCCTCGCTGCAGCGCTTCAAGGCCGGCGAGACCCTGTTCCGCGAGGGCGAGGAAGGCGATGCGCTGCACCTGGTGCGCGTCGGATCGCTGACCATTTCGCGCAACATCGGCGGGCGCGAGATCGTGCTCTCCTACGTGCCGGCCGGCAATTACGTCGGCGAGATGGCGGTCATCGGCGGCGGCAAGCGCACCGCCACGGCGCGCGCCGCGGTCGCCACCGAGACCATCCGGGTGGACCGCGATGCCTTCCGCAAGCTGATGAACCAGAATCCGCTGCTGCGGATGAAGCTGGCCAAGGAGGTCAAGCAGCGCACCGCGGAGAACATCACGATGCAGGCCGCCGCCTCCGGTGGCGACATCATCTCCTTCCTGGTTGGCCAGGGCCTCGGCGAGGCCACCGACGTGCTGCTGATCGACGAATCGCTGTGCGTGCGCTGCGACAACTGCGAGAAAGCCTGCGCCGAAACCCACGGCGGCACCTCGCGGCTGGATCGCGAGGCCGGCCCGACCTTCGCCAACGTCCACGTTCCCACCTCCTGCCGCCACTGCGAGCACCCGCATTGCATGAAGGACTGCCCGCCCGACGCGATCCACCGCGCGCCGAACGGCGAGGTCTACATCGCCGACAACTGCATCGGCTGCGGCAACTGCGAGCGCAACTGCCCGTACGGCGTGATCCACATGGCGGCCAAGCCGAAGAAGAAACCGGGCCTGCTGCAGTGGCTGCTGTTCGGCAATGGCCCGGGGCCCGGCGAATCGCCCTACGACCCCGACAGCCACGAAAAGAAGGCAGTCAAGTGCGACATGTGCAAGGACATCAAGGGCGGCGCCTCCTGCGTGCGCGCCTGCCCGACCGGCGCCGCGATCCGCATCAGCCCGGAACAACTGCCTGAATACGCCTACGCGCGGGGGCCGTGACGATGCATGACTCGATCCTCGATTACCGCGGCTTCCGCTACCTGTGGGCGGCGCTGATCCTGTCCATCGGATCGATCGTCGCCTACCTCTGGCACGACCCTATCGGCGTGCCGAACGGCGGCTCCTGGCTGGGATACACCCTCGGGACCATCGGCGCGCTGCTGATCCTGTGGCTGTTATGGTTCGGCATCCGCAAGCGCCGCTACGGACGCAACACCGGCACCACCCGCGGCTGGCTGAGCGCGCATGTGTACCTTGGCACCACCCTGATCCTGATCGCCTTCCTGCACGCCGGCTTCCAGGTGGGCTGGAACATCCACACCCTGGCCCTGGTGTTGATGCTGCTGGTGATTTTCAGCGGATTCTTCGGCGTCTACGCGTACCTGCGCTACCCCGCGCTGATGACCCGCAACCGCGCCGATTCCACCCGCACGGCGATGATCGGCGAGATCCGCGAACTCGACCAACAGGCGCTGCAGATTGCCGACAAGGTCGACAAGAGCATCCACGACGCGATCCTATCGTCGATCCAGCACACCGAGTTCGGCGGAAGCGTCTGGAAGCAGTTGCGCGCCCGCGACGACTCCAACGCCACCCTGGCCAAGCTCAAGGACGCCGTGATGCGCTCGGACGCCGGCGAGGCGCCCAAGCAGCAGTCGCAGTCCGGCCAGACCATGGTGATGATGGTCGACTTCCTCGCCAACCAGGCGAGCGACGCCCAGAGCGAGCACCTGCGCCGACTGATCGACCTGATCTCGCGCAAGCGCGCGCTCGCCACCCGCGTCGCCCGCGACATCCAGTTGCAGGCGCTGATGGAAATCTGGCTGTACATCCACGTTCCATTGTCACTGGGGCTGCTGGGTGCACTGACGGCACACGTGGTATCGGTGTTTTTCTACTGGTAGTGGCGCGTGTTTCCTGGTCGCGCTTCCGCGGGTCAGTAAAAAGTGAAAGGTGAAACGTGAAGAACACCCCGGTGGCTGAGATGTCGAAGCGCTTGCACTTTTCACTTTTCACTTTTCACTTTTCACTGCGCGCACCTTGCGCCAAGGAAGAGCCAAAGGGAGGCCGCGCGCCATGAAATGGTTCATCCGCCGCATCGTCAAGAAGGGCAAGGGCAGCGTCCAGTACGAGGAAGAGATCCACTTCGGCGAAACGCTGACGATCGGCCGTGCGGCGAATCAGGCGATTTTCATCAACGATCTGCGCGCTGCGCTCGAGCATGCACGGGTCATCGCCCTCGGCGGCGGGCGCTATCGCGTCGAATCACTGGTCGCTGCCGGCCTGCGGATGGATGGCCGCTTCGAACAGAACACCATCGCCACGGCCGGCAACAGCATCGAGATCGGCAACGTACGCATCACACTGGTCGATCCACCCGCGGATTTCGAGGCGGCGGTCGAGGTCGGCCTGGTCGACAAGGCAGAAGTCGCGGCGCGCGAGCAGTCCGAGGCACTGCCGCAGAGCCTGGCCGAGACCGGACTCAGCAAACGCCGCTGGTCGTGGGCGCTGCTGCTGCTCACGCTCACCTTCGGGCTGGCGATCCCGGTGGTGGCGCACTTCGTCCCCACCTTCCGTTCGCTGACCAAGGACGCGCCGGGACTCGGTCTGAACATCTGGGACTCAGGCTCCCTGGCCTCGGCCCACCACACCATGGCGAACGACTGCCAGAGCTGCCACGGCGAGCCGTTCAGCGTGGTCCAGGACGACAAATGCATCGTCTGCCATGCCAACACCAAGGCGCACGCGGATCCGGTCAAGTATCCATTGCCGGACATCGCGGAGGCGCGCTGCGCGCATTGCCACCGCGACCACAACGGCGACACCGGCCTGGTGCGCGCGGACCAGGAACTCTGCAGCGACTGCCATCGCAACCTGAGCGAGCGCGTGCATGGCGATACGCAACTCGCCGATGTCGGCGACTTCGGCACCGACCACCCGCAGTTCAAGGTCCTGCTGCCCGCCTGGGATGCGCAGGGCAAGTTCACCCCCAAGCGCGTCAGCATGGACACCTCCCCGCTGACCGAGCAGTCCGGGCTCAAGTTTCCGCACGCCAAACACCTCGACCCCAAGGGGCTCAAGACTCGCGACGGAACGCGGATTCTCGACTGCGCGTCCTGCCACGTCCCCGAGCCCGGTGGTGCGCTGATCGCGCCGATCAATTTCGAGCAACACTGCCAGTCCTGTCACGTGCTCGACTTCGACGTGAAGATGCCCGATCGCGAGGTCGTCCACGGCGACGTCGCGGAAGTTCAGTACATGCTTTCCGAGGTCTATTCGAAGGTCGCGCTCGAGGGCGGGTACGAGGATGAATCCGCACCGGTCCAGGTCCGCACTCGTCGTCGCCCGGGTCAGCAACCCGCCACTGCCGAAGAACAGCGCATTGCGCTCGATTGGGCGCGCCAACGTGCGCAGCAAACAACCGACAGCCTGTTCGGCAGCCGGGTCTGCGGTGTCTGCCACACCGTCACCAAGGATCCCGCAGCGACCCAGGGCGGGTGGGTCGTCGCGCCTGTCCGGGTGGCCGGCATGTGGTACGAGAAGGCCAGTTTCACCCACGCCAAGCACACCACGATGGCGTGCTCCGATTGCCATATTGCCGAACGCTCCCAGAGCAGCGCCGACCTTCTGATCCCGCTGATCGGAATTGCTGGCACGCATACCACGGAGCCGCCGTTCGCATGCCGCGATTGCCATGGTGGAGAAAAGGCCAAGCACCTGCTGGGCAGCACCTGCATCGATTGCCATGGCTTCCACGAGGCGGAGATGCCCTTGCACCCCGGAAAGACGGCAGCGAACTAAGGCCCGCGGCCCGCATTGCCGAAAGGCCGCGGCTGTGCCTGGGTCGCTTGGGCCGGAGGGCCGCGGAGCGGCTCTCCGGCGCTGTATTGCCGGGAGATTACGCGCGGGCCTACGCGTCTGGGCTTTGGGCTCGGGATCAGAGCATAGGCGTCTCGGCCCGACGGCCCCTCGTTCGAGGCGTCCATTTCAAGAGCCGCAGACTCTCGACACGCCGTGCCTTTGCCGCCAATAACCGACACCAGCAACCAAGTGCTTCAGGGCACCACCACCACCTTCCCTACCACCCGGCGCGCGGCCATGTCAGCCAGGGCTTGCGGCGCATCCGCAAGCGAGTATTCGCGCGAGATCAATGGATTGAGTGCGCCCTGGGCGATCCATCGGAGGAGTTCGCCCACGCCCTGGGCGTTCGCCTTCGGCTCGCGCTTGGCGAACTCGCCCCAGAACACGCCAACCAGCGACGCGCCCTTGAGCAACGGCAGGTTGAGTGGCAACGACGGTACCTCGCCGCTGGCGAAGCCGATCACCAGGTGGCGGCCACGCCAGGCGATCGAGCGGAACGCGGCTTCGGTGTGTGCACCGCCGACCGGGTCGAACACCACGTCGACGCCACGGCTGCCGACCAGGCGCTTGATTTCGTTGCGGATGTCCTGGGTGCTGTAGTCGATCAAGTCGTCGGCGCCATGCTGCGCGCAGACCTCGAGCTTGTCGCCGCTGCTGGCCGCGGCGATCACCCGCGCGCCGATGGCCTTGCCGATCTCGACCGCCGCCAGGCCGACGCCGCCGGCCGCGCCGAGCACCAGCAGGGTTTCGCCTGGCTGCAGCGCGGCGCGGTCGCGCAGCGCGTGCCAACTCGTCCCGTAGGCCAGCAGCAGACTGGCGGCGAGGGTCATCGGCACGCCGGGCGGCAATGGCATGCACTGGGCGGCATCGACCACGCATTCCTCGGCAAAGCCGCCGATCCCGCACAATCCCGCCACCGCCATGCCGGGTGCGAAGCCCTGCACCTCCGCGCCCACTGCGGTCACCGTCCCGGCGATCTCGGCGCCCGGCGTGAACGGCAGCGGCGGCTGCATCTGGTACTTCTTCTGGATGATCAGCACGTCGGGGAAGTTCACGCCGGCAGCCGCCACGCGGATGCGGATCTGCCCGGGGCCAGGCTCGGGTGTCGCGATCTCCTTCAGGACCAGGGTATCCGGTCCACCCCACTGTTCGCAGACGATGGCTTTCATCCCATTGCTCCTGTCATGACACATGGTGTAACACTGCGATCCCTGAGGCGACGACTCCAAGGGACCCGGCCCCGATGGCGAACAGCGAACCGGCGGTGCCACGGTTGTCGGCGCGGGCTTTCTTCGACGACGTGGCCAGCGAACTTTTCAGCCTCGATCGTGGCGTGCCCTACACGCTGTGGCAACTTTTGCGGCGACCTGGCCCGACCATCAGGCGCTATGTCGAACTGCGCGACGCGCGCCTGACCCGGCCGTTTCGCCTGGTCCTGATCTGCCTCGCCTTCGCGGCTGCGATCATGGTCCTGACCGATTTCGGTCAGGGATTCCGCCAGGGTTTCGAACTTGCGGACGCCGAATCCGAACAGCCAAGCGGTGGTGCGTTCAAGCTTGCGCTGGACGCGTTCATCGGCCACTTTGACCTGATCCTGCTCGCATGTTGGGTACCTGCGGTGGCCGCCGGGATTCAATCGATGTACCGGCGTCATGCGCTGAACTACGCGGAGGCCTTCGTCTTCGGGCTGTACGTCCTGCCACTGGCCATCCTGATCGCGCTCCTGCTGACCGTATTGCTGGGCGCCGGGCTCCCGATGCCGATCTGGTTCATGGTCATCGGCGTCTTCGCGCCCGTGGCCCAGGCCGCTCATGGCTACTTCCGCCCCGAAGGCGAGCGATTGTGGCGGGCGTTGATGGCTGCCCTGCTCGCCGGCTTTTCGCTGCTGGTGCTGATGATCGCATTGCTCATCGCGCTGACCCTGCTGAAGTACGCCGGAACCTGATTCAGAACCACGCATCCTGCATCGCATAGGCGCTCGGCTCGGCCTGCTGCACCAGCCGCGCGGCGTGCTCGGCGATCGGCAACTCGGTTGCAAAGAAGTAGCGGCAGGCCTGCAGCTTGCCGCGGTAGAAATCGCGGTCCGACTCGCTGGCCTTCGCCAGCGCGCGCAGTGCGACATCGGCCTGCCACAGCCACATCCAGCCGATGACGAGGTGCCCGGCCAGGGTCATGTAGTGCGCGGCGTTCGCCAGCACCAGGCGCACATCCCCCGCAGCCATGCGCGCGCCGGCCTCGCGTGTGACATTCGCGGTGAGCCCCGCCAGCCCGCCGAGCTGCTGCGCCAGTCCGCGCAGTTCCGCGTGGTTGCCGGCCTGGTGGCACAGCCGGCCGATCTCCGCCAGCAGCAGTTTGAGCGCAGCGCCGCCCTGCTGCATCGCCTTGCGCCCGAGCAGATCGAGCGCCTGGATGCCGTTGGTGCCTTCGTGGATCGGGTTGATCCGGTTGTCGCGATAGCACTGCTCCACCGGGTAGTCGCGGGTGTAGCCGTAGCCGCCGAGGATCTGGATCGCCAGTTCGTTGGCCTTCAGCGCGTAATCCGAGCCCCAGGCCTTGATGATCGGCGTCAGCAGCTCCAGCAGCAGATGGCTGTCGCGGCGCACCGCCTCGTCCGGATCGTGCGCGCGGTCGACCAGCATCGAGGCGTGGAAACCGAGCAGCTGCGCGCCTTCGACATAGCATTTCTGCTGCAGCAGCATGCGCCGCACATCGGCGTGTTCGATCAGCGCAACCGGTGGCGAGCTCGGGTCCTTCTGGTCCGGATGGCGGCCCTGGCGGCGCTCGCGGGCGTACTTCAGCGAGTACTGGTAGCCCACCGAGCCCTGCTGCACCGCGCCCATGCCGACGCCGATGCGCTCCTCGTTCATCATGTGGAACATGTAGCCGAGGCCGTGGTGCGGCTCGCCCACCAGTTCGGCGTAACAGTCGCCCTGCTCGCCGAACTTGAGGAAGGTGTTGACGCTGCCGCGCTGGCCCATCTTGTGATTCAGGCCCGCCAGCGCGACGTCGTTGCGCGCGCCGCGGCTGCCGTCCTCGTTGACCCGCCAGCGCGGCACGATGAACAGGCTGATTCCGCGCACACCGGCGGGCGCGCCATCGATCTTCGCCAGCAGCAGGTGGACGATGTTCTCGCCGAGCTCGTGGTCGCCGGCCGAGATCCACATCTTCGCCCCGCTGATGCGGTAGCTGCCATCCGGCTGCGGCGTCGCGCGGGTCTTGATGTCGGATAGCGACGAGCCCGCCTGGGGCTCGGACAGGCACATGGTGCCGAAGTAGCGCCCTTCGACGATCGGGCGCTCGTACAGGCGCCGCTGGCGCTCGGTGCCGTAAACCGCGAGCAGATTGGCCGCCGCGCGCGCGAGCGCCGGATAGGCGATGGTGCCGGCGTTGGCTGCCGAGAACATCGCGTCGCAGGCCTGCGCCACCACGAAGGGCAGCTGCATGCCGCCGGCATCGAAGTCCGCCAGCGCGGCGCAGAAACCGGCCTCGTTGTAGGCCGCCACGCCCTCGCCGATCTCGGGGATCAGCTCGACTTTGCCGTCGACCATCTTCGGCTCGTTGAGGTCCGATTTGCGCGCGTGCGGCAGGAACTTCTCTAGCGCGATCTGGTGCGCCAACTCGATCGCCGCATCGTAGGTCTCGCGGTTGTGCGCGGCGAAACGCGGGTAGGCCGACAGCCGGCCCACATCGAGCACCTCGTGCAGCATGAAGTCGAGGTGGCGGCGGTCCATCAGCGGGCTCTGGCTCATGCGGCGGGTCCTCGACAGTGATGAGTCATTCTTGCGACTTGACTCATTGTGCGTCAAGTGTACGATGTGTCTACGCCCTTCCACTGCCATCCGAGATGCCGCGAACGACCACCCGCCTCGCCAGTGCACTGCGCGAACCGGCGCCGGCCCGGCCCACGCCGCTGGACCTGTTCGCGCTGGCCAGGCGCACCTGGCTGGCGGGCGAACGGGTAGACATCGGCGCGCTCGCCGCGCGCCTTAGCATCGGCCGCGCCACTGCCTTCCGCTGGGTCGGCAGCCGCGACTTGCTGCTGGCCGAGATCCTGTGGTCGATGTGCGACAAGTTGATGACGCAGGCCGCGCAGCATGCGGGCGATCGCCACGGCGCCGCGCGCATCGGCGCGATCTGCGCCTACGCCGTGCGCACCATGGTCGAATTCCGCCCCCTGCGCCAATTCGTGCGCCAGGACCCCGAGTACGCGCTGAAACTGCTCACCAGCAAGCTCGGCCCGGTCCAGGGCCGCGCCATCGAACGCGTGCGCGCGCTGCTGGCCGACGAAGCCGCCACCGGCCGCTGGAAGCCGCCGCTCAGCCTCGACACCCTCGCCTACCTGATCGTCCGCGTCTGCGAGTCCTTCGTCTACGCCCGCGTCATCAGCGACCAGGCCCCGGACGTCGCCGAAGCCGGCGTCGCGGTGGAGTTGCTGTTGTCGGGGCGGGTGGAGGCAGCAGGAAGCGGGGCAAGGGGCGGGGGGCAAGGGGACGAGCCTGGGGCTCCGACCAACGAGTGACGCTCGCCCTGCCCCATGCCGCCGTATCGCCCATCATGCCAGCCAACTACGTCCCCTGACCCCTGCCCCGCCTCTCATGACCACCCACTCCCGCAGCACCGCCCGCATCGCCGTCCTCACCCTGGCCAACCCGCCGGTCAACGGCCTCGGGCATGACACACGCTCGGCACTGGCCGCCGGGATCGACGCCGCGCTGGCGGATCCGGAGATCGTCGGCATCGTCATCCATGGCGCGGGCAAGGTGTTCTGCGGCGGCGCCGACATCCGCGAGTTCGATTCGCCGAAGATGCTGGCCGAGCCGAACCTGCACCAACTGATCGCGCAGATCGAAGCCAGCCCGAAGCCGGTGGTGGTGGCGCTGCATGGCGTGTGCATGGGTGGCGGCACCGAGCTGGCGTTGGGCGCGCACGCGCGAGTGGCCCAGCGCGGCACCCAGATCGGGCTGCCGGAGGTCAACATCGGGCTGGTGCCGGGGGCCGGCGGCACCCAGCGTCTGCCGCGCGCGGTGGGGCTGGAAACCGCGCTGCAGATGATCGTGTCGGGACTGCCGCGCAAGGCCGAGCAACTGGCCGCCCTGCCCGGCCAACGGCTGCTGGCGGCGGTAACCGACGGCGATCCGCTCGAAGCTGCCATCGCCCAGGCGCAGGCGCTCGCGGCGAGCGCCGAGCGACCGCAGCTGCGCGACGTGGCGGTCGACACCGGCGGCATCGACGCCGACGCCGTCCTCGCCCAGGCGCTGGCCGCTACGCACCCGGGTTTCCCGTCGCAGGCACGCTGCGTGGATTGCGTCGCGGCCGCGGTGCGTGAGCCCATCGACCAGGGCCTGGCTTTCGAGGGCCAGACCTTTGTCGCGTTGCTGGCCACGCCCGAATCGCGGGCGCTGCGGCATGCCTTCTTCGCCGAGCGCGCCGCGGCAAAAATCCCCGACGTGCCCGAGGACACGCCTGCCCGCAAGCTGCGCAAGGTGGGCGTGATCGGCGCCGGCACGATGGGCGGCGGCATCGCGATGAGCCTGCTCAATGCCGGACTGCCGGTGACCCTGCTGGAGGCCAGCCAGGACGCGCTGGACCGCGGCCTGGCGACGATCCGCAAGAACTACGAGGGCAGCGTACGCAAGGGCAGCCTGAGCGCGGATGCGCTGGCGCAGCGACTGGCGCTGCTCACGCCCACGCTCGAATACGCAGACCTGGCCGACTGCGACCTCGTCATCGAGGCCGTGTTCGAGGATTTCGAGGTCAAGGCCGCGGTGTTCCGCCGCCTCGATGCGGTCGCGAAGACCGGCGCAATCCTCGCCAGCAACACCTCGACCCTGGACATCGACCGCATCGCCGCGGTGACCACGCGACCGCAGGATGTGGTCGGCCTGCACTTCTTCTCGCCGGCCAACATCATGAAATTGCTCGAAGTGGTGCGCGGCAGCGCCACGGCGAAGGACGTCCTGGCCACTGCGATGGCGCTGGCCCGGCGCATCGGCAAGACCGCGGTGGTCGCCGGCAACTGCGACGGCTTCATCGGCAACCGCATGATCGAGCAATACAGCCGCCAGGCCGGCTTCCTGCTGGAGGAAGGCGCGCTGCCGGCACAGATCGACGCCGCGATGGAGCGCTTCGGCTTCGCCATGGGCCCCTTCCGCATGAGCGACCTGGCGGGCAACGACATCGGTTGGGCGATCCGCAAGCGGCGCGCCATCGAACGGCCGGAGCTGGTCTATCCGGCGATCTTCGACCAGCTGTGCGAGACCGGCCGCTTCGGCCAGAAAACCGGCGCCGGCTGGTACGACTACCTGCCCGGCGACCGCAAGGCGCACCCGAGCGCGCTGGTGGACCAACTGGTCATCGCCCACTCGCAATCGCTCGGCCTCGCGCGCCGCGAGATCAGCGACCGCGAGATCATCGAACGCCTGGTCTACGCGCTGGTCAACGAGGGCGCCGCACTGCTCGCCGAAGGCCACGCCAGCCGCGCCAGCGACATCGACGTGGTCTACCTCACCGGCTACGGCTTCCCGCGCTGGCGTGGCGGACCGATGCAGTACGCCGCCGAGGTCGGGCTGGAGCGAGTGGTCGCGGCGATGCACGCTTTCCAGTCGGCCGCGATCGACCGTGCGCGTCGCGATTCCTGGCAACCGGCGCCGCTACTGCTCGAACGCGCCACGCAAGGTCGCGGCTGGAACGGGCGGTAGCGCAACGGCTGGGGTTGGTTTGAGTTGTTCGTGTTGGAAGAGAGTCCCGGCCGCCCCTGGCGGTGCGCTTGTTCGCGCATCGAACCGTGACTCTCGCAAGATCGCGGACTGTGTTCTTGGACGCAAAGGACGCAAAGGACGCAAAGGAAATCAAACGCGATACAGCGCTGGGGTATCCCCGGCACTTGCTGTCTTTGCGTCCTTTGCGTCCCTTTGCGTCCTTTGCGTACTCAATCACAGGGTCGTCGTTTCGCACGGGCTGAAAATGTATGAAATTCAACACCTTGGCGCATGTTCGGTGAGTCCCGGTCGCCCCTGGCGGTGCGCTTTTTCGCGCATCGAACTTCTTCGCGACCCGCGCCACTTTTCTTGTCCGCAAAGGACGCAAAGAACGCAAAGGAAGCGAAAGCGGTTTCCGCTCTTCTTTGCGTCCTTTGCGTCCTTTGCGGACAAACTGCTCTTCAGATCAATGAGTTATCGGATGTTCGGTGAGAGCCGCGGGGCGCGGGCTACTCGCTATTGCCAAGGCCGACAACCAACACCGGCTGCGGGTATGAGTTGGCGGCGATCCGTCCTGGATGCGGGGCTCTTGACCTACGAAGTGCGTCGTACGATTCTTGCCGCGGTCGCTGCCGGAGGCGCGTGATGCGTACCATCTGCCTTGCCGTGATGCTTTCGGTGGGACTCGCCGACGTACCGGCCTGCAACCTCCCGCACGAACCGATGGCGCGCAGCGCGGTGAAGGCCACCCAGGTCGAGCCCGCATGGTGGGTGTCCCCGGCCGTGAGCGGCGCCTGGTTCAATGCCGACCGCAGCGGCGAGGGCGTGATCCTGCAGATGCTGCCGAACGGGCGCGTGCTGGCGATCTGGTTCACCTACCCGCCGGCGGGCGAGCCGGGCGAGCAGGCCTGGCTGATCGCGCAGGACGGCACGGTCGACGGCGACGTCATCCGCTTCCCGACAGTCTACCGCCCGGTCGGCGGGCGCTTCGGGCCGGCTTTCGATCCGGCCCAGGTACAGCTGACGAATTGGGGCACGCTGGAACTGCGCTTCCAGGATTGCCAGCAGGGCACCCTGAGCTGGAGCGGCCCGGCCGCCTGGGGCAGCGGATCGCGTGCGGTCACGCGCCTGTCCAGCATCGACCAGGTCGGCTGCAGCGGTGGCAAGGCATTGGTGACGAACGGCGGGCGCGCCGCAGCCGGCCTGCGTTCGCGCAGCGGCGCCTGGTACGTGCCCGAACGCTCCGGCGAGGGCTGGATCGTCGAAGAACTGCCCGACGGCCGCAACATCGTCTACTGGTTCACCTACTCGCCGGACGGACAGCAGGCGTGGACCGTCGGCAGCGGCGTGCGCGAGGGCACGCGGGTGCGCGTTGCGGACAACCGCATCGCGCGCGGCACGCGCTTTGGCAGCGGCTTCGATCCGGCCGCGGTGCAACTGCTGCCCTGGGGCACGCTGGAGATCGACTTCACCAGTTGCGGCGCGGCCACGCTCAGCTACGCCTCCACTGTCGAGGGCTACGGCAGCGGCAATCGCAACCCGGTGCGCCTGAGCTCGCTGGCCGGCGGCATTTGCCTGGACCAAATGCCCGCGCCGGTCAGCGGCCTCGCGTGGGTCGAGAAGGCGCGCCAGCCCACCCCGTTCACCTCGGAGCTGGCTGCCACGGTTGATGGCAATGCGCTTTACGCACTCGGCGGCTTCGGCGCGCCGCGCTCGCTGCGCCGCTTCGACCCGGCCACGAACGCGTGGACCGCGCTGCCGGACCTGCCGGGCGGGCGCGACCACCTGGCTGCATTTGCGGTCGACGGTGGCATCTACATGGTCGGAGGTGCCGAAAACGGCGGCGGCGACCAGAGTTCGGCCGCGTTCCGCTTCGACCTGTCCACCCAGACCTGGGCTGCGCGCCCCGAGATCGCGTCGATGTACGCCAGTCACGCGGCGGTGCTGCACGGCCAGGCCTATATCGGCGACGGCGAGGGCAATCTGCAGCAGTACGACCCGCACACCCGGCGCGTGCGCCAGATCCGGTCGCTCGACCAGTTGAATCGCGATCATTCCCAGGTGGTGGCCTTCCTCGACGAGATCTGGGTCATCTCTGGACGGACGCCGGAAACGCCGCGGGTGTCGATCTGGGACCCGGCCAGCAGCAGCTGGCGCGCCGGACCCCAGATAGCCCATGCGCGCGGCGGTTTCGCCGCCGCGGTCAGCGGCGCGCGGATTGTGATCACCGGCGGCGAGGTGCTTGGATCCAGCCCCACCTTCGTCGAGCCGAGCAGCGAGATCTACTCCGCCGGCGCCACGTCGTGGCAGGCCGGCCCTGATCTCCCGGTCCCGGTGCATGGTGTGGCAGGTGGCGCAGTCGGCAACCGCGTGTTCGTGGTCGGGGGCGCCACCCGCGCCGGCTTCATCATCGGCGCGACCGGGCGTGTGTACGAGCTGGCGCTGCCGCCTTGAGCCTCAGCGCAGTTGCTTGCGCACGACCAGCTTGAGCCCGGACCAGACTGTGCTGACCGCGCAGACCTTGATGTCGACGAAACCCAGCGGCAGCGCATGCTCGCGGATCACGTCCTCGGTGATCGTGGTCGCTTGCTTCGAGGCCTTTTTCGGCCACGACACCCAGATCGCCACCTCAGGCCGCAACGCGGCGCGAAACTCCGCCAGGCGCCCGGCGAGGACCACCCGGTCGACCGCAAAAAGGTGCACGATGGTCGCCTGCCGATCCGGGTAGCTCACCACCTGCGCGCCCGTCGGCAAGGGATCGACCCATTCGCGGTAATCCGGCGGGGCGTCGATCACCGCGATCCAGGTGCCGGCGCCGATGCCCAGCTTGCGTGCCAGCGGGGTGCCCGAATATCCCGGCGTCGCGGCCATCGGCAGTCCCTCAGTGGCAATCGAGCAGCGGTCGCAGCGCCGCCAGCGGGCCGGATTCCGGCAATACCCACGGTGCGATGAAAAAGAACACGCCGAAGCCGACCAGCAGCGCACCGACGATCCGCTTCGCATTCGCGCCGAGCCCCGACTTCACGCCATGACCGGCCGCCAGCCCCAATCCGAGCAATGCCGGCAATGTGCCGAGGCCGAAGGCGCCCATGAACAGCGCGCCCTGAATCGGGCTGGCGAAGCCCAGGCTCAAGGCCAGCATGCCGTAGACCAGGCCGCAGGGCAGCAGACCCCACAGTGCGCCGAAGGCCAGCGCCTTTGGCATGGAGTCGACCGGCAGCAGGCGCCGGCTGAGTGGCTGCAGGCGGCGCCACAGCGGCGCGCCGATGGTGGCCACGCGGTCGAGGATCCGCGCGTAGCCGCCGAGTTGCAGCCCCATCAACACCAGCGCCAGTGCGGCCAGCGCGCGCAGGGTCCACAGGCCCGCGGGTTGCTGCAGCCAGTCGCCGAAACCCAGCCCCACGCTGCCGAACAGCGCGCCGAGCGCGGCATACCCGCCGATGCGTCCGAGACTGGCGGCCAGCGGCACGCCAGGCGCACGACCGCCGCCCGAGACACCAAAGGCGGTGGCGATGCCGCCGCACATCACCAGGCAATGGCCGCTGCCGGCCAGTCCGAGCAGCAGCGCGGCGAACAGGGTCAGCTCACCGCTCACGGCCGCGCGGCGCCACCGGCTGGTCGTCGTCGGCGAGGATGTCCAGCGCCGGGGTTTCCATATCCTCGAACTGATCGTTGTCGACCGCCCAGAAGAAGGCGTACAGCGCAGCGCCGACCAGCAGCAGCGAAAGCGGGATCAGCACCAACAGGATGTTCATCGGGACTCCGTGAGGGCTACCGCCGCAATGCCGTTCGTCGGAGCGACGGTCGCCCGCGGCAGTCGCAGCAGGCGCATCGAATTCCACACCACGACGATGGAACTGGCCGACATGCCGATCGCCGCCAGCCAGGGCGGCACCAGGCCGCAGGCGGCGGCGGGAATCGCCAGTGCATTGTAGGCGTAGGACCAGTGGATGTTCTGGCGGATCGTCGCCATCGTGCG
>JADJPR010000002.1:300000-451692 GCA_016713135.1 Rhodanobacteraceae bacterium | reverse complement strand
CGACACGCCAGATGCGTTGATTGCCTCCGCCAACACCGCTAGTAGGCGCGCGTGCTCAAATTTCCGGGGCGGTTACAGCTTGAGGTTTTGAAGGCCGAGATTTGCGCTGCCTGCTCACCGATGTCGCAATGGCGAAGTCGCTCGATTTCAGTTTGGCGACCGCTGTTCGGATTACAGCAACTTCGGAGACACTACCACTTCTTCCCTTCGGCAAGTGGAAGCGATCGACGAGTTGCTGGTCCGCCGCCGGTTATGGCGAGGCGCTTTCGCGCTCCGGCGTCCTCGAACTGTTCAGGGTGTGTCCGATACTCTCCTGCAGATTTCCACCCCTGCAACACGGTCCGTTTTGGTGGTCTGAGCGCCGATCCGCGGCGACGCTGCCGCGCGCAGGGCGTGCCGCCGGTAGCTACGGAGGGCAACCCCAGATCCGCACGTGGTCGGTGGTGAGCCGGAATCTTACGGCGGAAACTTCGGTGACCGCGAACGAGGCATCGCCTTCAGCCCGTTCTTCTGGAAGCTTCGACGTGTCCGTCAGGACTGGTGGCAGATCCAATCAAAGATTCACTCAGGGTCCGCCAGCTTAGGATGGCCCATCTTGGATCAATGCAATCCTGAACAACAATCAGCCCTATTGCGCACGATTCGGCCGCCGCCTGCCGGGCGGTGGAGATCGATAGAGCTTTGGACACATGGAACAGATAACTTTCGATCCCTCGGAACGAGGGGTATCGATGTCGCGTTCAATTACGTCCCTCCAGATACCGACTACGGCACCTTCTCCTACTCGCTGGACAACACCTACGATCCTGGATTAACGCCGAGATAGATAATCTCGATGATTTGGGATGATAGCCTCGTGCCAGGCGGCGATACGAGGACGGCATGGCCCAGCAACAACTGGCGCCTGCATTCCAACGCCACGCGCTGGGAGATGGGCAACTGGGGTGCGACCAGGAACACGCGTTACTACTCGCGTCGAGGGAAGACTCCTGCCAGTTCACGCGTCGACTGCCGGCTTCGCGACCTGGTGCTCCGACCGAACCGCGCCGATGCTGACGGCACCCCGGCCGCTCCAGAAGGCGTGCTCGGCGGCACCGTACCACGATCTGGCTGGCTTTCTGGAATCCCCCGTGGGATGCGCTATCACGGTGGGCGTGAACAACGTGGCGACAAGAACCGCCCGTGTCGTTCCTGACCTTCGCGAACAGCTTCGACCCGCAGTAAAAGTCCGGGTCGCTTCTACTATGCAGTACTCTCGGCTGCAGTGCGATCTGATGCTCAGGTTTGTGACGACCCTGGCCCCGCGAGGCGCTACAGTCTTGCGAGGACGGCAACTCCAGCTCGCGAAGCGAATGCCTTGGCAGGCGGCCGGGTTTCTCGAACATCTCCTCGTGGAGCGATGGATTGACGCAACAGATCCCAACGGCGCGGCGTCCAGAAAACTGCTCGAAGAATCGACGCGGCGCTGGCTCGTAATGCGCACTCGATGAGGCGATCAGTTGGGGACCCTGGTCGAAACTGCAGCCCCGCAACGTCGTTGGGCGGGTGCGCCTGGTGTCGGCTGCTGCAGGAGAGAGTTCCGGCAGAGCCCGGTGGCTACGCGTTGGCGGCTGCCGAGTTGAAGCCGGAAAAGCCTGAATTGGTCCTTTCTCTCGCGCGCCAGTTGATCCGCTTCCTCGAGAACGATGCGCTGATCAGTTGCTTGCGCAACCTCGGTTTCCGTCGCGCGGCGACAGCGCAAGTGCTGGCCGAGGCGGAGTCTTGCTCCAGCAATATCGGCGCACATGATGAAGCCGTCGCCATGCCTGGATCTCTCGCATTCCGGCGGGACCCCGGCATGCGCCGTCGCGATATTTTCGCGGCAACCTGCACATGTTCGCCACGAACTTGCCCAAGCCGAGCGGTCGCTGGAACTCAGCCTCTCCACGGATCCGCGGTTTGCGCAGGCCTCACCGGTGCTGTCGTCATCTGTACCGCAGACGACCGAGCGCAATCGTGTCTCCCGGATTCGGGGAACAACTGCGGCAGGCTCAGCCAGGGCTGGGGGCGAGATTTACACCCGAATTTCGCGCTCTTCAATGAGCTGCACGATCTTGAGCGTTACCCTGAGGCCTGGTCAGCATTGGAGCGTGGATGCACGCCCAAGCGCCGGCGCATTCACTGATCACGCCGACCCATGGGCGTTTTCCCGCGGTTGATGGCGCAATGCGTGCGGATTTCGTTGCGCGCCCGATCGAATCAGCGAAGCTGGCCCCGATTTTCGTTGTGGGCATGCCGCACCGGCACCACCTTGCTCGAGCGTGTGCTTCTGGTCTGCTGATGTCGCCGATGGCGGCGAAGTTACGCATTCAATGTCGACATGAAGCTGCGGCCGATTGCCGCTTCCGAGGCGTGCTCGACGCAGAATTGATCCGGCGCGCCGCAGCAATCGATTTTCGTCGGGTGGGTGAACGATTCACGGCGCGATGTATCCACGCGCAAATGGCCGGCAATGGTTCCTGGAAGCCGTCGAATTTTCTGAATGTCGGAGATATTGCAGGCACTCCACATGCGAAATTCCTGCATCTGGTTCGCAACCCGCGAGGCTTGTTTCTCGACTGTGCGGACCTTGTTTTCCGAGGCCTGCGGGTACTCCTACCAACAGGGCGAGCTCGCCGATTATTATCTTGGTTATCGCAAATTGATGGAGCATTGGCATCGGGTGCTCCCGGGGCGCATTCTCGATGTTGATTTCGTTCGCTTGACCAACGATACCGAGGCGGTTGCGAAAGAAGTCTTCGACTATTGTGGTCTATCGTTCGTGGCAGAAGCGCTGAACACCGAGAAGACGCGTGGTGTGGTCGCCACCGCCAGTAGTGCGCAGGTGCGCCGAAAAATCAGTGCGCATACGGTTCCGGCATGGAGCCACTATCGCCAGCAACTGGAGCCACTGTTGTCTCGCCTGGCGCTGCTCGGGAACAGTCAGGGCGATCGCGGCGGCTGACAATCGGTGCCGATTGTCGCCGCAAGTCCCGGATTCGGGAAGTGGTGTCGCAATCGCCAGTCGCCGCATGATGGCGGCCGGCGGCACAATGGTCCGCGCAGCAAGCAGCTTGGCGATGTGGTCTGTTCACGTCGTGAACGGATCGTCGGCATCTGCAATCCTGGTTCGCTGTCCTCCCCAGAAGCCACGCGCCGAGGGCTGAAGCACAACTCTGCTTGACGCGGCAGGGCTTCGGACCTTGTTTGCAAGGACTCGACGCGCAGCGTGCGGGCGGCGTCGGGCGTGGTGGTGCGTACCGAATCGCTGTTCCCGCGCTACATCTTCCTGCACTCGGATCCGTCCCTGCAGTCCCTGGAGCCGGTCCGCGGTACCCGCGGGGTATCCACGATCGTGCGTTTCGGGGGCTACCTGCGGTCGTTCCCGATGCCGTGATCGAACAGATCCGGCTGCGTATGGATCCCGACGATGGATTCGTGCGCCTGGCGCCGCCGGAACTGCAGCCGGGCGCAAAGGTCCGGATCAACGAAGGTCCCTTCAGCGGCATGGACGCCATCTTCGCTGCGACCCATGGTGAAGATCGGGTGCGCCTGCTGCTGACGCTGCTGGGCACCGAACGCGAGATCGTGGTTCCGAAGCACGCCCTCGGCGCACGCATCTGACCGCGGCAAAAACTGGCTGTCCGGCCATGCGGGCCTACACCGCAGGGCGGCAGCGGCGTGGGGGCAGGATCAGCCCGCTGCCGTCCCCGGATTTCAACGACCACTGCATGCTCGACGACGAGACCCGCTACCGCCTGCTCCGGCTGCTGACCGAGCATCCGAACCACTCGCAGCGCGAGCTGGCAGGCGAGCTTGGCCTGTCGCTGGGCAAGACCAACTACTGCCTGCGCGCACTCATCGAACGCGGTTGGGTCAAGGTGCAGAACTTCCGCAACAGCCACAACAAGCTCGGCTATGCGTACGTGTTGACGCCCAGCGGGGCGATCGCCAAGTTGCGTGCCACGACCGACTTCCTGCGACGCAAGCAGGATGAGTACCAGCGGCTGGAACTCGAGATCGAGGCATTGCGGCGTGAAGTGGAGCTGCTGGCGCCTCCGCCACAGGAATCCAAGCCATTCGGCCCGTCTGCGGTCCAATGACCGGGGTGGGTCCATCCCTCGCTACTGGCCAAAGCGCGCAGGCGGAGTGGCCCCGTGGGGCCATGATCGCAGACACTCGGCTCGATCGCGCCACCCCGGGGCACGCGCGGAATTCCGGAATGTCGACAACGGACAGGCTGGCCGGACCCTTGTGCGGGGCAGTGCTCGCCCTGGCGCTTTTGCTTGGTGGTGGCACCCGCAACTTCCTGCTCAGCGATCTGCTCGTGCAGTTCGCGGCGGTGGGCGCTCTGGCCTATGGCTTGGTCCGGCTGCGCTGGCAGTTGCTGCAGCCTGAGGTGCGGCGCCTCGTGGTGCTGCTGTTACTCGTGGTGGCCATTCCCCTGATTCAGGTCGTGCCGGTCCCGGCAGCGCTGGTCGGGTGGCTGCCCGGTCGCGCGGAGGTCTATTCGGGTCTGGATTCGCTTGGCATCCCGGCGCCGGCATTCCGCACCTGGTCACTGGATCCCAATGCGACCCTGGCCTCAGTTCGATCACTGTTGCCGGCGGCGGCCCTGCTGGTGCTCGCCGTGCAGATCGACCCGAAATGGAGATGGCGCATGGTGGGGCTGGTCATTTCCGCCGCGGTGCTGATGGTCGCCCTCGGCGTCGCCCAGGTCGCCCAAGGCAGCGGTAGCGGCCTGCGTTTCTACACACCGACCAACGCGCACGAGGCAGTCGGCCTCTACGCCAACCGCAATCACTATGCGTCATTCCTGGTGGTGGCGCTGATCTGCGTTTTTGGCGGCGTGATTCGACATGGAACGGCACGCACACCCGCCAATCAGCGTGCATTGCACATGCTCGGCTGGTTGCTGATGAGCGCCATCCTGATGCTTGGCGTCTTTCTCGCCCGATCGCGGTCCGCAGTGGGCCTGGCTGCGGTCATGTCGGCGATCATGTTGATCCTGGCCTTCATCAGCGGAAAGCAGCTCCGCGGCGCAACCCGTTGGTTGCCGATCATCGTGATTGCCGGGGGGCTGGTTGCGGTGGAATTCGGTCTTGATCGGATCGCTGCCCGCTTCGGAAATCTCGAAGGCGGCCAGCGCACCGACGTGCTCCCACACGTGCTGGAGCTGACTCGCCGCTTTGCTGCCAGCGGCACCGGCGTCGGAAGCTTCCCCGCCGTCTACGAAGCGTATGCGCCGGTAGCAGACCTGGGGCCGAAGATCGTCAACCACGCGCACAATGACTGGGCGGAGATCTGGATCGATGTCGGACTCCCGGCCCTGCTCGTGCTTGGACTGTTCGCACGATGGGTCTGGCAACGTCTGCAGGAGTTGCGGGTCGACTGGGGAAATGGTCAGCGCGAGAACGCAGAACGGCTGGTTGGTGCCCTGATCCTCTTGTCCCTCTGCCTGCATTCGCTGCTCGACTACCCGCTGCGAACGACCAGCCTGGCGTGCGTGTTCGTGCTTGCGTGCATCCTGATGCTGCGCACCCGACGCGGCGGCGATGGAAGGCGGGACTTGGGGTCGGCGTCGTGACGAGTGCCCTGTTGGATGTTTTTTCGGTACCGATTCGCGAGGACCTCCGCCGGCGATCACTCGCCGAACAGGTCGCCACCCCTGCAGGAAAACCGCTTGATCGCGGCGGCACTCGACGACGCCGTGCGCAGCGGCCGCAATCTGGAGCCGATGGAACAGGCGTTCTGGGATGTCCTGGTGACCGCGCAGGCACCGGCAATCGAGTGCGACAACCAGTTGCTGGCCCGCCTGCTGTCGGCGCTGGCGGCCCGCGGTTGCCCCGCCCTGCTGCTGAAGGGCGCTGCCCTCGGGCGTTGGCTCTATGCCCGGCCTGAGCTGCGTCCGGTCACGGATGTCGACCTGTTGGTTGCCCCGCATGAGCGGCTCGTTGCGCATCAGGTCATGGTCGACCTTGGGCTCGAGTCGGATGGCTACAGTCAGCACGATCTGGTGGGCAATCAGGCGCGATATCGGGATCGTGCAAGTGGGCGTGAGGTTGATCTGCACTGGGCGCTGCACGTGTTGCCGGAACTTGCATGCAGGTTCGATTTCACCGAGCTGATGGCGCGGTCGATTGCGCTTTCCGGAATTCCGGGTTGCCGTGCGCTCGGGCGGGTCGATGCCCTGATGCACGCAGTGGTGCACTACGAGGCGCACCAGCCCGTCTCGGACCGGCCCCTGGTATGGCTCTACGACCTTGCGCTGCTGGCGCGCGGGATGACTGCCAAGGATTGGAGCGAACTGGACTCGATGGTGCGCTCGAAGCATGTCGCCGGCCTGCATGCGCATGCGCTGACGGACGCAAGCCGCTGGTTCGATCTCGAGCTCCCGGTCCGCCGGATGTCCGACTGGCAGGCGTTGGGACGACATGAGTGTACGCGCAACCTGATCGAGGCCTCGCGCGGGCACGTGGCGCGGGTGCTGCGCAGCCTGGCCTGCCTGCCCTCGCTCGGGCAGCGGCTGGCGTACCTCAGGGTCTGCCTGTTTCCGCCGCATGCCTGGATACGCGGGCGCTACGCCGTGCACGGCATGGCCGGCACGCTCGCGGCCTACCTCACGCGCTGGTTCTCGGGAGCGCACGAGCTCCTGGCGCGGACTCAGGTCGCCGGCGCGGAACCAAGATCGGCAAGATCCGTGAGAGATACCTGATGAAAGTCCTGGTGACGGGCGGGGCGGGTTACATCGGCAGCCATGTCTGCAAGGCGCTCGCTGCGCAGGGGCACTTGCCCATCTGCGTCGACAACCTGGTCTACGGTCACCGATGGGCGGTTCGATGGGGCCCGCTCGAAGTTGCGGACATCAGCGACCGGGAAAGCCTGCAACGCATCATTGGCCAGTATCGTCCGGATGCCGTGATGCATTTCGCGGCCTTCGCCTATGTGGGCGAGTCGGTCATCCATCCGGCCAAGTACTACCGCAACAACGTCGCCGGCACCCTGGTGCTGCTCGATGCGATGGTGCGCAACGGCATCGACCGGATCGTCTTCTCCAGTACCTGCGCGACCTACGGCAACCCGCAGTCCATTCCCATCGCCGAGGATCACCCGCAGGCGCCGATCAACCCCTATGGCGCATCCAAGTGGATGGTCGAGCGGATCCTCGCCGATTTCGGCGTCGCGCATGGATTGCGCAGCGCGGCGCTGCGCTACTTCAATGCGGCAGGCGCGGATCCCGAGGGCGAGCTCGGCGAGGCGCATGATCCGGAAACCCACTTGATTCCCCTCGTGCTCGACGCCGCCGCGGGCAAGCGCCCGCACATCCAGGTTTTCGGCGACGATTACGCCACCCGCGACGGCACCTGCGTCCGCGACTACGTGCACGTGACCGATCTGGCCGATGCGCACCTGCGCGCGCTGCACCGCCTGGCGTCGGCATCGCCCGGGCTGGACGCCTACAACCTCGGCAACGGCCGCGGATTCACCGTCCGCGAGATCATCGCGGCCGCCGAGCGTGTGACCGGACTGCGGGTGCCAGTGACCATCGCGCCGCGCCGTGAGGGCGATCCCTCGGCTCTGGTCGGAGACGCCGGGCGCGCACGCCGGGAGCTCGGGTGGAGTCCGCAGCACGCGGACATCGATGAAATCCTGGGCACGGCCTGGCGCTGGGCGCAGCGCCCCCGCGATCCCGACCCGACCCTGACGGTTGGCGTTCCATTCGACGCGGGTGCCGAGACGGCATGATCGCAGTGGCCCAGGAAGTGGCCGACATCCCGCAAGCCGCTTCCTTCGGCGGTATTCCCGGGTACTTCCGGACCTTCCGCGAGTTCATCGGTGTCCGCGTCTACCTCGTGTTTGCGCTGCAGGTGGTCGAAGCACTGCTCGAGGGCGTCGGCATCCTGATGCTGCTGCCCTTGCTGCAGAGCCTGGATGCCGAGGGCGCCGCATCCGGGCGATTCGCGACCTGGGTGACCGGATTCCTCGGAACCCTGGGCGTATCCGGGCCGGTCGCGGTGCTCGCGCTGATCGCGGGCGTGTTCGTCGTCAAGGGCGCCGTGGCCTTTGCGGCCGGCGGCTACGGCGGCTACCTGCGCGCCGACCTGCAGCGGAACCTGCAGGGACGCCTGTACGACGCCTACTCGAAGATGTCCTACAGCTACTACTCCGCCCGCGACACCGGCTATTTCTTCAACCTGTTCTCACAGGTGTTTTCCTTCATCGGCGCCTTCCAGAGCTTCTCGTCGATGATGGTGGGCGCGATCAAGGCATCGGTCTACCTCGGGATGGCGATCCTCGTCGCCTGGCGTTTCGGGGTCGCGGCAATTGTGGTTGGCCTTGGGCTGGTGCTGCTGTTCCGCCGTCTGAACCTGCAGGTGCGCTCGCTGTCGCGCGAGAGCGCGGAGCAGATGGGCGCGCTGTCCGGGGCCTTCGTCCAATCGATCCAGGCCTTCAAGTACCTGGCCGCAACCGGCACTGCAGAGCCGCTGCGCCGCGTGGCCATGGGGAATGTCGAACGCGCTGGCGAGTTGAGCGCGCGACTGAACCTGGTCATGGCCTTTGCCGGCGCTGCGCGCGAGCCGATCGCAATGCTGGTGATCATCTCCATCGTCATGATCCAGCTGGCGGTCTTCCAGCAACCACTGGCCCCGATCATGGTCTCAATCCTGCTCTTCTACCGCGGGGTCAATGCGGTCCTCGGGTTGCAGAACTCCTGGCAGAACGTGCTGGCCCAGATCGGCTCGGTCGAAGTCGTGCGCGACGAGTTCGCACGCCTGGAGCGCGAGTCGGTGCCCGATGGCGGCAAGCAGATCGGCGCACTCAGCGACTCGATCGAGTTCCGCGATGTCTCGTTCAGCTACGACGCGCGCGTCGGCGATGTTCTTTCGCAGGTGTCCTTTGTCATCCCGGCACGCACCACGGTGGCCCTGGTGGGCGCATCCGGCGCCGGCAAGTCGACCATCATCGACCTGCTGACCTTGCTGCTCGCGCCGCGCACGGGCGAATTGCTGATCGACGGTGTGAGCGCCGGCAGTATCGATCGCGCCAGCTGGCGCCGGCAGATCGGCTATGTGCTGCAGGAAGCGGTGATCTTCGACGACAGCTTCGCCAACAACATCTGCCTCTGGAGCGGCGATCCAAAGACCGACCCGGAACTGATGCAGCGCGTCCGTCGCGCCGCCCAGAGTGCTCACCTGCTCGAGTTCATCGAGTCGCTGCCGGATGGATTCAATTCGCTGGTCGGCGACCGCGGCATCCGTCTTTCGGGCGGCCAGCGCCAGCGCCTGTTCATCGCCCGCGAGCTGTTCAAGGAGCCGCGGCTGCTGATCCTCGACGAGGCGACCAGTTCGCTGGACAGCGAGGCCGAGCGCGTGATCCAGCAGAGCATCGACGAACTCCGCGGGCGCATGACCGTGGTGATCATCGCGCACCGGCTGGCCACCGTGAGGTCTGCCGACACGGTCTTCGTGTTCGACAAGGGGCGCCTGGTGGAGCAGGGGGACTACGCCGCGCTGCGCGATCGTGCCGATTCGCGCTTCTCCGCCATGGTGGCGGCGCAGACATTGTGAACGCGGGTGCCGTCGATTCCGGCCATGCCCCTGGCAGGTCACCCGTACCGGACACGCAGATCCTGCACCACGGTGCCGTCGACGGAACCACCGGAAGTTGCCACCGGCTGCAGGTCGGTGACGACGCAATCCTGATCGATTGCGGCTTGTTCCAGGGCGCAGAAACCAGCGGCGGCGATGAGTCGAACCGCCATCAGATCGAATTCAACATCGACGACGTGCGTGCGCTGCTCGTCACGCACGTCCACATCGACCACGTCGGGCGCCTGCCGTATCTGCTTGCCGCAGGCTTCCGCGGTCCGATCATCTGCAGCACGCCATCGGCAACCCTGTTGCCCTTGGTCATCGAGGATGCGCTGAAGGTCGGATTCACGCGTGACGAGCGCCTGATCCGGGGCGCGCTGGCGCTGATCAGGTCGCTCACGGTGCCCCTGGATTATGCCCGGTGGCACAGCGTGATCGACCACCCGACACGTCCGGTCAGGGTGCGCTTGCAGCGCGCCGGGCACATCCTCGGCTCCGCCTACGCCGAGTTCGATATCGGCAACGGGCGCGGCAGTCGTCGCATCGTGTTTTCCGGGGACCTGGGCGCACCGCACGCCCCGCTGCTGCCAGCCCCCGCGCCACCGCAGCGCGCCGATGCCGTGGTTCTCGAAAGTACCTACGGCAACCGGATCCATGAGGACCGGCGTGCCCGACGCCTGCGCCTGAAGTCGGCCATCGAACACGCCATGAAGGACGGCGGCACGGTCCTGATACCCGCGTTCAGCATCGGGCGCACCCAGGAACTGCTGTACGAGCTGGAAGGACTGATCCACGAAGGGAAAGCCCCTGCCTGGCGCGAGTTGGCCGTCGTGGTCGATTCACCGCTCGCTGCGCGATTCACCGCCGCCCACAACCAGCTCAAGCCCTGGTGGGATGCCGAAGCGCACAAGCGGCTGCGCGCCGGCCGCCATCCGCTGTCCTTCGAGAACCTGATCACGGTGGACAGCCACGAAGACCATCTGAAGCTGGTCGACCACCTGGCCAGCACGCGCCGCCCGGCTGTGGTCCTCGCAGCCAGTGGCATGGCTGCCGGTGGGCGCATCGTCAATTATCTGAAGGCGATGATCGAGGATCCGCGGCACGACATCCTGTTCGTCGGATTCCAGGCGCCCGGAACGCCAGGTCACGCGATCGAAAAATACGGCCCCAGGGGCGGCTATGTCGAACTGGATGGAAAACGCTATGTCATCCGCGCAAAGGTCGCCAGCATAACGGGTTACTCCGCGCATGCCGGGCAGGACGATCTGCTCAGGTTCGTCAGCCGGATACCCAAGCTGCCATCGGAAGTGCGCCTCGTCCATGGAGACAACGAAGCCAAGCGCATCCTGCGCGAACGCCTGCTCGCCATGGCCGCCGCAAGGGGCTCGTCGATCCAGGTCACCATCGGGACGGCCGCAGCGGTCCAGCCTTGAAGTTGCCGTCGTGAAGTCCAACCCCGCCCATTCCATCAATCCAACCTAACACATCGAACCGAGAATGCCTCCAATTCCCACCTTGTTGCAGGCCCGCCCTTCCGTCATCGGCTTGGGATACGTCGGCCTACCTTTGGCAGTGGCTCTGGGCCGCATTCGCCCGACCGTCGGTTTCGACATCGACACCCAGCGTGTCCGGGCGCTTGCAGGGGGGCTGGATGCCACGGGCGAGTGCAGTTCCGAAGAACTGGCTTCTGCAAGTCACCTACGCTTCTCCTGCGACGCCAACGATCTGAAAGACGCCAACGTCCACATCATCGCGGTGCCCACCCCGGTCAACCGCCACAAATGGCCGGACCTTTCGCCCCTGGAAGGCGCTTCCACCACCGTCGGACGCATCCTGAAACGCGGCGACGTCGTGGTGTACGAATCCACCGTCTACCCTGGCGCGACGGAGGAGGTCTGCGTGCCAGTGCTGGAGCGCGAGTCCGGGCTGCGCTTCAATGTGGACTTCAGCGTTGGCTACAGTCCCGAGCGCATCAATCCGGGCGACAAGCACAGGCGTCTGCCAGACATCGTCAAGATCACCTCCGGATCGACTCCGGAGGCGGCCGAGTTCATCGATGCCCTGTACCGCGAAATCGTGCCCGCTGGCACCCATCTCGCGCCGAGCATCCGTGTCGCCGAAGCCGCGAAAGCGATCGAAAACACCCAGCGTGACGTCAACATCGCGCTCATCAACCAGTTGGCGCAATTGTTCTCCCGCCTGGATCTCGACACCGAGGCGGTCCTCAATGCAGCTGGCACCAAGTGGAACTTCCTCCCCTTCCGCCCGGGGCTCGTCGGCGGCCATTGCATCGGCGTCGACCCCTACTACCTGGTCCACAAGGCGCAGGAGGTGGGCTACCACCCGGAACTGATCCTGGCCGCCCGCCGCGTAAACGAGAGCATGAGCGCGCACGTCACAACCGAGCTCATGAAACTGATGGCTGCGCGCCGGATCAGCATCGTTGGCGCCCGCATCCTGGTGCTCGGCGTGACCTTCAAGGAAAACTGCCCGGACCTGCGCAACACCCGCGTGGTCGAGATCGTCGATGCGCTCCGCGGCTATCACGCCGAGGTTGATGTCTACGATCCATGGGCCGATGCTGCGGAGTGCAAGCACGAGTACGGACTGGACCTTGTCAGCGCACCCGCCACCGGAACCTATGACGCCGTCGTAATCGCCGTCGCACACCAGCAGTTTGCCGACCGTGGCGCCAGCGGCGTACGTGAATGGTGCAGGGCCGAAGGCGTGGTCTATGACGTCAAATACCTCTTTCAGCGCGGGGATGTCGATGGCCGGCTCTGAGCAGATGGTGGCGGCGCCGTTGAAAGTGCTCTGCGTCGTCAGCGCGCGCCCGAACTTCATGAAGATTGCGCCGATCATGCGCGCCTTCCAGAAGCATCCGGACCGGTTCTGCCCGTTGCTGGTACACACCGGTCAGCACTACGACGTTGCGATGAACGAACGCTTCTTCCAGCAACTTCGAATCCCCAACCCCGACATTTCTCTGGAGGTGGGATCGGGCACTCACGCCGCGCAAACCGCCGACGTGATGAAGCGATTCGAACCCGTGCTCGACCAGCACCAGCCAGACGTGGTCTTGGTCGTCGGCGACGTGAACTCCACGATCGCCTGTGCCCTGGTCGCCGCCAAGAAAGGGATCAAGGTGGTCCATGTCGAAGCCGGGCTTCGCTCGCGCGACCGTACCATGCCCGAGGAGATCAACCGACTGCTCACGGACCAACTGTCCGACCGGCTCTACGTGACTGAAGCAGAGGCGATCGACAACCTTCTCGCAGAAGGCATCGCGCGCGACAAGATCGCCTTCGTCGGAAATGTGATGATCGATACTCTGTTGGCCAGCCTGCCAGAGGCCGTGCCCGCAGCGCACTCGTTGGCTGGCGCGTTCGATGGACCCCTGGGACCAGCTCGCCGGGCAGCATTCGCCGCGGCAGGCAGACACGGAGTGCTGACCCTCCACCGACCCTCGAATGTCGACGACCGGGATACCCTCGAACGCCTGCTGCAGACAGTTGCCCACATCTCGGATCAACTTCCGATCGCATTCCCGGTGCACCCGCGCACCCGCGCCAAGATCACGCAATTCGGACTGGATGCAATGATTGAACTTCCCGGTCTTGCGGTGCTGCCACCGCTTGGATACCTGGAAATGCTCGGTCTGATGCGCGAAGCGACACTTGTATTCACCGACTCGGGTGGCGTGCAGGAAGAGACCACCGCACTTGGCGTTCCATGCCTGACCTTGCGCGAAAACACCGAGCGCCCGATCACGGTGACCGAAGGCACCAATCGGGTCGTAGGGACAGCCGCAAGCGAAATTCTCAGCGCGACGCATGCGATTCTTGATGGTGCAAGTCCTGCCGGACGCCGTCCCAGCCTATGGGATGGGAATGCTGCCGCCCGGATTGCGCAGGATCTCAGCGACTGGAATGCGCAGACGGCAGACAGGATCTCTCTGTGATTCCGAGCGCGCGCCCGATCGGTTCCCGGCAAATCTGCCGGCTTAAGCCAACTCACCGGCTACCCTAAATGCAGAGCCAGAAAAACTCCCTGAGCCTCAATCCGTTCGAAGGCGCAACAAAGTACCTTCGCATATTTTCGGCGCACCTCGGTTCGCGGATCTACCTGATCTTCGTGCTTGCGCTCCTGGTGGCGCTGACCGAGGGATTCGGAATCACCCTCCTGCTTCCACTGCTTGGCGCAATGGATGCGGGGGCAGGATTTTCCGACAGTACTCCCGCCGCGATCACAAGAGTGTTGCAGTACCTCGGAGTAGAGAAATCCTCCACGGGGCTTTTGATCCTGATTGGAAGTGTGTTTGTGGTCAAGGCGCTGATTACCTTCGCACACGGCGCATATGGCGGCTTCTTGCAGGCAAAGTTGATGCATGAGCTGAAAATGAAGATATTTTCAGGTTGTGCAGGGATGACCCTCGGGTACTACACCACGCGCAGCACCGGACACTTCGTCAATATAATAAATACCCAGGTCGGCGCATTTTACCAGAGCTTTACGGCCTTGATCAGTTTCTACGCAGGAGGAATCAAGGCCATGGCATATTTGTCAATGGCATTCCTACTGTCGTGGCGCTTTGCTGCGCTGGTCGTGATATTCGGAGCGGTAGTGCTATTTTCCTTCCGTCATCTGAATGCACACGTACGGACGCTGTCCCGCGCGGCGTCCAAGGAAATGAGTACACTCAATAACTTTCTCGTCCAGGCGCTGCAGTCTTTCAAGTACCTGGTCTCCACAAATAAAATGCAGCATATGCGCTCAACCACCGAAGAGAGCATTCTTCGGGTGACGGGGTTGAGAGTGCGTCAGCACATCTGGCAGGCAGCCACCAATTCCCTGAATGAACCCGTCTCGATCCTGACAATGATCGCGATCATCATGCTGCAGACGATTGTCTTCAAGGAGCCGCTGGGACCAGTTCTGGTCGTCCTCCTGCTGTTCCACCGGGGGCTCGGGGCCATGGTCGCCCTGCAAGCCCAATGGCAGGCAGCTATGAACAGCATCGGCGCCGTCGAGATGGTCGAGAGCGAATTGCAGTCGCTCGCCAAAAACGCAGAAAAGACCGATGGTCAATTGGCGCCGATACTTACTGATGGGATCCGGTTGGAGAACGTGAGCTTCAGCTACAGCACCGACCTCGGTAACGCAATCGAAAACGTAACACTCGCCATTCCGGCACGCTCGACGGTTGCCTTGGTAGGAGAATCGGGCGCAGGCAAGTCGACGCTCGTGGACATTCTAAGCCTGATGTTGCGCCCGCAATCCGGTTGTTTGACGATCGATGGTGTGCCCGCGCACTCGTTGGACCCGAGATCCTGGCGTGACCAGATCGGATATGTTTCGCAAGAAACCGTGATCTTCAACGGCTCAATTGCCGCAAACATCGCCATGGGAGAGAGCGCGCCCTCGACTCCAGAAGGCGTCCAGCAGCGAATCCGAAAAGCCGCAGCGGACGCCCAACTCGCCACCTTCATCGAATCGCTGCCACAACAGTACGATACTCAGGTCGGTGATCGCGGCATCTGTCTCTCCGGTGGTCAACGGCAACGTCTTTTTATCGCAAGAGAGCTCTATGGAAATCCTCGACTTCTGATTTTAGACGAGGCAACAAGTGCTCTCGACAGTGAATCTGAGCGCGGCGTGCAAGCGAGCATCGATGCGCTGCATGGGCAAGTAACCGTCATTATTATCGCGCATCGTCTCAGTACTATTAGGAACGTCGATCGCGTCTTTGTCCTGCATGCGGGGAGAGTTGTCGAAGAGGGTGACTACTCGGAACTCAGGTCAAAGTCCGATTCGCGTTTTCACACGATGGTTGAAATGCAGGCTTTGTGAACGGACTCTATTTCACGCGGAGAGAAGTCTGAAGCACGTATTCGTCATACCTAACAGCGTTACTCGCTGGGTCGCGGACGCGATACGCAAAATGCATGAAATACCGACGCAGGATTGCCTCTTTGTATTGAGTCGTAAATACGAGGGTGAATCTTCGGCGGTTGCCTGCGTCAGGCTACAAATGGGATATGAGGACTTTCCGTTCACTTTGAGGCTGAACAAGGTGTGGGCCGCGCACTATCGATTCAGCCAATGGTGGCATAGAACAATGCCAGAACAGTACAATCTATATCTGCCGCATCAGTTGATGCCGAGTTACCAAATGATGGCAGGTGAGCGCCGCTGTGCCTCGGTAAGGTACATGGAAGAAGGTTTGGCGGCGTATTACACCAATTCCGAATATGCCGAGATGTTCGCGCGGCCGGTGAATTGGCGTGAGAAGATCGTGAGCACTTGCGGATACTTTGGTAAGGTGCGCCGCAGATTTGACATGTATCCGGATGGTCGTGAATGCTACGGCTTGACAACGAATTCGTTCCCGGAATCGACTCGAGTCAAAGTGCTGACTCCTCCAGCATTGATACCACTGGCGCCCGATGATCCGTCAATCATCATCGCCCCGAAACCGCGCTTGGGGAAGATCTGGGGTGAGCCACAAGTAGCCGACCTCAGTCGCGGCCTGATCGAGTTCTGTCGTCGACGCCATATCACCGAAGTGGGCATAAAGCCACACCCGGGCGAATATTCGACGACTGCCTTGAGTGCCCGAATCAAGAAGCAGCTGGAAATGGCTGGGATCTCGGTGAAGCAGATTTGCCAATCCAGTTGGCTTGAGAATCACCTGATGCGATCAGAGAGCACCGTGATCACAATGGGCTCGTCAATTGAACTCTATGGACCGAACTTTCGCGGGGCGATTGCTTATGGAGGCTTGCTGTTGAGCTGTAGGCAGGAATTCTGTGCCGAATATCTCAGGTCAATGCCTCAGGCTGCGCGGCCACTTGTTGCGCGACAGCTTGCCGTCGCCGCCAAGATACTGGGCCTGGAATGAGCGATAGCCCCGCCGCTCTGCACAGTCACATCGAGCTGACTGTTGGCATCCGCCCGGACGCCATACTCGTTGCGCGCTGCTCCTCGACTCGCCTGCCCGGGAAAGTGCTCCGCATGGTTCAAGGCAGGCCAATGATCGAGTACGTCATCGAAAAACTGCGACGCTGCTCATCGGTCGGACGAATCTGCATAGCAACGTCAATGGATCGCAGCGATGATCCCCTCGAGAAGTGGTGTAACAAAAACAACGTACTCTGTTTCCGAGGATCGCTCACCAATGTCGCCGAGAGAGTGCTAGGTGCGGCAGAAATGAGCGGTTGCTCGGCCTTCTTTCGCGTAAATGGCGACAGTCCCCTATTAGCGACGAGCTTATTGGATAGGGCCTTGGATGCATATTTAGGCTCCAATCTGGACGTTGTGACCAACGTACATCCGCGAAGTTATCCACCGGGAATGTCGGTGGAACTGATCAAGACCGATTCGATGCGGACCGCAGTGGGCCAGATGACGGAATCGAGAGATCAGGAACATGTTACAGCATACTTCTACGCAAACGAACACCGATTTGCAATCAAGAACATTTGCTCCCAGACAAACTATTCCTCGGTACATCTCGCAGTAGATACCGAACTTGATCTCATACTCATTGACTCCATTCTGGGCAAAATGAAAAGGCCTCACTGGATGTATGACGTAGATGACGTTTTGGCGCTATATCATGAGGTACAGAATTGTGGCCAAGACTAGCGTCCATCAAAACTCCGCCGTCCGCAAGCATTTGGATCGAGGCGTCCTGCAGCGACTGTACCAGTGGCGGGTCTCCCGTAAGCTCGGTTTCTGCGGCACTAATATTTACATTGACCGCAACGCGCAGTTTCTGCGCCATCCTGGGAACGTGAAGCTAGGTGCAGATACCGTAATCAAGGAGGGTGTGAGAATTTGCCCCGCCCAACCTGATGCAACAATCACTATTGGCGAGTGGACCTCAGTCGGCTACCACACGTTCATTTTTGCGACCTCCCAAATTGACATAGGCGCGAACTGTCTGATTGCTCCATTCTGTTATTTGGTGGACGCGAATCACGGAATCCGCAGAGATACGCTGATAAGAAACCAGCCAATGTCAGCCGCGCCTATACGAATCGGAGATGACGTGTGGCTCGGAACCGGGGTTGCCGTGCTGAAAGGTGTTCAGATTGGACGTGGAGCAGTCGTCGCGGCCGGAAGCGTGGTCTCCAGTGACATACCCGAATATGCGATATCAGCCGGTAATCCAGCGGTTGTCATCGGCGAGCGCAAGTAGCCCTGAAATTACGGTAGGGAGACCAACCTCATGAAGATGGCAAAGCTCTACCGGGAATTGTTCGATTCGCAGAGGAAGACTAGCCGACTGCGCGAGGAATCCTGGCTCGTTTCTGGAGCGGCGGGGTTCATCGGTTCGCACCTGTGTGAGGCGTTGCTTGCAATCGGTTGCAAGGTGACCGGATTGTACAACTTTTCCACAGGTAAACCACAGAATCTAACAAAGATTCGAGCAAGCGTAGGTGAGGAACTCTTCCAGAATTTCAGCTTTATTGAGGGTGACGTCCGAAACATTGAAACGTGCAGACAAGCGTGCCGTAAGTGCACCGTGGTCCTGCATCAAGCCGCGCTGGGTTCAGTTCCCCGGTCCCTGGAACACCCGGAGTGGTCGACCGAGACGAATATTGGTGGGTTTGTGAACATTCTGACGGCAGCCAAGGATGCGACCGTCCGAAGGTTTGTCTATGCATCGTCAAGTTCCGTATACGGCGACGAAGCGACACTCCCGAAAGTTGAAGAACGGGTGGGCAGGGTGCTCTCTCCGTATGCACTTACAAAACGTGTAAATGAACAGTTTGCCACGTTGTTCACTTCGTGTTTTGGGTTTGAGAGCGTAGGCCTAAGATATTTCAACGTATTTGGACCAAGGCAGGATCCGCTAGGGGCCTATGCTGCCGTTGTTCCGCGCTGGATCACCTCCGTGCTGAATGGAAGTCCGATAATAGTAAACGGAGACGGCGAGACGTCCAGAGACTTCTGTTTCGTGTCAAATGTCGTGCTCGCAAACGTACTCGCAGCAATTTCACCATCCGGTACTGCCACCGATCGAGTATACAACGTCGCCTGCGAGGAAGCGACCACTCTTAATCAGCTCCTAAAGAAAATCATCATCGCAATCAATGACGTGTCGCCGAAGCCGGAAAGGCGGGTATTGACCAAGCACGTCGCATTTAGAGAGGGTGATATCAGGCATTCATTGGCGGATATCAGTCGGGCAAGGGAACTGCTGAACTACCATCCGGTATCTACGATCGACGAGGGGCTCGCACTCACGGTTCCCTACTATGTCGAGGAATTAGAGGCGGTAGCAGCATGAGGTCGCCTCGGGTTACGGTTTACGTTACCTGCCGAAATTATGGCAAGTATCTGCGCGAATGTCTCAATAGTGTAGTCAGTCAAGCTTTCACTGATTGGGAACTCATTGTATTTAACGAGGCATCGACCGACGATACCGGGAATATACTGGCAGAGTATGCCGCTATTCTCGGTTCGAAAATGAGCGTGAGAACGAACCAAGCCGCGATGGGTTTGCGCTGGTGTGCAAACCACGCGCTCGACATGGGTCGCGGCGAGTTCATTATGAGACTTGACGCCGACGATTATCTTGACGAGAGCGCGCTTCTTGTAATGGTTGCCTATTTGGATTCTCACCGTGAGGTCGGACTGGTCTTTCCAAATTGGACTTTTGTTGGAGAGAGCGGCGAGTTCCTGGGAATTGAACGGCGTAAGGCAATAGGTCGCGAAACCCATGCACTCGACCTTCCGGCGCACGGCGCCTGCACGATGGTCCGCATGCGTGTTCTGAAAACAATTGGGGGGTATGATCCGGAATTCAGTGCTCAAGATGGGCATGAACTCTGGATGAAGGCGCTGCATAGATTTAAGGTGGCCAACATCCAAACTCCCCTCTTTTTTTATCGACAGCACTCGAACTCAATGTCAAGGGATGAGGAGTTGCTGCTATCTGCTCGTCGAAAGATAAAGCGCGCACTTATCGACCAGCGACAGGGAGCGACGCGCCCAAAGATCCTTGGTGTGATTCCAGCGAAAAACACTTATGCTCGAATGCAGAATGTCGTGTTGCGGCCACTGGGTCAAGTTCCACTACTCGCGCACAGCCTGAATGCCGCACTTGATTCTGGTGTATTTGACAGGATAGTTGTATCTACAGATGACGAGGAAGTTATTGGCTACTGTCAATCTAGGACTGGCGTGGACGTAATGCTGCGAAAGCCGGAATTGTCGGGGGGGCGGGTTAAGCTGTCCGAAGTTGTGTTTGATTGCGTGAGCAGGTTCGAGTTCGAAGGAAACTGGTATCCCGATATCGTTGTTATATTAAGTGTGCACACTCCCTTGCGCCGTGACAGCCACATCCGGGAAGTCGTAGATACGCTCCTTATTTATGACGTGGATCAGGTCATAAGTACCTATGAAGATATGGACTTGCATTTTAAACACGGGATGAATGGATTGGAGACGATCAACCCGGGCGTACTCGAGTCGCTCCGTTATGAGCGCGAAGCCTTGTATGTTTACAACGGCGCCGTACACGGATTCTGGAGAGAGTTCCTGAGAAAGGACAGCCTGTATCACGGACGTATTGGCCACATTCAAATGAGCCGGCGGGAAAGTATCCAGATAAAGTCCGATGAGGATTTTGAACTCGTTGGAAGACTACTCGAGGGGACGCTATGAACGTTCAAATTGGTGAATCGGCCAAGCCCTCTAATTCTGGCCCCTTCGTCGGCAAGCACGGACCACTGCTGATTGCCGAGATTGGTGGAAATCACGAAGGGAACTTCGAGACTGCACTCAAGTTGACCGATCTCGCGATTGAATCGGGCGCTGATTATGTGAAGTTCCAGTTGTACCGGGGCGATTCGTTGGTTAGTCCGTTCGAATCACCGGATAGAAACGCACACTTCAAGAGGTTTGAACTCACTCGCGAGCAGCACATCGCACTCGCTGAGCGTTGCCGGTCAAGCCATGTGGGATACATGGCATCCGTATGGGATCTTGAGATGCTGGAATGGATTGACCCGTATCTTGATATTTACAAGATTGGATCTGGCGATCTTACGGCGTTCCCCATCATTCGGCAATTTGCCTTGCGCGGAAAGCCGATTATCATGTCTACGGGCCTGTCCGAACTCACCGAGGTTCTCGAATCAGTCGGGGAAATACAGAAAGCTAACGAGGCATACCGTCGTCCCGATATGCTTGCTCTGCTTCAATGCACCTCAATGTACCCTATTGAACTCGGTGACGCGAATTTGGCAGTTATGGATACACTGAGACACGCCACAGGACTGTCAGTGGGTTATTCAGATCACACTGTAGGTGCGTTCGCCCTGCTGATCGCGGCCGCGCGTGGTGCTGACGTCTTGGAGTTTCATTTCACCGACAGTCGGGAGGGGAAAATCTTTCGCGATCATGCGGTGTCACTCACTTGCAATGAAGTTTTGCAGTTAATCGAGTCTCTAAAGTCACTTAAGGTGGTGATGGGCGACGGCGTGAAGCGACCGCTTCGAAGTGAAGTGGATACTGGCCATGTAACGAGTTTTCGACGTGCAGTATATTCGCGACGAAGGCTCGCCAAGGGTGAGGTTCCGTCGAGCGATGACCTTCTGTTGCTGCGACCAAATCACGGTGTTGATGCTCGGGAATATGATGATATTCAAGGAATTGCGGTTGCCGAAAATATCGAGGCGTTTCAGGCTCTGAAACTTGTATAGCCGTTCGTTTTCAGTAATTGTTCGGCGGTTGGTTACGCCTCTAGGTGCTTTCAGTCAACACGTGACGGCGGCATTTCGCTACCGCATCACGCGGGCGCGGCGACTGCTAGGGTTGCGTTTTATGCGAATGCTGCCCGTAGGAGCCTTGAGGGGCAGGGAGCGCGTGGTGGGCGCGACAATAGGGATGGAAAATCCAGCACCTTCTTGTGTTTCCGTGGGTTGCTCGCACCTCCGATTTTCTAATACAAAACCACATGTGCTCAGGCGGGTTGTGTTCTGGCCCGCGACCGGGCTGGTTGCGCTAAACCGCTTTTCGTTCGTATCAGAGTCACTATTGTTGCCGGGTGGCTTGCGTGCGGTGGCGACGGTTGGGGGATTGGAACGAAGAAACAAGGTAGTGGAAGGAGAACGGGTCTCGGTTGCAATTGGGGCCGGATCCGATCTGATATCCAACCACTATCACTTCTTGATTGATGCTCTACCACGACTTTGGCACTTGGCCCACATGGATCTATCTGATCCTCCTGCGCGCCTCTACCTAACGTCAAAGCATGAAAAGTATGAAGCGGTAGTGCGACGGCTTCTTCCTGATGGCATTGATGTTCGGGTGGTACAGCCTGATACGTGCGTGCAGTCTGACCGCCATTTGCTGCTACCTCAAATGTCAGGAAGTGAATGCGGCTGGCTACCAGAGCGTGCGATTGAATTTGTTAGGTCGCGCCTGCTAGGTGACCATGCAGCACCTACGCAACGCGTCATATACGTCAGTCGGCGAATCGCTCGAGTGAGAAGGATCCTGAATGAAGACGAGCTGATATTCGCGCTTGAGAAGATTGGTGTTACGTGTGTCATCGCTGAGACAATGACCGTCGATGACCAGATTGAGCTGTTTGCCGGCGCGCGTGGAATTATTGGAATGCACGGTGCAGGCCTGACAAACATGTTGTTTGCTAGGAATGCAAGAGTGCTTGAGATATTTTCTGGAACTCCAAGAGGGCATTATGCTTGTCTGGCACGGGCCTGCAAACATGATTATTCTTATATTGCTGGAGTTGGTAGAAGCAAGAATGAGGACCGTCGACTGAGTAGGTCCGAACTCGAAGAGGTCGCCCGTTTTGCTTCGCGCTGTTTTGACTCGCGGATCCGCGAATCATGAAGGTCCTCTTCCTCGCCTATGATTTTCCGCCCCTTGAGGCCAGCGGGACTCTCAGAAACCGAGCCTTCGCCGAACTCTTACCACAATTCGGTGTCAACCCCCTAATAGTTTGCGCTGACCCGGCTTGCGCGAGTTTACGATACCGGGGCGCATTCTCCATTCTTGAGCATTGGGAGGACAGTTTCGCTTGGTCGCCGGTTCGACGAATCAACTGGAACGAAGAGGTAAATGAACTGAGTTGAGTTGCTAAGGCGGCGCAGCGGTTACCTCTGCTGTCCTCGCTTGTGGCCGTGCGCAGTCGCGAAAATCGAGTTGCGCGTATCTACGAGTCCGCTTGCGAAGTGATTCAGAAGGAGCAGCCTAAAGTCATTTTTTGTAGCGTCGCGCCGCCATCGACGGCTCTCGCGGGTGAGCGTCTGGCGCGCGACTTCGGATTGCCATTGGTGGTCGATATCCGTGATCCCTGGTCATATGGTCCGCGTGTTCCGTACCGTCATTTGGTCGATTTTTTCATTGAAAGGCGAATCGAGCAGCGGGTTCTTTCCGCTGCGGCATATGTGATTACTCCGACAATTGCTTCGCGGCAATTGATAATAGAAGAGTTAGGGGTTCCCAGCGAGAAGACACTGGTCATTCCGAACGGATTTAGTGAAACGAACGGCATGCCAAATGGGGAGATTGAGCCAGGTGTTTTCACGCTACTGCACGCAGGTGAGATCGGAGTCTCTCGAAAGGGTGGGCTAGGATTCTCTCGCAGGATAAAGAACCTGCTGCGAATGGACTACGATCCGATGGAGCGTGACTTTGGAACAAGATCAGTGAACGTAGCGCTTGGTGCGCTCGACTTGCTGTTCAGTCGCCGCCCGGCGCTTCGCAATAAGGTTCGTCTCCGACTTCTTGGCGCTGATAGCGCCGAAATTCAGGAAGCTGTTCGCCAATCCAATAGTGCGGACCGGGTAATTGCGGAAAGGCGTGTATCGCAGGATGTGGCGAATGAGTACATTTGCCGCGCAGATGCGTTGCTGCTGCTGCAGGTATCGTATTGGCTGGAAGGGCGGCCTTTTGCCCCGCAGTTCCGGCCAAACTTTACAGCTATCTAGCTTCCGGTCGCCCGATCGTTGCGAGCGCTCAAGAATCCGAGATCACGGACCTGATCAAGAGTGTAGGATCCGGCAGCGTCGTAGGCCCAGGGGCAATTAGCGATCTTTCGGGCGCAATCGAAGCGGCGTTTGATGCGTGGGAATCAGGTCGCGGAACGCGTTATGTATGGGCTGAGAAGGAGGCGTATACGAGAAGGGCCCTTACGAAGCGACTCGCGGAATGTCTTGTTTCAGCGGCGAGATAGTGAGGAGAGCACGCATTTGGTGATACTCAAATTTTCCAGCGCGACGGTGGGTTGCCCGTCGGTTCCCAGGCTTCGCGCCGAGGTAATGACGTACTGATATGTGCGGAATTTTCGGCGTGCTAAATTCGGCAGGTCTTGCGCGGCCGGACGACTGCGTTGAGCGGGCCTTAGGGTCGATCGCCCACCGTGGCCCGGATGGGGCAGGTATTTGGAGACGATCCGGTGCTGGTCCAGCGGTGTTGCTCGGTCACCGCCGACTCGCAATCATTGACTTGACTGAAGCGGGTGCGCAACCGATGGTTTCGCGGCAGGGCGGTCAAGTAATCGTGTTCAACGGCGAGATTTACAACTACCGGGAGTTACGTCAAGAGCTTCGTGGGCTTGGACATCGCTTCGAGTCCGATAGTGATACGGAAGTGTTGCTGGCGGCTTACGCTCAATGGGGCGAGGCATGCGTTGATCATTTGAACGGCATGTTTGCTTTCGCCATTTGGGACGAGGCTCGCAGGCGGCTCTTTGCGGCACGGGATCGCTTCGGCGAGAAACCATTCTACTATTCGCTAAGTCGATCCGGGGAGTCTTTTGCTTTTGCTTCAGAAATGAAGGCTCTCCTCTCGGCCGGCGTCGTGGATTTCGCCATTGATGATTGCGCGTTGATTTCGTACGTGAATGATGAAATCATCGACGGAGCGGTGCCTGCTCTGATCAAGGGCATCTGTCGTCTGCTTGCGGGCCAGCATCTGGTCGCTGAGTGGCGGAATGAGCAGTGGGTCGTATCGACAGACTGTTACTGGGGTTTGAATACGGCGAGGTGTGATCTAAGTCTCGGCGATGCTTCGGAGAGGTTTCGCGATTTGCTTGAAGACAGCGTTCGCCTTCGTCTGCGTGCGGACGTACCGGTTGGGACCAGCTTGTCCGGTGGCCTTGATTCAAGCTCCATCGTCTGTTTGATTAATAGACTCGGCGCGGCATCCGGCCAACGTACATTTTCCGCTCGGATGAGTGACCCCCGGCTTGACGAAGGTCGTTATATTCATGCGGTATTGGGCGCCGTGAAGGTTGAGGCGCACGAAGTAACGCCGGATGCCAAAGAGTTTCAGGCGAGTTTCCGCGCGTTGTGCTGGCACATGGAAGAACCGTTTCCAGCCACGAGCATGTTTGCGCAATACATGGTAATGAAACTGGCTCGTCACTCCGGGACAACTGTCCTCTTGGATGGTCAGGGTGCAGATGAACTCCTTGGCGGGTACCTGGAATATTACCGGGTACAAATGCGTTGGCTTCTGCGCCAAGGTCGAATCGCAGAGTTCCGCGATGAGCTTAAGAAGTTCTCGGAGTTGCGCGGGGGCAGAAAGTCCTTGGAACCAAGGGTATTTTGGCGTGCCTTTTGCCTCCGAGTGCCTTGAGTTGGATGGAAGCACGCCGGCGGGGTGTCGACTTCAGGTCATGGTGGAGCCCCGAATGGATTCGAAGCTCGGACCCACATGCCAAGCGGGGGCAGCGGCCAGCGCGAACGTCATTGGATGCTGCACTTCGTAGCGATGCTCTGGGTGGTCCGCTGCAGTCACTGCTGAGGTATGGAGATCGGAATTCGATGGCATGGTCGCGCGAAGTACGCCAGCCCTTTCTTGACCATCGCTTGGCGGAATTTGTCTTTTCGCTTCCGCCTCAATTCAAAATTGGCGCGGGATGCACGAAACGCATTCTGCGCCAGGCAATGCGCGGTATCGTGCCTGATCTGATTCTGGACCGTCACGACAAGTTGGGGTACCAGGCGCCGTTGGGCAGTTGGCTCGGTCTGGAGCTTCGTAGTTGGACCACTCAGAAACTTGACGAAGCAGCCGGATTCCTTGGGGGGAGTTGATGCTGGCGTCGTTCAACGTTTCTTGAATTTGCGTGGATTGCCTCACGACTGGCGCGAGGGACGCCATCTGATTCGCCTGATCACCCTATCTGAAGCGATGAGCCAATTGCGCGAGTGCGCCCGCGTAGGTGGCGCTAATGCCGCTGCAACAGACTTCGCTGTCTCGTGAGGGTTGTTCACTTTACGGTCAGGGAGGGACTGTCGCCGGTCTATATCCCGCAAGTGATACGCCCGATGGCGTTGATGCGCGAGCGAGGTCACGACGTCGTGGCGTTGGTAGCGGTGGCCGTCGGCGATTTTCTTCGGAAACAAGCACGACTGAGGTGGCAGGAACGCATTGGAACCGTTCACCGCGAGTATCGGTTGCCATTACGCCGGCTGTGCGCCCCTCCGGCACGTTTGCGGTTGTGGTCGGAATCCTGGGCCTTACGCACATGGCTCAAGATGAATGGATATCTTGGCACGGAGTTTGTTCTGCATTGCCGCGGTCCGGTCGCTACAAAGATCTCATTGGATGCGTTGGAAGGCTGCTCTCGCGCCAGAGTGATTTTCGATTGTCGCGGATTTGCCGGAGCCGAAGCTGCGTATATACGGGGGCAGTCCAATGAAGCAAGTCTCGCTGAAGATGCGCACGGGAGTTCCGAACCAATAGACGAGCAGGAAAGAGATGCGATCGCTCGATCCTCGCATGTCATGTGCGTTTCGAGGCGGATGCATGAGATTTTGAAACAAGTCACGGACAAGACCGGGACAAGTTTTTCAGTAGTGCCATGCTGCACTGAAATTCGCAGCCTTGAGAGTCTCGAGACGCAGCGGAAGCAGACCCGCGATGACCTCGGACTCAATGGTCGTTTCGTGGTGGTATATAATGGAAGTCTAGCGGCGTGGCAAATGCCAGATGAGTGCATTCAGTTGTTCTGCCGCTTGCGTGAGTCAATCCCCAATGCTCACTTCCTCGTGCTGACAACCGATACAGCGCGCTTCGCGGAATATTTGAATGGCCGTAACCTATCGCCACAGGATTACACGTTGCTGTCTGTGCCGAATGCTGATGTCTGGCGCTTCCTCTGTGCTGGGGACTGTGGTCTGTTGGTTCGGGAGCGGAGCGTGGTTAACCAAGTTGCATCGCCGGTCAAGTTTGCGGAGTATCTGGCCGCGGGGTTACCGGTAATTATCAGTGAAGGGATTGGCGACTACAGTGATTTGGTGAGTCTGTACCATCTCGGCTGGTCAATACCGGATTTGCCTTCTCGGCTGTCTGCAAATCAAATCGATTCAATCGCTCAGAGTCTCGGTGTGCCCTCGCGTGCCCGGTGTCGAGATTGGGCTGAGGCGAACCTTGGCTGGGCGGCTCACATTGATACTTACTCTCGGGTGTGGTCAAGATGAACCGTCCGTGGATTCTTCGCTTTGCACCAGAGGTTTTGCGCGGTCGCCTTTGGTACAGGTTTTATCGCGGTAGGAGCGGTTATGAGCCACTCTTTGACAAGGCAGCCCTAAGCTACGCGGACGGAGTATCGATGTATGACCTTGTCGTCAGCGATTATATAAGTCAGTGCGTTGCTTTCCTCGGAGTCTTCGAGCCGTGGCTGTCGCGTCGCGTGAGGTCACTGGGTGCCGCGGGAGATGGAAAGCTCCTCGTCGACGTCGGCGCAAACATGGGTTACTTCACTCTAATCTGGCTTGCCGCAAACCCCGGCAACCGTGCGGTTGCGTTTGAGCCGGGGGGGCGGAATCTGCAACTGCTGCGCAAGAATCTGGAGCAAAACTCGTTTGCAGAGAGCTGTTCAGTCCATGCGAAGGCTTGCAGCAACCGCACGGGAATAGTCAGTTTCGATTCCGGGCCGGACGCTCAGACCGGATGGGGCAGTATAGCGGTGACGGACGCTTCGCGAACAACAGAGGTTGAGGCAGTTACGCTCGACGGCCAGTTCGACGGTTCGGAGACGATTGATCTTCTCAAGATTGATACCGAGGGTGCCGACTTTCTTGTTCTTCAGGGAGCAGAGGGTTTGCTTCGGGCGAAGAGGGTTCGAAACATCTACTTCGAAATGAACATTCCTGGTCTGAGGGCCCTCGGTTCGGGCCCGGATGATGTGCTTCGATTCCTGGATGCGGTTGGGTACCGCTATGCATGTGTTGACGCGCCCGGGCGTCCCGTTTCGACCTGGTATGCGCATCCGGTCTGACAATGGGCGAGCCGAGGCCTTCCGTTTCGGAGGCAATGAATTGACAAGGACCTCAGCGCCTCGGGATCGGCGTCGGATTCTCGTTGCAGGGGGTGCCGGCTATATCGGAAGTCACTTGGTCGCTGCTTTAGTTGATCAGGGCGTGGATGTCGTCGTCGTGGATAATCTCAGCACCGGATTGGCGGAGAATGTCCGGGGGCGGAATTACGCGTGCTCGATGTTGCTGATCTCGACGGCATAGGCGAAGTCCTTCGCAGTGGTATAGATCTGGTCATACACATGGCGGCAAGTATCTCCGTGCCAGAGTCGGTGGCATCTCCAGGGCGGTACTACTGCAACAACGTATCAAATTCACTTGGTTTGGCTGAGGCGTGTATCGAGGCCAAGATTCCGGCTGTACTATTTTCGTCGACGGCGGCGGTCTACGGAGAACCACGTACCGCCTTGGTTGATGAGGATCATCCATTGAACCCCATCAACCCATATGGCTGCTCGAAAGCGATGGCGGAACGGGTGCTCCAGGATGTGCTCGGCGCCGCGGGAATTCGGCTTGGCATTATGCGCTATTTCAATGTTGCTGGCGCCGACCCGGCCGGTCGCTTTGGTCCTCCTGCGGTGGCGGTTGCTCCAAACCTCTTCAACAGTGTTTGCGCGGTGCTTGCCGGCGACCGAACTGAATTCACGCTTTACGGTGATGATTATCCAACAGAGGATGGAACCTGTGTTCGCGACTTCGTCCATATTTGCGATCTGGTGGATGCGCACCTCAAGTTGATCGATCACCTGGCCTTGGGTGGTGAATCGGTCTTGCTCAATTTCGGTTATGGTCGAGGCGTATCGGTTCGCACGGTGGTCAATGCAGCTGAGTCCTTGTCCGGTCGTCGACTGCCCGTCCGCTTGGTCGCCAGGCGTCCCGGTGATGCTGCGTGTGTGATTTCTAATCCTCGACGTTTCCGGGACAAGTTTGGCCAGCTTGAGGCTCACGGTACCGTGCGACAAATGCTTGAGGACACACTGCGCTGGTACCTCCACCGGTCTCGCCGCACAGTTTCGCTCAGTGAGGGATGAACCGATCTGGGCAAGCTGGTCGTGAGAATCCGGAGACACAACGTTCGGAAACGTTTCAGGTGATATCGGGACGAATGTACGGAGGCGGGCAGCGAGTTGCAATTGACATTCGTGATTGGTCGAGGAGAAACGGTCAGCCGTGTAACGAGCTGATTGCACTTGGAGACTCGGATCCGAATATGGCGCACCACGCTGACCTGGTGATCCAGTACGACGGACGCTACAACCGTCCAAGTTCCATACTTGCCGCAGCGTGGCGCCTGCGCAAGAAACTGGATGAGTTCGGATGGCCGCGGGTGCTGCATAGCCACGGCTGGGATGCTGACTGCATTGTTGCACTGGCTCGTATCGGGAGATCGAGCCGTCACTGCGTCCATCTGCACTTGATGGCGGATTGGCTCAAATCAGGTTCGGTGAAGAGTGCGCTGAAACGCTGGTTGACGCGTCGCCTGTTCAAGCGTTCTGGCACTCGAGTCATCGCTGTGTCCCGGGCGGTTGCCGATCATTGGCAAGCTGAGTTACCGTTGGCGGGCGAATACGCGCCGGTGCCGGTGCTGAATGGTATCGACGTTGCTCGGTTTGGCTGCAATCGCGGCGACCAGGTGCGTAACGGCCCAGTGGTTTTGGCTGTCGCAGCAAGGCTTGCCCCCAAAAAGGGTCTGGAAGTGCTGTTGATGGCCCTCGCGAGATTGTCCGAGACCCGGGTCGATTTTGTGTGTCGTGTTGCGGGGAGCGGTCCGCTCTTGGGAAGCCTGCAAAGGCGAGTGGCTGAGTTGGCGCTGGATGCACGGCTGCAATTTTGCGGTCATGTCGAAGACATGCATGGCTTCTACGCGGATGCGGACATCTACATTCAACCGTCCGAGACCGAGGGATTGCCTCTTGGTCTCCTGGAGGCACTGGCTTCTGGACTTGCCGCAGTTGCGACGGATGTCGGCGGCACACGTGAAGTGCTGAGGGACGGGATCGAAGGATATCTGATCAGGAGCGGAGATCCAGCTGCACTGGCGGATGCACTTGCAACCTTGATTGGAAACAAAGGGCTCCGGTTGGAAATGGGGTTGGCAGCACGCGCTCGGGTCTGCGCCGAATTTTCACTGGATTGTTTCGGTAGGCGCGTTCAATCTGTATATCGGGAGCTCACGGAGCCTCGTGATCATCGGTCAGGTGGCTCATATTAAGATCGCTGCATGGACTGCGTTGTCGCGCTCGGACCCCCACGTTACCGGTGTTGGGAAACATATAGTCAATATGTTGTCCGGCCTCTCGCGGTCACCGGGAATCGATCTTGAATGGTTGGTGCCAGTCGGGGCCGCAAACTTGCACGAGTCTGCTTCGCAACTCGGCGGCTTGAGTACGGCTGTTGTGCCCTTGGGCAGGCCGGTGCAACGGACGCTTGCTAATGTAATCGGTTGGCCGACCGCGCGGCGATGGAGTCATTCGTGCGATTGGGTGTATTGCCCTCGCGAGCTTTGGATTCCGCCGGGGCGTGCAAGGCTTGCCATTACCGTGCATGATTTGTGGGGTCTCGATCAGGAACGCCCTCGCTGGCGAGAGAAAATCAAGATCCGTTGGCTGCTTGGAAAGGCGCTACGCAGGGCGGACCTGATACTTGCGGTCTCTGCGTTTACAGCCGATCGAATCAATGCGAACTTTGGACATCTGCAGGAGAAGATCAGGATTGTTGGGAATGGCGCGTCTCCAGCCTTCAATGCACAGAGGGGCTACGAGAGGTCCTTGGTTGACAGTGGTCTCGGAAATAGTCGGTACGGAATTTCGGTTGGTGGCTTGACATTCAAGAAGGGTGGGGATCACTTTTTGAGGATGGCGGCGCGTTTGTCTGTGCGCCTTCCGGATTTCAAGCTGGTCTTGGTTGGCCCGGTATCTGCCGAGTTTGCGGCGCAGTCTCTGCCATCCAACGTGATTCATGTCGCACGCGGCCTGTCAGATGAGCAACTGGCGGGGTTGGTGGCTTCGGCGGAGTTTGCATGTTCGTTGTCTCGATACGAAGGATTCGGCATTACTCTGATTGAGGCAATGTCAGTTGGTACCCCGGTGATCGCCAGTGATATCCCTGCGCACCGGGAGATTGCAGGAGACGGTGCCATTCTGGTGGCAGCTGCGGACGCTGATGGTATCTGCGATTCTATCGAACGTCTCGCGAGCGATCGCGAGTTTCATGGTCGCATGCGGGCTTGTGGCTATCGACAGGCTCGCGAACACACATGGGCGAGATCTGTCGATCGACTGGGTCAGGCACTCCGGGAATTTTCAAACAGGTGACGTTGCTCCCTCTGAATCACAATTCCGGCGTATTGGTTACCCAACTGGGAGCCAGGCGGCACTATGCCGTCGCCAACGCGTTTCACAGTCACGGTTATCTGAAGAAGTTCTGCACCGATCTACTGATACGCTCGGAATCGCTCCGAAGCCTGTTGCACCGCACAAGTGCGCTGCTTGGACGCGACGAACTTCGTCGGTTGGCGGATCGCCAATCGGGTGTTGGGTTGCCGGAATGTCATATTCGAACCTTTCCGATTTTTGGTTTGCAGTACAAATGGTATGCGAACCGCGCCCGTAGCGCAGAAGAGCGGACCGGGAATTGGCTTTGGGGCGGACGACGCTTCGCCGAATTGTGCGCACGTGAGTTGGACGACGCAACCTCGGCCGTCTATGCATTCACCTCGGCGGCAAAGGAGACATTCATTGCAGCGCGTGATCGTGGGGTTCATTGCTGGCTTGACCATGCCACTGCCCCGCGTGCCTTCGAAGTTGGGTTGATTCAGGAGGAGGCCCGTAGGTTTCCCGGTTGGTCCAGCCGCGCCGTGGACGATCGCATGACCGAGGGCTATCTGTTGCGTCAGCGTGAAGAGCTTGACTTGGCGCACCGAATTGTTTGTGGGTCCACCTTTGCCAAGCGTGCGATCGAGGCAGAGGGCGTTGCGTCGGATCGCGTGCTGGTGGTGCCCCTAGGTGTAGCAGGACACTTGTATCAGGAGTATCGAGAACAGGTTACTCGGCCCGATACAGCACTTCGCGTACTCTATGTGGGTGGCGATGGTCTGCGGAAGGGAATCGCGTACCTCAACCAAGCACTTGATCTGATCAACGACTCCAGGGTGGAAGCCCAGGCCGCGGGTGACCTTGAATTGAGCATGCTTGCTCGCAAGGATCTGCAGCGGCGGATGAAATTGCTTGGACCAGTACCTCGCTCGGAAATGCCTGAGCTGTTTCGATGGGCGGACGTGCTCGTTCTGCCTTCGATCAGTGACACCTTCGGCATGGTGATACTCGAGGCGATGGCTGCGGGCTTGGTTGTTGTCGCGACCGAGAACACGGCCGCCCCCGACATCCTGCGCGACGGCACGGATGGTTTTGTCGTTCCAATTCGATCACCTCAGGTGATTGCCGAAAGACTGATGATGCTCATGCAAGACCGGCGGCGACTGGCTGCTATGGGACGCGAGGCTAGAGCGCGTGCGGCCGAGTTCACCGTTCCACGCTACGGTGAGCGCCTGATACGCGCGCTTGGTCTTGGCGTGGAATTTGTCGCCAGCCCGAAGGTACCTGTCGATCAAAACCCGGTAGATAGATGAATACTTCAAGGAATAAGTTCAAGGGGCGAGTTGCCACGCTTCGTCAGAGAATCATGGATACTCTGAAGTGGTGGATATTCCCGGGAGTCAACCTGCATGCGCGTGAACGATTCAGGATTGTCCCATTGCACTTCCGAGGCGGCGAAGGGCGATCTCAAACGATGCTTGACGCCGGGTTCGGCAACGGCATGCTTTCGTTGCAGGCTTGGCGCCGCGGCTATCGCGTTATTGGTGTGAGCCTTAAAGAATCGGAGGTTCGGGGTGCCCGGCGCCTCTTCAATGAGAAACTTGGGATTTCGGAAGGGGAAATCTGCTTTCTCGATCACAATCTGTACGACACGGATGGGCTCAAGCGACGATATGGCGAGTTTGATGAGATCGTCTGCGCTGATGTTATCGAGCATATAGTCGATGATCGAGGGATATGCGCCGCCTTCTACTCCCTGCTGAAGCCAGGGGGATACCTGCATCTGACCACCCCGAATGCGGACCACCCTTACAACGCGAATTTTCCGCTGGATCTGGAGGAGAAGGGCGGACATGTACGTGCAGGCTATAATGAGGCTGCGTTCAGGGACCTGCTGGGCCCGATCGGATTCCAGGTTGAGGCGCCATTTGGTTTCGGCGGCGCGATTCGACAATGGTTCAATTCGCGTACCAAAGCGCTTCAGGAGCGCTTTGGGCCTTGGGCGGGTGTTCCGTGCTTTCTCGTCGCACTACCGTTGCTCCCGCTGGACTCAAGGTCGCCTGCGGTGCCTTTCTCTTATTATGTCCAGGCAAGGAAGCCTGCAGAGTGATGTTGCGAGTTGTTGTCTTCTGTGAATTGATCCGCGGGGTCGCGCTACCCTTCCACTCCATCGGGATCGGTCTGCAGTAGATCTTGTTCACCTATCTGGCACTTTGCAGTGGTTTTGTGGTTGCGCTGGCGGCAATAATCGCTTATGCGCGATACCGCGACGCGTTTCATCCTGCCGTCTTTACTGCGCCGCTGATGCTCGCCGGGTATTGCTTCTGGCCGCTGCTGCTTGACCGTAATGGTGACCTGACAAGCCTGCTGGGGGAAGGGTCCTTGAACCGCGTGCAAGCATACTATTGCGCGGCACTGGTGTGCATGATGATTGGTATGGTCTGGACGCGGGGCCGGCGACTGGCATCTCCAAAGGAATTGAGTCCGTGGCGCTCTTTGGCGGCAACTGTTTCGGTCGATAGGACCCGCCGCAGGCTCGTGCGGCTGTCCGTCGTTCTGGGCTCGGTGGCAATCCTCAGCTACCTGACATCGATCTTCAACGTTGGCGGGTTTGAAGCCGCATATTCGGTATACAAGGGTGGCGGGCGGGCCGCCAGCGGTTACGTCGGTGAAGCCTACCTGCTGTCGTACCCGGCTGCGCTTATTTATTCCCTTGCGCGACAGGGACGTGGTTTTCGCGCAGTCGATTGGTGTGTCGTGGTGGTCATGCTGAGTCCAAATTTACTTCAGGGCACCTTGGGTGTCCGTCGCGGACCGTTGTTTATTTCTCTGGCTACGTTGTTCGTCTCCTGGGTCGTTTCGAGGGGTCGAGCGCCCGGGCTCTTGCGCACCGGGCTTGCGATCAGTGTCATTCTCCTCTCGGTCATTTTTCTGTGGACGAACCGGCAGTCCTGGTTTGCTGACGAGGGGGGGGGGCCGACCAGAGTCGGGCTTACGTCGACACTCTTGCCAGATACCGGGCAGTTGTCCCAGAATGATTATGTGAGCGGAGTTGGAAGCGCGTTGATTACCGAATACTACAATGCGTTTTTCTGGGGTAAGCGCTGGTGGGTTGATCTGCTCATTCGCCCGATTCCGCGTCAACTTTGGCCGACAAAATATGAGGACGTTGGAGCTTACTGGAAGACGGGAGGGAATCCCACCGGCTTTGAGGAGTACGAGCAAGTGGTTGCGCTTGGCTTTCCTTTGCCCGCGGGTCATTCGATCGGCGTGCTCTCCGATTTGTATTCTGAATGGTGGTGGTTTGCCCTGTTCTTCGTATTTCTGCTTGGTCGCTTCCTGCGGTGGCTATGGTTCAAGCATCGGACCATTGGTCAGGTATGGACGGTGATCTTTCTGGGCGCGCTCGGTCTTTGCATATATCTTCCGACCCAGTCCTTCTCGGCCTGGTATCAGCGCTTTCTGGTGATGGCCGTCGGAACCTTCGTGGCGTGGCGTTGGTTCATTGGGCGTGATATTCGACAGAAAAATCGTAGCCAAGAAGAGCTCGCTACTCGCGGGAAGCGGGCGCCCGGTGGTGTTTGAAAGAAGCGCGTTTGGGTCATGACGGCTGGTGCCGATGAGGCTGGTGCCCCTTGTCTGCGTGTGGCACTACTCTGGGGGCGCATCGGTCCCTATCACTTGGCGCGCGCAAGCGCAGGTCAGCGCTTGATTGCTCAGAACGGTTGGGGGCTCGCGCTTGCCGAGATATGCAGTCGCGATGCCTATGATTGGAAAACCGAGGCTTTGGCGCGACCATCATGGGCTACGACTCTGTTTCCTGGTGTGGACTATGCCCATCTGCCTGCTTCCACGATTCGGGTGGCTGTTCATGAGTGGCTTGACAGTCTGTGCACGGACGTGGTGGTCATTAACGGATGGTCGGTCGCCGAGGCCCGCGCGGCTCTGGACTGGGTGGCCGCGCGGAGGAGCCGGAGAGCCGTCGTGATGTCTGAAACCCGGCACGAGGACGCGCGTCGTTGGGCCTGGAAGGAGTTTGGAAAGCGTTGGTTGCTGCGAAGGGTTCATGCGGGGCTGGTGGGAGGGCGCGTGCATGCGGACTACCTCGCCAGGCTTGGCGTTCCGCGCGATCGCATCTTCCTGGGCTACAACGCGGTTGATAACGATTATTTTCGCGATTCCGCCGCGGCCCATAGAAGCATGGGAACGCAAGGAAGAATTGGCTCAGGTGGTCCGTACTTCTTTGCTTGTGCGCGCTTGCTGGAGCGGAAGAACTTCGACGGCTTGCTGCGTGCCTATACTATTTATCGAAGGCGGGTGGGGAAGCACGCCTGGAACCTCGTCATTTCGGGTACCGGGGCAGAGGAAGCTCGACTTCGGCGCCTCTGCTCGGACCTGGGTCTGGATGACGTTGTATTTTGGATGGGATTCCTGCAATACGAGGAACTGCCGAGATGGTATGCCGGCGCTGGCGCTTTCATTCATCCCGCAAAAGCCGAAGCCTGGGGATTGGTGGTCAATGAAGCTGCGGCGTGCTCGCTGCCGTTGCTGGTCGCGCGATCGGTTGGTGCGGCGAGTGAATTGCTTCAGGATGGAGTGAATGGGTATTCATTCAATGCCTGGTGTGATAGCGAAATCGCGGATGCGATGTGCCGCGTTGGCGAACTCGATGGTCCGGCCCTTGCCAGGTTTGGGGCTGCCGCATGTGCCCGCGTAGATGATTTTGGCCCAAGACGCTTTGCCCAGGGGCTTGCATCGGCGGTCGGTGCCGCCCTTGGGGCTAGTTAGCGTATGCGTGTACTTCATGTCATTCGCGGATTGGCCAATTCTTCAGGGACCACGCATATTGTGCTCCCGCTGGCTGAGGCGCAAGGGCGCTTGGGCATGAAGGTGAGCGTTGCTCACGTGGAGAAGCCGAATTGCGCATCGCTGGCGCCAGATTCTCGTTGGGCTGAGAACCTCAAGTATCCGTTGAGCGTGCCGTTGAATAACCCAGGGATCTCGTGGGCGCTGGCGCGGCGTTTGCCGAGGGAGGTTGCCAAAGCCGATCTTGTCCATGTGCATGCCATCTGGAATTTCCCGAGTTGGTGGGCGATGCGTTGCGCATACAAGGCGAGCAAGCCTTATGTGGTCGCTCCGCAAGGTTCACTGGATTCATGGGCGCTTCGCCAGAACCGGCTCGGCAAGAAGTTGTATGGCGCGCTGACCGAGTGGCCTTTGCTCCAGTCTGCTGCAGGTTTGCAGGCTCTGACTCTCAAAGAGGCCGCTCAGTTCCGCGAGGCAGGCTTGCGCGCTCCAGCTACGATAATTCCAAACGGCGTCTCACGCGGCGAGACTTTACGTCCCAGGAATACCGGAGGACTCGCGCGGGAACTGGGCCTGCCACTCGGGAGTCGCGTGTTGCTGTTTCTTTCGCGGGTGCATGAGAAAAAGGGGCTGGATATTTTGCTGAGGGCATTCCAGATGATCGCGAGGACTCATCCGGAACTCTATCTCGTGGTCGCTGGCGACGACGCAGGGTCCGGGTACCGGGCTGAAATGGAGGAGTTGGCGCGGGGTCTCGATCTTGCGGCGAGATGCCGTTTCATTGGCGAGGTTTCGGGGGCGGGCAAGGGTGAGGCGCTCGCCGGAGCGGATGGGTTTGCACTGATTTCCCGCTCCGAGGGTTTGCCTGTCGCAGCGCTGGAGGCGCTCGCGGCGGGGCTCCCGGCGGTCATTTCTAGCGAATGCAATCTGCCGGAAGTCGCCGAGCGGTCCGCGGGCTGGGTGGTTGCGCCCGATGTCAGGCCCGCGGCCTTGGCTCTGATTGAGCTGTTTGCAAATCTTGATCATGCGAATGAGCGCGGTATCCGGGCGCGTGCCATGGTGGCGGAGCGCTTTACCTGGGATAAAATTGCGGCTCAGACTGGTGCTGTATACAAGGACATTTTGATGCGCACTGGGTTTGCTCGATCCAATTGATGCCTTCGTGAAATCTGCTCCCGCCTTTTGCTGTTTGCCGGTGCGCCGATGTTGGTTCCAGTAACTGCGGTCATCCTGACCTACAACGAGGCCGCCAACATTGGGTGCTGCCTGGCTTGTCTTGAAAACGTGGCTGACGTTGTCATTGTCGACTCGGGTAGTAACGATGCTACTTTGGAGTCGGCTCGCGCAGCGCGTCCTGGGGTTCGCATATTCCATCACGCATTCAAGGATTTTGGCGATCAGCGCAACTGGGCGATTGATCACGTCGGCCCGATCTCTGACTGGTTGCTGTTCGTTGATGCGGATGAATTCTGTGATCCGGAACTGCTGCTCGAAATCCAGGATTTCATCGCCAATCCGGATGGAAAGGTGGGCGCATTTATTGCCGGGCGCAATTATTTCCTGGGTCGCTGGCTCAAATATTCGACTTTGTATCCTTCTTATCAGCTGCGCCTGCTTCGGGTAGGCTCGGTGAGGTTTCGCAAAGAGGGTCACGGTCAGCGCGAAGTGACTGATGGTGCCTTACACTATTTGAAGTCGGGTTGGCGGCACGAAGGATTCAGCAAGGGCGTACACCAATGGGTTGCCCGCCACAACCAGTACTCGACGGATGAGGTTGAGTTGATCCTGCGTCTTCGGCGTGAGGCGTTGGACTTCGGCGCACTTGTCGGCGCGGATCCGATTGCACGCCGGCGGGCGCTCAAAGTGCTCGCGAGTCGACTCCCGGCACGCGCTCTGTTTCGGTTTGCCTATACCTATTTCCTCAGACGCGGCTTCCTTGATGGGAGGGCTGGATTGGATTACTGTCTGCTGCGTCTTGCGCATGATCTTCATATTCGCGTGAAGATGCATGAGACTGGTGCCCGGGACAAGCATGTCGATGATTAAGCCAAGTTGCGCCGAGCGCGGCTTGGTCCCGCCGGCGGCTGCAACACGCGTTCGATGAGCCCGATGCAAATCCTGCGGCGTCTGCTGCGTGGACTAAGTCAGAATGTGGTAATTCGCAAGCGTCTTCCGTCATCGCTGGGTGGCGGTGTGGTTTTTTGTTCGCCGGCTTCGATGCTTTCGATCTGGAAACCCGGCTGGCGCTCGAAACAGGCACTCGGTCTTCTTGACTGGGCTCGGCGGTTTGTTCGCCGCGATATGTGTGTTTGGGATGTTGGGGCCAATCAGGGGATATTTGCGTTTGCAGCAAGCGCCATGGCTGGTAGCGGCGGTCTGATTGTTGCGTTTGAGCCTGACCTTTTCCTCGTGGATTTGCTTCGGCGCTCAACAGTGTCCGGTACGCATGCTGGGGCGCCAGTTCGGATCCTGCCTTTGGCGGTAGGTTCGGAGCAATGTATCGCCGAGTTTGTTATCGCGCGCACAGATCGCGCACTGAATCATCTCGCTTCATCGTCTGGTAACCCGCGAACCGGTGGCGAGCGTGATCGCACGCTGGTTTCGTGTACTTCAATGGATTGGTTGATCGGTCAGATCCGTCAGCCGGATATCGTAAAGATCGACATCGAAGGTGCTGAGTTATCGGCCTTGCGCGGGGCCGGGCGGCTGTTGTCCGAGGTGAGGCCCTTGCTCATTATCGAGGTTGCTCCGGAGAATGCTGCAGCGATTGCGGAATTGCTCGGAGCACACGGCTACGCGATGTGTGACGTCAGGGATCATTCGCGTGTTTGTCGCCGGTTGCCGGCGTGGAATACGCTGGCATGGCCAAGTGAGAAGTCCTGGGAACTTGATGAGCTTCGGGCACGGATCCGCTAGGCGCGTCGGCGAAGTCGATCAGTCGCTGATGGTGCGCGTGGATGCGCCAAGGCCGGCCTTGCGCTATGCTTATAGCCGGTGCGTGGGGTCCTCGTACGCGCCCTTCCTTCTTGCCCTAGTGCCCTTCAGGTTGATGACCTGATGGGTGCGCTGATGTGTTCGAAGCCGGCTTGCATTTGGTTGCTGTTGCATCCGGTTCAGGCTCCCCCAATTGAGGTCGTTGCGTGAGTTCCGTGGCTGCCCAGTCTACGCATAGCATCGCAGGCAGACTGTTTGCGATGGTGGGAGCTCACGGGGGGTGCGCCGGGCTGCCGCCGACGAGCGTGGCCGGGTGGTCAGAAGCTGACTGGGTTCGGTTGCTCCATCTGGCGACGTACAACGGTGTGACCAGCTATGTCTACGAGGATCTCGTTGTCAATCCTTGCGACGGCGCGGATGCGGTGCGCCTGCATTTGCGCGAGAGATCGTATCGGTGCGGGTATCGGGGACTTGGGCTTCGGGCGGAACTGATTCGGTTGGTTCGAGCCTTCGAGGCCGAAGGCATTGCAGTGATGCCGCTCAAGGGGCCGCTGCTGGCGGACCGGTTCTACCGGAACAGGTCGTTGAGGGAGTTTGGCGATCTGGACCTCCTGGTGAAGGAGGTCGATCGTGATCGTGCCTGGCAACTTCTGCAGAGGCTGGACTACCACTCGCCCTATCAGAATCACGATCTCGAGCGGCGCTACCACGTTGTCTTCGCTCACCGGAGTACCGGTGAGATCGTTGAGCTTCACTGGAGGATCGCAGGTCCCCAGTTCGGCGTGTACTTTCGCGGGGATTTCCTGTGGAAGGACGCCCGCCCGGTAGCTACGCCGGCATCCAGGTCCTGCAGCCGTCGGTCGAAGCCAATCTGCTCTACCTCGCCATTCACGCCTACAAGCATGACTGGTCGCGGTTGCAGTGGCTCCTGGACTTTCCGGAGATCCTGGCGAGTCCCGCGGAGATCGACTGGGATGCGCTCGACAGGCTCGCTCGGGAGCAGCACGCGCATCGATTGCTGCGTGCGACGTTCCAGTTGGTGAAGCACTTCTTTCCGCATGCACCTGGTGTACCTGCCGGGCATGCGTTGGGTGTTCCGGCGCTGGGCCCTGCTCAGATTCGCCGGGTCGTCCGGTGCCTGCTTCGCCCGGCGACGGACGCCGAGAGGCTCGGCGACTTTTACCGGCTGCGGGTTGCGCTGGCCGAGACGGCGGGTGATCGGCTTCGCGTGATCAGGGAGAGTCTTCAGCCATCGGACCGCGACGATGACTTCCTGCGCTTGCCGGCGGCGCTGCGGCCGTTCGCGTTTCTCATGCGCCCGATTCGCCTGGCCGGGCGAATGCTGTTGGGTCGGTCGCGTGAGGCGGAGCGTCGACATTCCTAGGACTATCTTTCCCCCAAACCTGCGGCAGGATTTGCATGAAATTCAATGTTCCCGACCATGTACTGGAAGAGCGCATCGGTGATGAGGTGGTGTTGCTGTCGCTCAAGCGCGAGACATTCTTCTCCTTGAACGCGAGCGGTATCGTCCTCTGGACCGGGATGAAGGCCGGTCGTTCGGCGGAAGAACTGGCCGGCGAACTGGCCAACCAGTATGGCTTGGAGATCGTACGCGCGGTGGCCGACGTACAGAGTTTTGTGGATGAACTCCAGAAGCTGGAGCTCATCACGCCTGTCTCCGGTTGAGTTCCGGTGACCTGAACATGTACGGATTCCATGAGTACGGCAACATGATCCGTGACCGCGTCCGGACTGAGGCCTACAAGGAGGCCATCGATCGCACGCTCACTCCGGAGAGTGTTGTGCTGGACCTGGGCGCTGGAACGGGTGCTTTTGCGCTGTACGCGGCCATCCGAGGTGCGCGGAAAGTCTACGCTGTCGAGACCAGTCCATTGATCGAGTATGGCCGCCGTGAAGCACTGCGACTTGGCCTTGAAGACCGGATCGAGTTCTTCCACGGCGCGTCGGAGGACTTTCACCCTTCCGAGCGGGCGAACTTGCTGATTTCCGACTTGCGCGGCGCGCTTCCATTCCTTGGCGGCGCGTTCGCGACCCTCGCCGACGCCAGGGCGCGCTTGCTTACCCAGGACGCGGTTCTGCTGCCACGTCGCGACAGCCTGTGGGTGGCGCCGGTCAGCGATGCCGGTTGGTATTCGCGGCAGATCGAGACGCCCTGGGTCGAGAATGCTCTTGGACTCTCGCTTCCCGTGTTGCGCGAGGCAGAAGGCTCCGCGCCCAGGCGGCCGCCGCCGACCGGGCTTGAACCTGCGTTGCCTGGGCAGCGCTTTGGCGTCATCGACTACGCTGCGGCGAGCCAGGCTCTGCAGCCGGCGGATCTGACCTGGGAAGTTCCATCTGCGACAACCCTGCATGCCTGGCTGATGTGGTTTGACTCGGAGCTGACACAAGGGGTGTCGATGTCGGCGGCGCCCGGCGCCAGGGCGCCGTGGGTATACGGACGATTGGTGCTGCCATTGTCGCGACCACTGGAGCTGGCAGCCGGGGACACGCTGCGTTTGCGGATCTCGGTATGGCCAGTGGCAGGCGACTTTGCCTACACCTGGAGAACACAAGTCGCTGATTCGCAAGGTACATGCAAGGCGGAGCTGAGTCAGAACTCTGCGGCCGAACTGTTCCTGGCATCCCGGAGTTGCGCCTCTTGACCGCTGCGTTTCTGGTGGATGCGCCTGCGGACATGCTCGAACGCGCCGAGGGCGAAGGCCGTTACTCGGCGTTTGGCGTGGTCTTTGCCGGACCTCGTCGCATCCTGGATGGGCATTGTCCCGAGGCTGCGCCCGACGCAGAACCCGAACTGTGGATCGACATCGTTCATGACCACAAGGAAGCGGATCCGACCCTCTGGCGTTGCCTGATTTCCCGCAATTCGGCGGTTCCCCCGGGCATGGGACGCCATTTCGTCAGGTTGCTGGAGCATGTGGATGGAGCCACTCGTCGCTTTGAGCTCATTCTTGGACTGTGGGTAGAGGTTGCGCTCGGATCGCGGCGCCTGCGGATCGGCGCGCCGGCTACGATGCACCCCGATACGCTGGGCGCGTTCGTCACGGGCTCGGCGATGCTGTGCTATTTCAAGGCACAGCAGCGCCTGTGCCTGCACGCTGCCGTCGCTGCGCGAGATGACCATGCGCTGCTGATTTGTGGGCCCTCGGGTGCAGGCAAATCGTCCCTGGCGGCGGCCATGCAACGCCAGAACTGGAGGATTGTCGCCGAGGATCTGGCGGTGATCGAATTCAATGGCGCCGCTTTCCAAGTCCGGCCCGGATACGCGCGCCTCAGGCTCTGGTCGGACTCGGTCCGGGCCCTGTCGCTCGGCAGCCAGTGTTCGCAGATTGCCAGTGGGACGGACAAGCACTATCTGGCTTTGCCCACACACGAGGGTTTTTCGCCGCCCTTGTCTGCGATCGTCTTTCTGCGCGAGCGCGAGCGCGAGGCAGGTTCGCCCATCGATGTGCAGCCGATGCATTCGCCGGCTGTTGCGATGGCGCAGTTGTACGCCAACAGCCTCGCGCCTTATATGAATCTCCCTGGGGAGGTGCGCCGACTACTCGGGATGTGTCAGCAGATGGCTGCTGCCTTGCCGAGTTTCTCGGTACGACTCGCTGACGACTGGAGTCGCATCGACGAGGCGACCACGACTTTGGGCCGGATTCTCGAGCCGGTCATGCTTCATCGCGACGGCGCCTGAGGTCCTCTTGAGGCGACTGCTGATCCGGCTGTTGATCGTCGGTGCCTGGATTGCCATGAGGGCGCTCGACGCGTCGATCCGGGTGCTCGGGGTGGGGCGCACGGTCCGGGTATTGCTCGCGACCAGCCCGGATCCTGCCGGGAATGTCCAGTTGTCGCGAACGGCACTGGGTCAAGTCGCACGTGTGGTTCAGCGCGCCAGTGGAAGCACCTCGGCCTACTGCCTGCGCCGCGCGCTACTGATCTGGTGGATCCTGCGCTGGCGCGGGGCACCCGCAGACATTCATTGCGACACGGGCACCGACAGCGGCCACGCGTGGGTCGAATGCTACGGTCTGGTGATCGGGGATCGTCCGCAACTCGCTGGAACCGGGCGCTTCGGGCGATTTTCGGAACTGTTCGCCCGCCCGGTCCCTCGTGGGACTGGAACCAGGCTCTGATGCGGGGCTTCCTGTGGGCTTTTGGCCAGTTCGATTCGCTGCAGTCAGCGTTCAGTCGGGGCCGATTGGGTCAGAGCCTCGTCTCATTGAATTCGCCTCAGCCGCTTGGTTCAGGTCAATGGGTTGTAAGCGCCACCATTGACACCTGCGCAACGCCATTCCGGATGCGCGCGGCGCCCTTTGCCGGAGTGTCGATCAGCGGGCGGATATACGGCCTGGCCGGACACTCGACCGCCGGCCTGAATGCGGAATCGATACTGAGACTGGCTTTCCAGTCCGATGGGCGAGATGCACAGGCGAAACTCAACGGCGAATACTGCTTCTGCCTGGTCGATCCGACGTCCGGTGCCGTTCACGCTTCGGTGGACTTGTTCGGTGTGCGGTCACTCTACTACTTGCAGATGCAGGGGATTTGGGCTGTCAGCGACTCCTGCAGTGCGCTCCTGGCTCTGTTCGGGAGTCAATTGAGCCTGAATGGTCTGGCCATTGCCAGTGCCCTCGTTCCATTCTCAGAGCCATGCAGTGAACGTGGCGAGACCTTTTATTCGGATTTGCGCGTGCTGCGTGCGGGTGAATGGCTGCGAGTCGACTTGCGCACCGGGCAAGCCGACACGAGCCGGATCGGCCTGCCGGCGCACCTCATTGAATTCGACCATTACTCAGCGAGGCAACTCGATGATGCGCTGCGAGACGCCTTGAACGCCGCTTTGGTCGATCGGATTGCCCACGAGAATGCGGTACTGACCTTGAGTGGCGGCATTGATTCGGCTCTGCTTGCCACCCAGCTGGCTGACCTTCGGAAGGCGCGTCCCGGCATGCAGATCCACGCGCTGACCTCCGTGCTTCGCGGCGACTCAGGTGAGGATGAGGCATACCACGCCGAATTGACCGCCAGGGCGCTGGAAATCGATCTGCAACGCACGATCCGCGATCCCGGCCCGGTTCGCTTTCCCGTCGCGAGCCTCGTGCCCTGGGCTGAGCACCCCATGGCGCTCTATGACGACCTTTCGCAAGTTCGGGCGTTGATGGCGCTTGGATCGCCCTCGATATCTGGCTTGGGTGCGGACGAGTTGGTGGCAACTTCGCTGCGCCGGCCAGGTCGTCGGCGGGGCTGGTTTGCGCGACTTCGTCGTCGTATTGCGCGCTTTCGCAGCGGACCTGCAAGCATGCCAGCGCCTGAATGCCCTGATCTGACCCGACTGACCCAGGATCGCACGCCGGCCTGGATCCCGGCGCGTTGGCACGACGCTCTGCCTCAGCCAGGCCTGGAAGCCGCACCGGGCGGAGGGGATCAGCACGCATGGCATGAGTTGCTGTTGCCCAATGCCGGATTCTGCACCGATGTCGAAGCGCGCGATGACGCGGGAATGCTGCGGGCGGATGTGTCCTTGCCATACCTGGATCAGCGCGTGGTGAGAGTGGTCCTGAATCCCGCCGTGGCGCAGCTCGACCTGGACCGTGCGCCGGCTTCGCCGGCAAAGCAGGCCCTGCGCCGGCTGTTGCACGGGAGAGTGCCGGAGGCGGTGACTGGGCGTCGCAAGTCGCCTGCAGGCCAGCCATTTTTTGCGCGCTACAGTGGCCCTGAGCTTGCCCAACTGCCCGCCGCGCTTGCGCAGGTCCCGCGTATCGGGGAGTTCCTGCGGCCGGACCAACTGCCCAGTCCGGTCGTTGACAGCCCCTGGAGCACGCTCTATCCTCTGATCGCGGGTGTCAGTGTGGGTTCGTGGCTACATCATCATTCAGGGGTCGAAAGACAATGGACAGCAACAACAGCGCGTTGAAGGCTTCTTCGTACGAAGCGCCGAAGGTGACCGAGATCGGCCAGATTGGCGCGACCTTGCAGGGTGCGCGCATGAGCACCAACCTTGACGGTGGCTTCTCGATGACCGCCATGGGTGGCACCGTCGGACTGACGTCCTTCGGCTGATTGCTGCCGGTCTTCGACTCAAACGGCCTGCCCTGCAGGCCGTTTGCGTTTCTGGCGTCCGGAATTTCCGACGGTCAGGGCTTTCCTTGCGCGATGGCAGCCAGGGCATCGCCGAATGCTCGGGCGAATGCGGGCGCGTCCGTCAAGCGTGACTGCTGTACGCGGGACCTCAGACCTACACGCCTGTGCCGGATACTCTCGACGTCCAATGCCAGGCGCTGGGCCAGCAGGCCGTAATCCCGGGTGTCGCTGGCGATCCACTCCTTGCACCCGGCGGCGGTGAGCGCTGAGCACGTCAGCCTGCCTGCGACGGAATCGCCGCGCAAGGTGATCACCGGAACCCCCATCCACAGCGACTCACATGCCAGGGTGTGCCCGCTCCAGGGGAACACGTCCAGGAGTACGTCGATCTGGTTGAAGAGCGACATGTGCGATTCCACATCCGGCGGCAGTTGCCGCAGATCGAGCCGGGCGGGGGCGACACCCGCGGCCGCGAATTGCTGTCGCAACTGAATCTGACGGCGTGGGTCCAACTGATCGCGGGCAATCAGCAGGCGTGCTTCCGGGTGGGCGTGCAACAGACCCGCCCACAGTTCGACGACTTTGTCGCTCAACTTCTCGAGACGATGGAGCGACCCGAAGATGATCGGTCCCTCCGGGTGGTGCGCGGCGTCGGGCACGTTGGCGTCTGGCCAGAAGCAAGCGAAGCTGCCCGGCAAACGCACGACGGTCTCACTCCCCGGGAAGGTCTCCATCGGAGGAATCAGGACATTGTCGACGATTCGATAGTCGATCGCCCGGAGTCCGGTGGTGTTTGGATAGCCCAGCCAGGAGACCTGGCACGGCGCGGGGCGACGCGCAAGAACTGCAAGCCGCTGCCCAAGCGTGTGGCCTGACATCTCGACGAGCAGGTCGAGCCGGTCCATCCGCAAACGCGCTTCGAGCGCTTGGTCGGACCACTCCCGTGCATCGATCCAATGATCCACGTTGAGGCGCAGATGTTGCGCCACGGCATCATCGGATGCGCCGGTGCTGTACGCATGGATGTCGAACTGCCGGCGGTCCAGGTGCTCGAACAATGGGGCCACAAACCGACCCACCGGGTGATCGCGCAGATCCGCGGACAGGAAGCCGATGCGCAGACGCTCAGCCCCCCTGGCCGTGCATCGATCAGGGGGCGCCGCTGATGCGTAGCAGCGCTCGACCCGCGCGCAATGCTCCTCGGCGACCGTTGCCGGATTCAGTCCGGGAATCAGATTCAGCAAATAGAGCAGCGTGCTCAGCCCGGGACGATGGTCGGGCGCCAGATCCAGGAGCCGTCGCAATGAATCGATCGCTGACTGGAGTTCCATGTTTTCGATGCGCACCAGCGCTTCGACGTAGTGCGCATGCGCGTTGCCGGGATCCAGTTCGACGGCCTTGCGGACGTGCTTGATGGCTTCGTCCCGCGCGCCCAGTTCACACAAGCTGGTTGCCAGCGAAAGGTGCACCGGCGGGGACATGGGTTCGAGGCGGAGCGCGTGTCTGAACAGGGCCAGGGCATCGGTACGCTTGCCTAGCTGGCGCAGGCTCTCGCCGCGCGTCAGCAGGAATCCTGCATCGGATGCCAGGTGGGCCGCGACTTGCTCGCACAGCGCGGCCGCCTTCCTCGGGTAGCCGGCCTCCAGTGCTGCGATGGCGGCCAGATGAGTGCGGACCGGGTCGCTCGATTCGCTTGTCGAAGCGCTGCGGTTGCTGGTCAAGGGGCCCTCGCCGCGGACATCTGGTCAGGCGCGAGATTATCGGTTGTTGCACCGGCCCTGACACGTCCGCGCTGATTCATGCATGATTTTGGGTCTGACCACCCTGGATGGCGCCTTGTCCGGCTTCACGTACGACTTTCACGGTGCGCGTCTGCGCAGCAACCGTCTGCTGGAGGGACTCCATCTGGTCTCCGAAGGTTCGGATGTGGATCTGCGCCTGCAGTTGAGCGATCCTCATGAAACAGGTGCCATCGGATCGCGGGGCACGGTGCTGCCGTGGCTGCCCCCTGGCCTGGATTGCCGGTTGGAGCAGACGTCCCCAATGACGCTGCATGTGTCGTCTGGCCTCCCCGAGAATGAAACCGATGGGCTGCTCTTCAGCGGCGTGCTGCCCTCGCTGCTGGCACACAGCGGCGCGCTGGTGCTTCGCGGCGCGGCGGTTCTGTGTCCGATGGGTGCGCTGCTGCTGGTTGGCGGCGCAATGGCCGGGAAGTCCACCGCGGCGGTCACCCTCGCTTGCCAGGGGTTCCCGGTGATCAGCGACGATGTCGTGGTGCTGCGCGAGGCAGACGGCGAAATTCGGGTGGCAGAAGGGCCGGCCTGGGTCAAGCTTTGGCCGGATGGTGCTGACGCCGGGAATGCCATTGGCGAGCCGGTTGGGCCAGTTCGGACCGGCCTCGGCAAGCAGCAATTCCGGCGTCCGCCATTGCCTCGGTCCGCCTCGCGCGCACAGCAGTTCCCGGTGGCGAGGGTTTGCCTGCTCAATCCGTGTGATGTGTCACGGGCGGTTGCGGCCCCGCTCTCGCCGCAAGCGCTGCTTGCTGCCCTCAGTGACTTTCAGAGATCGCCGGCCGGTCCGATTGGCAACAGCGCAAGGGCAGCCCAGTTCAGGATCCTGGCCGCGCTCGCGCGATTGCCGCAGCCGGTCGTGGTGCATCGCCCCAGCGAATTGCCGCTCTCGGCGGACTACGGAACAAGCTTGCGCCAGTTGCTCGTTCCAGGGGATGCCCGGTGAGTGGGATCGTGTGGTTGGCCTCCTACCCGAAATCGGGGAATACCTGGCTGCGACTGTTGCTGCGCCAGATCCGCAACAACGACCGTGGTCCGGTGCTTCTGAACGCGGTCGACGATTCGCTGATCGTCAGTCGCCGTGAGACCTTCGAGCGCGTGACCGGACTGGTGTCTTCGGAACTGCGGCGTGAGGAACTGGACCTGCTCCGGCCCAGGGTGCTCTGTACCATGGCGCGACAGTCGCCGGGCACGCTCTATCTCAAGGTGCACGATCGCTTCGAATCCCCTGCGTTGGGAACTGCGGTTCTGCCGGCCGATGTCCCCCAGATCGCCATTTACATCGTGCGCGATCCTCGCGATGTGTGCGTCTCGTTCGCGCATCACCTGGGCCTCGGGATCGAGGAGACGCTGTCCCGGATGGTCAACGATCGCCTGCATCTCAGTGGTGGTGCGGTCCCGCATGTCGACCAGTTCCCGCAGTGGCTGGGACGCTGGGACCTGCATGTCCAGAGCTGGGTTGATCAGTCCTCGGTCAAGGTGGAAGTCCTGCGCTATGAGGACATGCTTGCCGACCCCATGGACAGCGTTGGCCGGGTGCTGCGCGCGATCGGTCTTGACCCGGAGCCCGGGGTCGTGGCTCGTGCGGTTGAACAGTGCGCGTTCTCGCGTCTTGCCGAGAGCGAGCAACGGACGGGTTTCGCCGAGCGCCCCGCCCAGTCCGTGCGCTTCTTCCGCTCGGGAAAGGCGGGTGGCTGGCGCGATGCGTTGACGCCCGATCAGGCAGGCCGTGTGGTGTCGGAATTCGGCGATGTCATGCGGCGCTTCGGCTATCTCGAAGGTGAGCTGGATGCTCATTGATGTGGTTTATCACGTCCTTGCAGTCAACCACTGGCAGTCGGTGGTTCGCGAGCAGCTTGCACTGCTGCTCCCGAACCGTCGTATCCGCTCGTTGAACATCACCCTGGCGATCCCGCCGGCGCCCGTCCTGACCACGGCCTCCGGCCGGACCTTCCAGTTCTCCGGGGTGTCGCTGGAACAGCGCCTGCTCGCGATCGTCGCGGAAGTGCGCGCAGCCACGGTTGGATTCCGCCCGGCGGACAGCGCATCCAGCGCTGGCTCCGGGCCCTGTTCGTCTGCGCATCCCGAGATCAGGCGCCGTGCGATGGATGAGTTCGAGCATCCATCGATGGAGCGGGTGGACGCTCTTGCACGTGGCTCGGATGGGGTGATCCTGTATTGTCATGCAAAAGGTGTCAGCTACCGACCGCCAGAGCCACAGATCGAGAACTGGCGTCTGCACATGAACCAGTTGCTGGCCAATGCAGACCATTGGGCGCTGCGGCTGGCCGATGGCCCGGAAAATGTGGCGGGACCGTGCCTGCTGAATGATGACAGGATCGGCATTGCCTATTTCGCGGGTAACTTCTGGATGGCGCGCGCGGATTATCTGCGGGAACTTCCCGAATATTCTGGTTTTCGGCAATGCCCGCCGACGGGATGGCATGAGCCGAATAGCCGTTTTCTCGCTGAATTGGCAGTCAATCGCGGCGGAGCGATGAAGGCGCTCGCCGTCGATGGTCGCAGCTTCACCCTGGCAGATGTGAAATGGCTGGATTGAGCTTGCCACGCAGCGCTTGCGTCGGGCCGATGGCGATCGACTGCGCCGCATTCACGACTTTGCGATCGCTTTCCGGCGCCTTCGTGGGTAGTCGTGAAAACGCCGTCCGAGCATGATCCAGGAGCCTCGAGGAGTGGCCATGAAGAAGTTCCTGCACGTCGGTTGCGGTGACGCCACCAGGGAGCAGACGACCATCGGGCGCCGTCACCCGGAATGGTCCGAAGTGCGTCTGGATGTCGATACCGCCCTTTCCCCCGATATCCTTGCATCGATTGCGGACATGTCGGTGGTGCCGGATGCTGCATTCGATGCGCTGTATTCAAGCCACAACATCGAACATCTGTACGCGCACGAGGTTCCGCGTGCCCTCGCTGAATTTCGCAGGGTCCTCAAGCCCGATGGATTTGCGGTGATCATCTGCCCGGATCTGCAGTCGGTTGCGGCGCTCATCGTCGAAAACAAGCTGACGGAAGAGATTGCGCCGGGAATGCGGATTTCGCCGATGGATGTGCTGTATGGGGACCGATCGGCCATCGCCGATGGTCGTGGCTACATGGCCCACCATTGTGGGTTCACTGCCAAAGTGCTGCACATGAGCCTGTTCATGGCCGGGTTTGGCGCGATCAAGGTGGCCGCCAGGCCGGCGCCGTATTTCGATCTCTGGGCGCTGGCGACGGTCCGGCGCTGCGATGATGCGCGCCTCAAGGAACTGGTCTCGATGTACATCCCTGCCACGCGCTAGCGCGCCCTGAACCCTGCTGCACCCCGGGTGGCGCAAGCGACCGGGCACCACGACTACTCGGCCCCACCCATGACCGCATTCAACCGCACGTCCTGATGAAACAAGTCCTGCAGAACCTCAACGACGGCACCACGACACTGGTCGAGGTGCCATGTCCCGCAGTCCCTTCGCGAGGCTTGCTGATCTGCACCAGCGTGTCGCTGGTATCTGCCGGCACCGAAAGGATGATGGTGGCCTTTGGCAAGGCGAACTGGCTCAGCAAGGCGCGCCAGCAGCCCGACAAGGTGCGCATGGTGCTCGAAAAGGTGCGCACGGACGGGCTTCTGGCCACCGTGGATGCGGTACGCAGCAAGCTCGATCAGCCGCTGGCGCCTGGCTACTGCAATGTCGGCCGTGTGCTCGCCAGTGGGGGCGACCTTCCAGGCTTCGCGCCGGGTGATCGTGTGGTCAGCAATGGCAAGCACGCGGAGATCGTGACCGCGTCGGGCAATCTGTGCGCCCGCATTCCGGACGCGCTCAGTGACGAACAGGCGGCATTCACCGTGCTTGCGGCGATCGGCTTGCAGGGGGTGCGCCTGGTGCAGCCCACGCTGGGCGAATGCGTGGTGGTGACGGGTCTCGGGCTCATTGGCCTGCTGACGGTGCAGATGCTCAGGGCCAACGGCTGCCGTGTGATGGGCATCGATGTCGATGCGACGCGACTTGCGTTGGCAAGACAGTTCGGAGCGGAGGTGGTCGTCAACGTCGGTGCTGGCGAGGACGCACTGTCCGCGGCTGAGCGATTCTCGCGCGGACAGGGCGTGGACGCGGTGCTGTTGACGGCTTCCACCCAGAGCAGCGATCCGGTGCACCAGGCCGCCCGGATGTGCCGCAAGCGCGGACGGATCGTGCTGGTCGGTGTCACCGGGCTGGAGCTCTCGCGTGCCGACTTTTACGAGAAAGAGCTGAGCTTCCAGGTCAGTTGCTCCTACGGGCCCGGACGCTATGACCCTGCCTACGAGGAGCAGGGCCACGACTACCCGATCGGGTTCGTCCGGTGGACCGAACAACGCAATTTCGAAGCCGTGCTCGATCTCATGGCGGCTGGTTCCCTCGACGTGGGTCCGTTGATCAGCCACCGATTCGCCTTCACCGATGCCCCCCAGGCCTATGAACTGCTGGCGAGTCCCGAACCGTCGCTGGGGATTCTCCTGCGCTATCCGCCGGAGGACGCCGCGCCGGCGACGACCGTCGACCTCGTCAGCGCAGGGCCCGGGATCGCGCCGGCAGTCCGGCCCGGAGGGCAATGCCGACTCGCGGTCATCGGCGCTGGAAACTACGCTGGCCGTGTGCTGATCCCGGCGCTGCGCGCGGGCGGCGCCGTCCTGGATACCCTGGTCAGCGCACAGGGTGTGAGCGCGGCGCATTACGGACGCAAGCACGGGTTTCGCCGCGCCGGCACCGACGCCGCGGCCGTCATCGCCGCCGAGGACAATGATGCGGTGGTGATTGCCACCCGGCACAACGACCATGCGGCACAGGTGATTGCCGCATTGCGGGCCGGAAAGCACGTCTTCGTCGAAAAGCCACTGTGCCTGACCCTGGCAGAACTCGAGCAGATCCAGGCCGCCCTGGTGGGCGATGGTCAGCATCCTGCGCCGCTGCTGATGGTCGGGTTCAATCGGCGGTTTGCGCCGCTCGTCCAGCGCGCGCAAGCCCTGCTGGCGGGTCTGACGGCGCCAAGAGCCGTGTCGATCACGGTGAACGCTGGCGCGATTCCGCCGGAGCACTGGACCCAGGATCTGCGCATTGGCGGTGGGCGGATCGTTGGCGAAGCATGTCACTTCATCGACCTGGCGCGCCATCTGGTCGGTCACCGGGTCCTGCGCTGGGACCTGGTCGCACTCGACGGCGCGACGCGCGACAGCGTGTCGTTGCAGCTCCAATACCAGGATGGATCGATCGCCACGATCCAGTACCTGGCCAATGGCCATCGAGGCGTCCCCAAGGAGCGCATCGAGGTCTATTGCGGTGGACGGGTCCTGGGCATCGACAATTTCCGCAGCCTGCGGGGGCATGGCTTCGCAGGCTTTGGCAGCCAGGGGAGTTGGCGCCAGGACAAGGGACAGCAGGCCTGCGCGGCTGCCTTCATCCAGGCCATTCGCGAGGGCAAGGCGTCACCGATCGCCGCCGACGAGATTTTCGAATCGAGCCGAATCGCGATCGAAGCGCAGCAGCGCGCGCTTGCTGCACTGCAACCTTGAACCGGTCAAACCGCTGGCTGGCGGCCGGCATTGGCCCGGCGGGCGAGCATCCAGCGTACCGCGCGCCCAGGCAGTTGCAGGCGGACGAGGTGCCTGACCTCGAGGTCCGGGTTGTTGCGCAGGAACAGGCCGAACAGGTACTCGTAGACGAAGGGATGCAGGCAGGTCCGGCTGCCGCGGTGGTCCAGCCAGTGTGTTTCCAGGAGTCGCCGGCAGGATTCATCGGCACTCAGACTGGCATGCATGGCCGACAGGAACGCGTGGTAGCGGATGCAGGCGGGGCCGTCTGCCAGCCAGAAATTCCGCAGCACCGGAACCCAGCGCTCGTCCGGCTGCAGCCCATGGATCTCGCGCAGGCGCCGCAGGATCGCACCAATGGCGTTGTCGCTATTGCGCTGCAGTTCGTCGCCGCGGGCTTCGTTGTCGTAGATGTAGATGTTCGCCCCATCGGGATCGGCACCGATTGCGTCGCTGATCGCCGCCACCGTGAGGTCGGTCTTCTCGCGCAGCCGCCACGAAGTCACACCCCAGAAATCATGGCCAAGGTAATCGCGGGCAGCGAGGAGGTCGAGGATGATCCGGTTTTCGTACAGGGGATCGAGCGTGCCGTTGAAGTAGGGCACAGCAAGCGGGTCCAGTGCCGCCCGCTGGTCATCACGGAAAAAGACTTGAACGAGCCGGACGCTCTTCATCTCTCGGTTGATTCGTGCAGATCGGCGCGTGCGACTTCCATGGCGCCAATGTTGCCGCTGCGCGCCAATCGTGTCGACGCCCGGGCCGCCCCGGCCGTGGCACGCCCGGGGCAGGCGGGTGGCGCAGGTGCTGGATGACCTCGGTCTCGCGCTACTTCCACACCTTGCGCCACCTGAAGCCGGTTCAGTGGTATGGCCGGCTGTGGTTTCGCATTCGCCGCCCAAGGCCCAGGCTGGCGCCTGCGCCGGCGCGCCGCGCAGTTGCAACATGGTGCGAGCCCGCAGCGCGCGAGCCCTCCCTGATCGGTCCATCGCACTGGCAACTCGCATCGGATGAGGTACACCTGGATGGCGAAGGGGGCTGGCAGTTCCCCCGGCTCTCCGAGTTGCTGCGCTACAACCTGCACTATTTCGACGACCTCAACGCCACGGGTGCTGCAGGCCGGCGGGACTGGCATGCCAACCTGATCGCACACTGGATCGCCGGGAATCCCCCGGCACAGGGCGTGGGTTGGGCGCCTTATCCGACCTCGCTGCGGATGGTCAACTGGATCAAGGCGTCGCTCTCGGGCTTTGCGCTGCCGGCAGAGGCCATTCACAGTCTGGCCGTGCAGGCGCGCCAGCTGGAGCGCCGCCTGGAGTGGCATCTGCTCGGCAACCACCTGTTCGTCAATGCCAAGGCGCTGGTGTTTGCCGGCTGTTACTTCGACGGCGACGAGGCTGGGCGCTGGCGTACGACGGGACTTTCGATCCTGGATCGTGAGCTCGATGAGCAGGTGTTGCCCGACGGCGGGCAATTCGAGCTCAGTCCGATGTATCACGCGCTGGCATTCGAGGACCTGCTGGACCTGATCAACCTGGCCGGGGCCTTTGCAGGCGTCATTCCGCGGGCGACCGTTTCGCGCTGGCGCGCCGTCGCCAGCCGGATGGGTGCCTGGCTGGAGGCCATGTGCCACCCCGATGGGGAAATTTCCTTCTTCAATGATGCCGCCATGGGGGTCGCGCCGACGCCAGCCGAACTTTTCGACCATGCAGCGCGTCTTGGCGTTTCCTGGAGTGCGTGCGATACGGAACTGACGCACCTTGCGGATTCGGGGTACATCCGTGCGCAGCTGGGCGCCGCGGTGCTCCTGATCGACGTGGCGCGCATAGGCCCGGACTACCTGCCGGGTCACGCGCACGCGGACACGCTCTCGTTCGAGCTGTCGCTGGCCGGTCAACGGGTACTGGTCAACAGCGGAACCAGTTGCTACGGAATCTCGGCAGAGCGTCTGCGCCAGCGCGGAACCGCGGCGCATAACACGGTCATCGCCGGCGGTCTGGATTCGTCGGAAGTCTGGAGCGGCTTTCGAGTCGCCCGTCGGGCGCGTCCTTTGGGCCTGAAAATCGAGCGCGATGCCTCATCGATTCGCATCGAGTGCGCTCACGACGGCTACTGCCGCGACGGCCGGAAACTGATCCATCGCCGGGAATGGCGTCTGACCGCGGGGACGCTCGAAGTGTGGGACATGCTGGAGGGCGATCAGGTCGAAGGCGAGGCACGCTTTCACCTGCATCCGGATATCGGAATCAGTGCGCCTGGGCGACTGCAGGATTCCCCGTCTGGCGCGGCAATCCTGGCGCTGGGTGAGCAGTTGGGTCTGGTCGACAGTACCTGGCACCCGCGTTTCGGCACGACGGTTGCGAACCACGTCATCACCAGCGCCGTTCCCGCCAATCGGCGCGTCGGGATTTGCCTTGAGTGGAAGGCGCGGGCCAGCGGCGTTCGCGTCGAAATTCGCCATTGCCGCTGACGCGCGGCGCCCTTCGCAGCGATACTTCCCGGCTAAGCCGGCTCCGGGTCCCCACTTGCACATCCTGTTCCTGACCGACAACTTCCCGCCGGAAGTGAATGCGCCTGCCAGTCGCACCTGTGAGCACACGCGCGAGTGGGTTCGTGCCGGGGCAAAGGTGACGGTGATCACGGGGGCGCCCAACTTTCCGAAGGGCAGTGTTTTCCCCGGCTACCGCAATCGCTTGTGGCAGCGCGAGACCATCGACGGCATCGAGGTGATCCGCGTCTGGACCTACATCACGGCGAACGAGGGCTTCGCCAAGCGCATTGCCGATTACATGAGCTTCATGCTGAGCGCATCGCTCGCCGCGCTGTTCGTGCGGAAGGTCGATGTCGTCCTCGGCACGTCGCCGCAGTTCTTCACGGCGTGTGCCGGATGGTTCGTGGGTGCGGTGAAGCGGCGTCCTTTCGTCTTCGAACTGCGCGACCTCTGGCCCGAATCGATCAAGGCGGTGGGGGCGATGAGTCATTCGCGGGCAATCGCGATGCTCGAGCGCATCGAGTGGTTCCTGTACCGGAATGCCGCGCACATCGTCTCGGTCACCGAGTCTTTCCGCGCGCACCTGATGGCAGGGGGCATTCCCGCGGAGCGCATCACGGTGATCACCAATGGTGTCGACCTGACAAACTTCTCGCCGCGCGGCAAGGACAGCGAGCTGCAGTCGACGCTGGGCCTGGCCGGCGCGTTCGTGGCCGGGTACATCGGCACGCATGGCCTCGCGCACGGCCTCGGTACGCTGCTGGATGTGGCTGCAATGTTGCCGCAGCTGGCGGACGGGCGTCGATTGGTACTTGTGCTGGTCGGCGATGGCGCGGAGAAGCGCGCGTTGCAGCAGCGCGCGGCGCAAGAGAATCTGGGCAACGTGATCTTCGTCGACACGGTGTCCAAACAGGACATCGTGCGGTACTGGTCACTGCTCGATGCGTGCATCGTGCATTTGAAACGGACGCCGTTGTTCGAGACGGTGATTCCGTCGAAGCTGTTCGAAGCCATGGGAATGGGTGTGCCGGTGGTGTTGGGCGTTGCTGGCGAAGCGGCATCCATCGTCACGCGTGAAGCGTGCGGGCGGGTGGTGGAGCCCGAAAGCGTGGGTGCGATCGCGGCTGCGCTCTCGGAGATCGCGATGGATCCGGCGCTGGCCGCCGGTTTCCGCGACGCTGGCCTTGCGGCAGCCAGGAAATATGAACGCTCTGCGTTGGCAGCCCGCATGTTGGCGGTGCTGGAGGCGGTGGCAGGCAAGCCTGGGCACGACCGATGAGTGCGTGGCAGTTGTTGCTGCCATCCACTTGATCGACGGGCCAGGCGACCGGGCCATCGCTTGCACCGCTCAGGCGGTTGTCGGCACACTAGGGACTCTGTCTCTGTTACCAACTGGGAATCGGCATTGGGCTGGAACTTGGGGCTGGACCCATACGTAATCGCGGCGATGCTGACTGCCCTGGCAGTCGGTGCGGTCAGCTGTTGGTGGCTGATCGGGCACGCCGCGCGAATGGGGCTGGTCGACCACCCGGTCGGTCGCAAGGATCATGCGCACCCGACCCCCGTGGTCGGCGGCATCTCGATTTTCCTCGCGAGCTGCGTCGGCTGGTCGATGGTGCCTGGATTCACGCTCGGCAGCAGTGCGTTCGGACTGCTGTTGGCCGGCGCTATGCTGATCGCGGTCGGGATACTGGATGACCTTCGCGATCTCAAGTGGCACTACCGGATCCTGGTCCAGTCTGTAGCCGCATTGACGATCTGCTGGTTCGGCGCGGAACTGCACAGTCTCTCGCTTCCCGAGGCACGACCCGCGCTGTCATTGGGATGGGCGTCGATGGCGTTCACTGCGTTCGCGGTGGTCGGAATCATCAACGCCGTCAACATGATCGACGGGGTCGATGGACTGGCGGGGTCGATCGTCGCGGCAACCTTGATCGTCATCGCCGTGCTCGCTTTCTGGACCGGCCTCGCGCTCCTGGGGTGGCTGCTGCTGGTGGCCACCGTCGCGATTGCGGCCTACCTGATCTTCAATTTGCGCATCCCCGGTCGCCCCAAGGCGCTCACCTTCCTCGGCAACAGTGGCAGCGCATTGCTGGGCCTGCTGGTCGCCTGGTCGGCAATCGAACTGACGCAGGCGCCGTCCGCCCGGGTGACGCCATCGGTCGCACCCTGGCTGGTCGGCCTGCCGATCCTGGATTGCCTGACCCTCATCGGACGCCGACTGGCCGGTGGTCGTTCGCCGTTCTCGGCGGATCGCATGCACTTCCACCACTTGTTGCTCGATCGCGGATTCAGTGTGCCGCGGGTCGTTGTCGCCGGTCTCGTCCTGCACCTGGCGATCGCCGGAAGCGGACTTGGGCTGATGTTTCTGGGAGTTCCGGATCTGGCATTGATCGCCGGTTTCCTTGGCCTGCTTTGCGCATACGCGATCACTGTGTCACTGAACACGACCGGGCCCGCACTCCCGGCGACGGCAGTCCGCGGGGATCGCGACGCCAGCTGATGTTGCACAGGAAATTGTTGTAGGTTGGCGGCCCCCGGACGCAGGGCCGCTGTCGTTTGCGCGTTGAGAATTCCCGGTTGCATGCCGATCCGCATCCTCCCCGATCACCTGATCAACCAGATCGCCGCTGGCGAGGTGATCGAGCGCCCGGCGTCGGTGGTCAAGGAATTGGTCGAGAACGCGCTGGACGCGGGCGCCTCGCTGGTCGAGATTGACATCGAGGCGGGTGGGGCGAAGTTGATCCGGGTGGCCGACAACGGCGGCGGCATCGGCGTCGACGAGCTGCCGGTGGCGTTGTGCCGGCATGCCACGAGCAAGATCGCGTCGATGGACGATCTGGAGATGGTGCGCTCGCTGGGATTCCGCGGCGAAGCCTTGCCGAGCATCGCGTCGGTCTCACGCCTGACGCTGGCGTCGCGCCAGCCGGGTGCCGCGCACGGCTACGTGGTGGATGCCTCGGGCGGCCAGGTATCCGCGCCCCGAGCAGAAGCGATGCGACCGGGTACGCGGGTGGAAGCCTGGGACTTGTTCTACAACGTCCCGGCGCGGCGCAAATTCCTCAAGGCGGAGCGCACCGAGTTCGGCCACGTCGAGGACTGGGTGCGCTCGCTGGCGCTCGCGCGCACCGATGTCGAGTTCCGCCTGTCGCACAACGGCAAGGCGCAACTTCCTATTCGCGCCGCGGGCTCGGCGACCGATGTGCGCCAGCGGCTGCGCGCGGTCGTGGGTCCGGAGTTTGCCGAGCGCGCGCTGCAACTGGATGCCGAGGGCGCCGGGGCGCGGCTGCACGGCTGGGTAGGGTTGCCCACCGATGCGCGCTCGCAGGCGGACCAGCAGTATTTCTACGTCAATGGCCGTCTGGTGCGCGACCGGCTGATCGCCCACGCGGTGCGCCAGGCCTATGCCGACGTCCTGTTCCACGGGCGCCACCCGGCTTTCGTGTTGTACCTGGACATCGATCCGGCGCGGGTGGACGTCAATGTGCATCCGGCCAAGCACGAGGTGCGTTTCCGCGACGGCCGCGTGGTGCACGACATGATCTATCGCACCCTGCACGAGGCCCTGGCGGGGACGCGCGCGGGTGCTGCGGCGCCCGTGCCGGCGATGGCGGAGTCGCCAGTGGCCGGCCCGGTCACGGCATCGACGTCGGCGCCGGCTTATCGCCAGATGCCGATCAGCTACGCGCAGGCGGCCGAGCCGATGGCGGCCTATCGTGCGCTTTACGCAGTGCCTTCGAGCCTGCCGCCTGCTTCGACGACGGCCATGCCCGCAACCGATGCGGCCGAAGCGCCGCCGCTCGGATTTGCCCTGGCGCAGTTGCACGGCGTGTTCATCCTGGCGGAGAACGCCGCTGGCCTGGTGCTGGTCGACATGCACGCGGCGCACGAGCGGATCACCTACGAGCGGCTGAAACAGTCGCTGGGAGGCGCCGGTGTGCGCAGCCAGGCATTGCTCGTGCCCTTGCAGATTGCGGTATCGGAGCGGGAAGCCGACCTGGCTGAGGCCGCGCGCGAACGCTTCGAGGCGCTCGGATTCGACATTGCGCGCGTGGGCGTGGAGGCGATCGGCGTGCGCCGCGTGCCGATCGCGCTGGCCGACCTGGACATCGAGGCGCTGGTGCGCGATGTGCTGGCGGATCTGCGCCAGCACGGCAGTTCCACGCGCATCGAGGAGACCCGTAACGAACTGCTCTCGACTCTGGCCTGCCACGCGTCCGTGCGGGCGAATCGCCGCCTGAGCGTGCCCGAGATGAACGCACTGCTGCGCGACATGGAGGTCACCGAGCGCAGCGGCCAGTGCAACCACGGGCGCCCGACCTGGGTGCAACTCGACAAGGCCGCGCTCGACCGGTTGTTCCTGCGCGGTCGCTGAGCGTGGTGACTGTCCCGGTCAGGCTTCCACCGGCTCTGCGCTCACATGCACCGAATGGCTGGTCTCGATGCGCAGGCGAATCCGCTCGCCGGCTTGAACTTTGACCGGCGCCGCCAGCACGTAGACCGGATGCAACCAGTGATTGTCCGGCCGGTAGGTGGCCGGGTTGGTGGCGAGCAGTTGCCCACAACCAAGGTCGGCCTCGAACCAGATGGCCAATGCCTCCAGGGTACCCGCCCGGGTGCAATCGACGATCGCCGTCGCTGCCTCGCGCGGATGCGACGGCAGGGTCAGATCGAAGTCCGCGACGCAGTGCGAATCCCCCAGAGCGAGCCACTGGGTGATCTCAGCAGGCTTGATCTGCAGGCTGGCTGGTGACTTTCGCGATAGATCAGCGAGTGCCGTGAAGTCCACTCCGTAGGCATGTCGCCAGTTCTCGAGCACATCATCACTGACCCGCAGGCGGTCGCGGTACTTTGCCGGCAATTCGACGGGAAATGCGTGCACCCGCAGTCGTTGCGGAATCAGCTTCGCATCCGGCTTGAGGAAGCGGCGCACCGCGTCCGCCGTTGTTTCGAGGATTCGCTCCCCGAGCGGTTCATTCCCGATGATCTCGGAAACCAGCACATCGGCACGCTCTGGAACCTGGATCTGCGTCGAATATCCCTCGATCAGGCTGATTCTGTCGGCCACGCCGTTTTCGGCGAACGCCCTGCGGGCCGTATCGGCAATGTTCGTGGCTTCGATGGCATACACCCGGCGCGCTCCGGCCTTGGCTGCGGCAATTGCCAGCACGCCGGAACCGGTACCCAGATCGACCACCACGTCGCCGGGCTTCACGACGTCGGCAATCGCTCGCAGGAAGCGCTGGGTTCGCTCCCGGTCCTCCAGCATCTGGATGTGGATCGCGGGCGAGCCGAATCCAGCTACCGGATTCGCGCGCACTTCCAGTTCAACCGCCGCCGGGTCTTCCAGCATCCCATGCCGGTGCAGGAGCAGGAGCTGCTGGGTCAGCTCCATCCAGTCCTGTGCGCCAGTCAGGCGGCCGCGGAAATCAGCCAGCACCTCGTTCATGCTGCGCGGCGTGCGGAAAGCGTCAAGCAGGGCAAGGGTGTAGGGGCCGCCGCAGATCTCCCGTTGCCCCGACTTGAGCAGGAACTCGCTCGGCGACTGGCAAGTCACGCGCAATCCGCGGGCCACCCTCAGCCTGTCGCCTGGGTTCACGCGCGCGCTCCTCGGACAATTGACGGGCCCGCGAGTCTATACGCCCGGCCCTCAGCTGTGCCCGGTGATGATGTGGCAGACGCTCTCGGCCAGCGCGTCGGCAGGAATGCTGCTGGTTTCCAGCCTGATCTCCGGACTCTCCGGCGCCTCGTAGGGCGCGTCGATGCCGGTGAAGTTGGGGAGTTTACCGGCGCGGGCGCGGGCGTAGAGGCCCTTGCTGTCGCGCTGTTCGCAGACTTCGAGCGGAGTGTCGACGTGGATCTCGACGAACTCGCCTTCGGGGAACAGGGCGCGGGCCATCTCGCGTTCGGAGCGGTAGGGCGAGATGAAGCTGACCAGCACGATCAGGCCGGCGTCGGCCATCAGCCTGGCGACTTCGGCGACGCGGCGGATGTTCTCGACGCGGTCCTCGGGGGTGAAGCCCAGGTCCTTGTTGAGGCCGTGGCGGACGTTGTCGCCGTCGAGCAGGTAGGTGTGGAAGCCGAGCGCGTGCAGGCGGCGGTCGACCAGGTTGGCGATGGTCGACTTGCCGGAGCCGGACAGGCCGGTGAACCACAGGCAGCGCGGGGCCTGGCCCTTGATCCGGGCGCGGGCGTGGCGGTCAACCGCGAGGGTGTGCCAATGGATGTTGCTGGCACGGCGCAGCGCGAAGCTCAGCGTGCCGCAGGCGACGGTGGCGTGGGTCTGGCGGTCGACCAGGATGAAGCCGCCGAGCGTGCGGTCGTCGGCGTAGCGCTCGAAGGCAATCGGCGCAGCCAGAGTGAGCTTGCAGTAGCCGACTTCATTGAGCAGCAAGCGCCGGGCCGCGAGGTGTTCCTGGGTGTTGACGGCGACCTTGTGCGTGATGTCGCTGACCTGCGCACCGACCGTGCGGGTGGCGCTTTTCAGCCAGTACTGGCGCCCGGGCAGCAGCGGTTCGTCGCTCATCCACAGGATGTGCGCGGCAAACTGGTCGGCGACCTCCGGCGGGTGGCGCGCATCGGCGAGCACGTCGCCGCGGCTGATGTCGATCTCGTCGGCGAGCGTGAGCGTGACCGCCTGGCCGCGCTGCGCCTGCGGCAGATCGCCCGACGTGCCGATCACTCGCGCGATGCGCGTGCGCCGGCCCGACGGCAGCGCCACGACTTCCATGCCGGGTTCGGCGATGCCCGCCGCCAGGGTGCCGGAATAGCCACGGAAGTCGGCGTCCGGCCGGTTGACCCACTGCACCGGCAGGCGCAGCGCGCCCAGATCGTCCGCGTGGTCCAGGTCGGCCTGTTCCAGCAGTTGCAGCAGGTTCAGGCCGCGGTACCAGCCCATTGCGTCGGAGGCGCGGGTGACCCAGTCACCGTCGCGCGCCGAGATCGGCACGCAGCTGACCTTCTCGATGCCGAGCTTGCCCGCGAGTTCGCGGTAATCGGCTTCGATCGCGTCGAACACTGACTGGTCGTAGCCCACCAGATCCATCTTGTTGACCGCCAGGATCACCTGGCGCACGCCGAGCAGGGCGACGATGTAGCTGTGGCGGCGCGTCTGCGTCAGCAAGCCCTTGCGCGCATCGACCAGCACGATGGCGAGGTCCGCGGTGGACGCGCCGGTGGCCATGTTGCGGGTGTATTGCTCGTGGCCGGGGCAGTCGGCGACGATGAACTTGCGCTGCGCGGTGCTGAAGTAGCGGTAGGCGACGTCGATGGTGATGCCATGCTCGCGTTCGGCCGCGAGGCCGTCGACCAGCAGCGCGAAGTCGATGTTGTCGCCTTGCGTGCCGTGGCGGCGGCTGTCGCGTTCCAGCGCCGCGAGTTGGTCGTCGAACAGCTGCTGGCAGTCGTGCAGCAAGCGCCCGATCAGGGTGCTCTTGCCATCGTCCACGCTGCCGCAGGTGATGAAGCGCAGCAGCGACTTGCGCTCATGCTGGTGCAGGTAGTCGGCGATCTGCGCGCGGGTGTCCTCGGCGAGGGCGCTCATCAGAAATAGCCCTCCTGCTTCTTCTTCTCCATCGACGCGCCCGGATCGTGGTCGATCACGCGTCCCTGGCGCTCGGAGGTGCGCGCCTGCAGCATCTCGGCGATCACCGCCTCGATGCTGTCGGCGTCGGATTCGATCGCGCCGGTCAGCGGGTAGCAGCCGAGCGTGCGGAAGCGCACGCGGCGCATCTGCGGCACTTCGCCGGGCTTGAGCGGCAGGCGCTCGTCATCGACCATGATCAGCGCGCCATCGCGCTCGACCACCGGGCGCTCGGCGGCGAAGTACAGCGGCAGCACCTCGATGTTCTCGCGGTAGATGTACAGCCAGATGTCGAGCTCGGTCCAGTTCGACAGCGGGAAGGCGCGCACGCTCTCGCCGGGATGGACGCGCGTGTTGTACAGGTTCCACAGCTCCGGGCGCTGGTTCTTCGGATCCCAGCGATGACCCTCGCTGCGGAAGGAAAACACGCGCTCCTTGGCGCGCGATTTCTCCTCGTCGCGGCGTGCGCCGCCGATCGCAGCGTCGAAGCGGCCGGCATCCAGCGCCTGCTTCAGCGACTGGGTCTTCATGACGTCAGTGTGTACCGTGGCGCCGTGGGTCACCGGCGAGACGCCCTGGCGCAGGCCTTCCTGGTTGATGTGCACCCGCACATCGATGCCGTAGCGCTCCGGCAGGCTGTCGCGGAAGGCGATCATCTCGCGGAACTTCCACGTGGTGTCCACGTGCAGCAGCGGGATCGGCGGCTTGCCCGGCGCGAAGGCCTTGCGCAGCAGGTGCAGCAGCACCGAGCTGTCCTTGCCGATCGAATACAGCATCACCGGCCGCTGGAACTCGGCCGCGACCTCGCGGAACACATGGATCGCCTCGGCCTCCAGGCGGTCCAGATGGGTCAGGGGCGGCAGGGCGGTCATCGGGCGCGGGATGCGCGCGCGCGGGCGCACCACGGCCTCGTGGTCGGCCCAGTCATGGGATGGGCTGCGCGAACCCGCCCAGCCATCGGAATAAGTGCGTGTGTCCATGCCCGCATTGTTGCGATGCCCCGGTCCGGCCGCGAATGACGATTGGTGATATGCAACTGCCGCGGATCAGGCGAGCGCGAGGGTCTCGCCGGCGCAAATCACCACATCGGCGCGGCGCAGCGCGAACAGGCCGACCGTGACCACGCCGGGAATCTGGTTCCAGTCGCGCTCCAGTTGCTCCGGGTGGACGATCGCCATCCCGTGCACATCGAGGATCAGGTTGCCGTTGTCGGTCTTGAAGCCTTCGCGCAGCACCGGGTGGGCGCCCGCCTTGACGATCTGCCGCGCGACGAAGCTGCGCGCCATCGGAATCACTTCCACCGGCAGCGGGAAGCGACCGAGCACGTCGACCCGCTTGCTCTGGTCGATCAGGCAGATGAACTTGCGGCTGGCGCCGGCGATGATCTTCTCGCGCGTCAGCGCGCCGCCGCCGCCCTTGATCAGGCGGAAGTGCGGGTCGCACTCGTCCGCACCGTCGATGTAGACCGGCAGGTCGCCGGTGCTGTTGAGGTCGAGCACACGGATGCCGTGCTGCTTGAGCAGCGCGGTGCTGGCTTCGGAGCTGGATACCGCACCTTCGATGTCGTGCTTGCGCGCAGCCAGCAGCGGGATGAACTGGTTCACGGTGGAGCCGGTGCCGACACCGATCACGGCGCCGTCCTCGACATAGCGCATCGCGGCTTCCGCAGAGCGGCGTTTCTGGTCGTCCTGGTTCATGGTGGGCTCCGGTTCGAAGTTCACTAGGATACGTGTGGATGAGGCAGGATCGTTTCATCAGCGAGAGTTCCGGTCGCCCCTGTCGGTGCGCTTATTCGCGCATCGAACACCGGATGCGCGTAGCCCGGCGGTACGCGCGCAGCGCGTTCCCCGGGTACTTGCCGCCAGGCGCCGGCGGTGAATCGCTGCGCGATACACCGCCCTACGCAAAATCAATGCCTTGCGACATGCTTCAGCCGCGATCTATTGCCCTTCACCCGGAGCAAGGTACTCCCGGAACATCGCGGCTGAAGCCGATCGCACATCCAGCCAGTGCTGCCGCAACAAGCGCGGCTGACATCGCTCAAGTACACGGGCAGCGAAGTGCCTAGGATTGCCTGACCAATCACAGGAGAGGCCACGATGGGCGCGACGATCCTCGACGGCAAGGCGGTGGCGGCGGAAGTCCGCGCGCAGGTCGCGGCTGAAGTGGCGAAGCTCAAGGCTGCCGACCAGCGCTTGCCGGGTCTCGCGGTGGTGCTGGTCGGCGGCGATCCGGCCAGCCAGGTCTACGTCGGCGCCAAGATCAAGCACACGCACGAGGTCGGCATGCATTCGGTGGAGCGCATGTTGCCGGCGGAAACCTCGGAAGCGGAGTTGCTGGCCGAGGTAGAGCGGCTCAATGCAGATCCCGCGGTCGACGGCATCCTGGTGCAACTGCCGCTTCCCGCCGGTCTCGATTCTCAACGCGTGCTCGATGCGATCGATCCGCGCAAGGATGTCGACGGTTTTCATCCGGTCAATGTCGGCCGGCTTTCGCTGGGCTTGCCGGCCTTGGAGCCATGCACGCCGCGCGGCTGCGTGATCCTGGCCAAGCGCGCGCGGCCTGATCTTGCCGGCCTGCACGCGGTGATCGTGGGCCGCTCGAACATCGTCGGCAAGCCGCTGGCGCAACTGCTGCTGCGCGAGAACTGCACCGTGACCGTCGCGCATTCGCGCACCCGCGACCTGCCGGCCGTGTGCCGCCGGGCCGACATCCTGATCGCGGCGATCGGCCGGCCGAAGATGCTCGGCGCCGAGCACGTCAAGCCCGGCGCGATCGTCATCGACGTCGGCATCAACCGGATCGCCACTGAGGCGGGTACCCGCCTGGTCGGTGACGTGGACTTCGACGCGGTCAAGGACATCGCCGGCGCCCTCACCCCCGTGCCCGGCGGCGTCGGGCCGATGACGATTGCGTGCTTGCTGGACAACACGCTGGCGGCGTGGCGGGCGCGTCGCCAAGGGTAAGGCGGGGGGGGAGGCAGGGGGAGGTGAAGTGGGGCAGGGGACTTGCCTTGCGCTCCGCTATGGGAGTGTCGCCGATTGACGGCAGGTTTTCTCGCTCTTCATGCGGTTAGCCGCGGGAAAGCTCGCGGACGGAGTCCGCTCTCACCGAACATGCGCCAAGATGTTGAATTTCATACATTTTCAGCCCGTGCGAAACGACGACCCTGTGATTGAGTACGCAAAGGACGCAAAGGGACGCAAAGGACGCAAAGACAGCAAGTGCCGGGGATAACCCAGCGCTGTATCGCGTTTGATTTCCTTTGCGTCCTTTGCGTCCTTTGCGTCAAAAACAGAGTCCGCGATCTTGCGAGAGTCACGGTTCGATGCGCGAATAAGCGCACCGGCAGGGGCGACCGGGACTCTCACCGAGCATGTCGCAAGACATTGATTCAGCAATGATAATTCGGAGGGCGCGAGGGCAAGTGGGCACGCAAAGACGCACCTTCGCATCGAACCGGCTCTTGCGTGCCCTCGTGCCCTCGTGGCCTCGTGCCCTCCAGTTCCATGCGCGAACAAGCGCGCCGGCCAGGGGCGACCGGGACTCTCACAGGCGGCGCGGTGTGCGAGCTTCGCTGCCGACAACCAAGAGCCAACAACCAACAACGAACCTCCACTCACCCAGGTGCCGACCAATCCGCGGGCGTCAGCGGTGGCAACCCGTGGCGCGCGCGGGCGCGGTCGCACTGGGGGCTCGGCTGACCATGTTCCCAGGCTGCCGTGAGGTCGCGGCAGGGGCTGGGGCGTTGCACGTAGATGCGGCAGGCGGTGTTCATGCCGATCTCTCCATCGAGGGCGATGCAGCGCAGGTGCAGCGCGTCCTCCACGCGCATCGCCACGCGCAGCGGATCGATCTTCTCGGTCAGTCCCGGGTCGATGCCGCGGTCTTCGGCTTCCGACCAGTACATCGGCACGCGGAAGGCGGCACAGCAGGCGCCGCAACTCAGGCAGGGGTGGGTCATCGGCAGGTCCTCGTACCTGTACCAACGGACAGGGGCGCATGCAGGGGCGCGGGCATACTATCGGCGACGAAACGGTCGCGGGGGCGGCCGTCCGTTCTGTACCGGGGAGGGTGGCATGAACGTACGTATGGTGGCGCTCGGCGCCGCAATCCTGGGATGCGCGATCGCCGCGTCGGCGCCGGCAGCCTGTGTCGACAACGTGGTGCTGGTGCACGGCAATGCCGGCAAGCCCAGCGACTTCGCCAATACCTACAACGAACTGCGCGCCCGCGGCTATTCGACCAGCCAGATCTTTCGGCCGGACTGGGGCAGCAAGAGCTGTCCGGCCTGCAACGACCATTACGGCAGCGAGGAAACGCCGGTCGCGAACGCGCTGACCCAGGCCAGGGCCGCGTCCTGTACCGGCAAGATCGATGTGCTCGGGCATTCGATGGGCGCCACGCTCGCCGCGCGCGAAATCGCCAAGCTGGGCCTGGCCGGCTCGGTGCATACCTTCGTCGGCATCGCCGGCGCCTTCCGCGGGCTGTGGAGCTGCGGCAGCTATCCCTTCAACGTCATCACCAGCACCTGCGGCTCCTGGGGCCTGTCGGTCGGCAGCCCCTTCGTCAACGGCCTGCAGTCAGGCGGCTTCGCCGCGCGCAGCTATTCGATCAAGTCGTGGAGCGACCAGATCGTCTGCTCGACCGGCTTCTGCACCGTCGGTGGCGTGCACTCATCCAGCGTGCCCGGCGAAACCGGCAGCTACACCTATGCGCTCGGCCATTTCGGCCTGCTGACCAGCACTGCGGCCACTCAGGTGAATTTGATCCAGTAGGCGTGGCAGGCGTCTGAGGTGGTCGCCACTGCGATCTGCCCCCTTCCAGGCTGTCGGTTGCTGGTTGTCGGTTGTCGGCGGCAAGAGCCGGCGTGCCGAGAACCCGGTGGGAGCGGCTTCAGCCGCGATCTTCTGCCGTCGACTGCCGGAAGAGATCGCCGACAGAGTCAGCTCACACCAAACATCCGATAACTCATTGATCTGAAGAGCAGTTTGTCCGCAAAGGACGCGAAGAGCGCAAAGAAGAGCGGAAACCGCTTTCGCTTCCTTTGCGTTCTTTGCGTCCTTTGCGGACAAAAAAGTGGCGCGGGTCGCGAAGAAGTTCGATGCGCGAGCAAGCGCACCGGCCAGGGGCGACCGGAACTCTCACAAGCCAGCGCGAGCCGCTAGCCTGCGGCCCCTTCCACGCGCTCCTCGTCGCTGATCATCCGCAGGCGCACGCGACCATCCTCGACCCACTGGCCTATGCGTGAGCGGAAGCGTCCGCAGGCGGAGAGCTGCACCCATTCGTGCACGCATACGGCGGGTTCGGCGCGCGGTATCCAGCGCAGCATCAGGGTCAGCCCGTCCGGGTCCGCGGCAACCTCGGCGGCCCAGCCGCTGATCTCGGCTGAATCCCAGTGCACGCGACCATTCGAACAGGTGGCCGGATACACCCGGGTTTCGCTGCGGCCGTCGGCCCAGCGGTGGACGTTGGTCTGCAGGTAAGGATACGGGCCGTCTTCCGGAAAGCTGCAAATCAGGCGCGACTGGTGCTCATCGACCAGTTCTCCGGCAGCGTCGTAGTAGCGGCACTGGCCTTCCCAGGTGCCCGCGTGGCGGGCGAGTGTGGGCATGGCTTGCTGCAGGGTTTGCATCGGCGTTCTCCTTTGCCGTGAGCTTAGGCGCGATGGGACCGGCGGCATTGATCGCCGTCATTCCAGATCCAGGCGCCCACCCTCGGGGAACTGGAAGAAGCCCTGTGGGCCCGGCCAGTAGAACCACAGCTCCGATTGCCCGGCCAGGATGTCGAGGAATTCCTCGTTCAACTGGCCGACCAGTTCGCCCAGGTCCTGGGTGGGCGGCAGCAGTTTCAGGTCCAACGTGCGCTGGCGCGTGGCCCAGTCCAGGCGCACGCTGAAGCAGCGCCTGGCACCCGGCAGTTGCAGGGCGAGCTTGAGCACACCGCTGCGCCACCAGGCCGGGCGTCCGTCCGGGAAGCGCACCGGCACCAGTCCGGTGTTGGGGCGCGGCGGGGTATCCGCCGCCACGCACACCAGGCCGCCGTCCGCAATGGTGGCGGCGATCCGTTCGCGCGCGCCGCCGGTGCCGATGCCGGCATTGCCGCACACCTGCGCGACCATCCACAGCCGCAGGCGCATGTAGCCGTAGCGCAGCCAGCCGACGCCGGGCGGGCGGGCGTCGAGCGAGCGGTAGACCAGGTAGACGTGGTAGCCGGCGGCGCGCAGGGTCGCCAGCGCCGGCAGGCCCTGGTTGAAGTTGTAGAAGAAGCACAAACCGCCCGAGGCGGGCGCGGTGTCGTGGCGCGTCAGCGGCATGGTGCGCGCCAGGCCGCGCCAGCCGCGTCCGAGTGCGCGGAACAGGTCGGCGTGTTCCAGCAGGAAGCCGAAGCGGAAGCGGCGGTCGAACTCCGGATCGTTCGCCGCGAGGCCGAGCATCTGGCGTCCACCGCGGCTGCCGCCGACCTCCTCGCGCATCAGCAGCCGGCTTCCGGCCAGCCACCAGTAGATCGCCAGGCACCAGTGCCATGGCAACACCGCGGCCAGGCCCGGCACCAGCCACAGCGACAGCAGGTCGCGCAGTTCGCGCTTGATGGCCAGCCACGGGGACATGCGATCGGCGCAGGGTGGAAACCCGCCAGTCTACGCAAGTCGAAGGATTACTCGAATCCGTTGCCGAACAGCGCATCGCCATCGGCCCAGACCGGGCGCGCATCGGTCACGACGATGCCTTGCGCGTCGGCCCGCAGCGCGGTGGTCGTGGCGCCGACCGTCAGGCTGCCACCCGATGAGGCCATGCCCTTCTGCAGCGTCAGGCTGGCGCTGCCTCGGGTCGGATGGCTCAGGCTCAGGGTCCAGTTGCTCCCGTTGTCGACCAGCGCGGCGCCGAGTTGGGCTTCACCGTTGTCGTAACCGGTCACGACGTTGAGGAAGTAACTCTCCGCGCTGCCGATCGAATCCAGTTCCAGCCGGTACTGCCCCGCCTGCTCGTCGCCGGGCAGATCCTCGTCGATCAGACGGAAGCTCGGCGCAGCCGGCAGCAAGGTGATCAACTCTGCCGTCTGCGACCCCAGAACAGCGGAGAGCCGGTTGCCGCTGGCGGTCGGCTGGGTCTCGAAGTGCATGACGAAGGTGCGCCGCACCTGGTCCGCGGTCAGATGCGGACCGCTCAGCAGCCAGCCGCCGCCGTTGTACCAGGGCAACAGCGAATCGGCCGATCCGCGCATGCGGTCGAGGATCACCAGCGCCTCAAGCGGGCGGATGAACACGAATTCGCGCACCGCCTTGTCGGCGTAGGGCCAGTCGACCCTACTGTCCGGCATGTTGCGGTAGGCGTCGGAGTAGTCGATGGCGACGAAACTGAACTGAGGCGCGTGCTGCAGCCGCACCACATCCGGCAGGCCCCGCGGGTTCTCGCCGCGGTCGCCACCCGGCGGGATCACGCGCGGCCCGCTGCCGACCCAGCGCCCGGTATTCCAGCCTTCGAACAGCAGCGTGTTGTGCGCCAGCGGGTGTTCGGTGTCGATGCTGCCGGTGCCCATGAAGCCGCGCAGCTGGTCCGAATAGCCGGCGCTCTCGCGGGTCAGGAAGCGGCCCTTGCGCCAGACCTGGAAACTGCCGCCGTCGTAATGCCGGTGTTCGATGTGCCCCGGGGTGCCGAGCTGCAGGTGCACGGCCATCGCGCTGGCGTCGTGGCTGGTGCGGCTGTCGAGCACCCCGGCGCCCGGGGCGTAGTAGTCGAGCGGCAGTTCGCCGTAGTCGGCGACACTGCCAGTGCCGCCGAGCGCGTCGAACAGCCAGCGGCGCCCGGCACCGGTCTGCGCCAGCCAGGCGCGCGCGTGGCGCGCATTGCCGAGCGCGGGCAGGCGCGTGCCCATGAAGCGCGCGAAGTCACCGAGGTACTCGCGTGCGTTGATCGTGCCGCCCAGGTGGAAGTTCTCGTCGTCGTTGAACGGGAACAGCAGCGGACCGCCGGACCAGCTGCCGCTGACCGTGGTCGGCCCCGGCGTGGTGCCGTAGAGCAGGGCGTATATCGCCTCGCGGAAATAGGGCGTCCGGGCATAGGGGTCGTAGCCGAAATCGGCCGCGCTGGCGAAGGGAATCAACGGATAGCTCAGGCTGACCACGCCGTAGTCGCCGCCCTCGGGGAACACCCCACCGCGGCCGAAGTCCTGGTACCAGCCGGCGAACCACTGGTCCAGGCGCACATCCAGCGCGTGGTCGATGTACTCCTGGGCGCGCGGGTTGTCGCCGTAGCTGGCGATGCCCCACATCAAGGCATTGCGCGTGCGTCCCCACCAGTAGTTGTTGGCCTCGGCGCCCTGGTTGGCGAAACCATCTGCGATCTCGCTGTCGAGGTAGCCGTTCCAGCGTGTCACCAGGGTGGCAATCTGCGCCGGCGACATCCGCTGGTGGCACCAGTCGTAGATGACCAGCAGTTCCTCGCCCTGTTGGCGCAGCGCGTCGCGCCGGCTGCCGTTGTTCTCGACCAGCCAGCCGGTGAGGTGGCTGACGGCGGCGTCGCAATCGGCGTTGTTGGCGGTCAGCAGGCCGCGCAGCGCGCGCTCGAACTGGATGTCGCTGCCCTGCGGTGTGAACGGTGTCGTGCTGAAGTGGGCCTGCGCCTGCGTCAGGCGCGCGGCATTGCCGAACCACAGGCGCGGATGGCCTGTCGGAATCTGCAGATTGGCGGCGCCCGCGCTGCAGGCGATGAGACAGGCCAGGAGCGGCAGGAATTTCGGCATCACTTGGTGACCTGTGTGAAGGATCGGTGCAAAGGTTAGCGCGAACCGGTGCGCCGGAGTGTGTTCCTTGCCTGGGTTCGAGCGCGGTCTCGTGGCGGGTTGGGACATACTGCATCGATGAACGAGCCTCGACACTCCAAGTACCAGCGCCTCATCGATTTCTGCATCGACCTGCCGGACGAACCCTGCGCAATCGTGCATCCCTGCGACGAGCCGTCGCTTTCCGGCGCGATCCGTGCCGCCCAGATGGGCTTGATCAAGCCGATCCTGGTCGGGCCGCGGGCACGCATCGAGGCGGCCGCCGCCGAGGCCGGGCTCGATATCACGCCCTATGAGCTGATCGATACGGCGCACAGCCATGAATCTGCAGCGCGCGGGACCCAGCTCGTGGCCCAAGGCCGTGCGACCATGCTGATGAAAGGCAGCCTGCACACCGATGAGCTGCTGGGATCGGTGGTGTCGCGCGAAGCCGGGTTGCGTACCGAACGGCGCATCAGCCACTGCTTCGTGATGGATGTGCCGCTCCTCGATCGCGTGGTGATCATCGCCGACGCGGCGATCAACATCTTTCCGACGCTGGCAGAGAAAGTCGACATCGTGCAGAACGCGATCGACCTGGCGCAGGCGTTGGGCAATCCCCAGCCCAAGGTGGCCATCCTGTCTGCCACCGAGTCGGTCAACCCGAAGATCCAGTCGACCATCGAGGCAGCCGCGCTGTGCAAGATGGCCGATCGCGGACAGATCACCGGTGGGCTGCTGGATGGTCCGCTGGCGTTGGACAATGCGGTGAGCCTGACTGCTGCGCGCATCAAGAAGCTCGATTCGCCAGTCGCCGGTCGTGCCGACATCCTGATCGCGCCGGACCTCGAGGCCGGCAACATGCTGGCGAAGAGCTTGTCCTTCATGGCTGACGCGGATGCGGCCGGAATCGTTGTCGGCGCACGCGTGCCGATCATCCTGACCAGCCGCGCCGACACGCTGGAGGCGCGTCTGGCCTCGGTCGCGATCGCGGTGCTGCTGGTGCATCACCGGACGCAGCGGATGAAATCGGCCTTGAGTGGCGCCTGAGCAATGCGCGTGCTGGTACTCAACGCCGGTTCGTCCAGCCTGAAGTTCGCGCTTTACGACGGTGCCCGTGGCACGCTGGCCGTGCGCGTTCGCGGGAGCGTCAGTGACATTGGCGGCGCCCCGCGTTTCAGTGGGCGCAGCAGCGATGGCAGCGTGTTGCCCGAGCTTGGCTTGAGCGAAGCGGGCCAGGCAGAGGCGCTTGACTGGCTGCTGGACCACCTGGCGCGTACCGGCCATGGATATGACGCGGTAGGTCACCGCGTGGTGCATGGCGGCATGGACCTCGCCGCGCCGGTTCGGGTCGATGCGCAGGTGCTCGCCGCGCTGGAGGCGCTGGTGCCCCTGGCGCCACTGCATCAGCCGCACAACCTGGCGGCAATCCGCGAGATCGCGCTGCGCCATCCCGAACTGCCGCAAGTGGCGTGCTTCGACACCGCCTTCCACCGCAGCCACGCCGAGGTCGAGCAGCGCTATGCCCTGCCGGATGCGCTGCACCGGCAGGGCATCCGTCGCTACGGTTTTCACGGGCTCTCCTACGAGTACATCGCTGCCGTGTTGCCGCAGGTCGATGCGCGCGCGGCGGCCGGCAAGACCATCGTGCTGCACCTCGGCAACGGCGCCAGCCTGTGCGCGCTGGAAGCCGGCCGCAGCGTCGCCAGCAGCATGGGGTTCTCTGCGCTGGACGGGATTCCGATGGCCACCCGCTGCGGCCAGGTCGATCCGGGCGTGCTGCTGCACCTGATGGCGGCGCACGGAATGGACGCCGCTGCGCTGGAAGAGTTGCTCTATCGGCGCTCGGGGTTGCTCGGTATTTCCGGCGTGTCGAGCGACATGCGTGTGCTGCTCGCCAGCGATGTTCCGGGTGCGCGCGCCGCCATCGAACACTTCGTGCACCGCATCGTGCGCGAGGTCGGCGCGCTGGCAGCCACGCTCGGTGGCCTCGACGCGTTGGTGTTCACCGCCGGCATCGGCGAGCACGCCGCGCCGGTTCGCGCTGCGGTGGTGGAGCGCCTCGGCTGGCTCGGCGTCACGCTCGACCCCGCGGCCAACGCGGCGAACGCGGTGCGCATCAGCCGTCACGACAGTCGCATCGCCGTGCACGTGATCGCCACCGACGAGGAACAGGTGATCGCGCGCGAGACCCTCGCGCTGTTGTGAGATCGCGTCAGCGCTTGAACGCGGAGACGCGGGCCCCCCCCCCCGCCACCCAAGCCGCCGCGGAACACCTCGTCGCGCAGTGCGCGCACCACCGCGTAGCTATAGGGGCCGTCGGCCACCGACGGATTCGGTGAGGCCGAGCCCAGCACCAGCAGGTGCTCACCTTGGTTGATCACGCCGACGCCGAATTCGTGGCCGATGCCGTTGCCGCCGAGGTCGATCGGGTACTCGATTGAGCCGCCGGCGCCGAAGCTCGGGTCGCCGCTGCCGTCCTCGGCCAGGCGCATCAGCGCCAGGCGGAAGTCGCTGCCGGGGCCGGTGTTGCCGGTGTGCAGTGCCGCGACCAGCTTGCTGCCCTGCAGCGCGCAGCCGTTGACGTAACTGACGTTGTAGAGATCGTTGAAGGTGCGGTAGATGCGTCCGCCGCTGCCGAAGCTGCCATCGGGCTGGCCCTGCGGCGTCAGGCGCGCAGCGGAGAACACCAACAGCGTGCCGGGGTTGAAGCTGCGGCTGGCGCCGCAGTCGTATATCCGGTCTTGCGCATCGACCAGCAGCGACCCGGCATAGTCCAAGGTTTCCTCGTTGACGTCGAAGTCGTCGAAGCTGATCTCGGCAACGCCATTGGCACCGAACCCCCCCACCAGCGCACCATTCGCCGTGTACTTGGCGACGAAGCGCTCGAAGTCATTCGGACTGCTGGCCGGCTTGAAAGTGCCGCCGAGGTAGATCGAGCCATCGCTGCCGAGCGCGATCGAGCGCGCGCTGGTGGTGCCGTTGTCGACAGTCAGCGTGCGCAGTCCGTTGACGCCGAAACCCTGGTCGACACTGCCATCGGCATTCAGCCGCAGCAGCAGCGCCGAGTTGCCCGGGTTGTTGAAGTTCGGCGTCTCGATGCTGCCGGCGATCAGGAACTTGCCGTCTGCCAGCACCGCGAGCGCCTGTGCGGTCTCGCTGCCATTGGCGATCAAGTCCAGCTCGGGGCGCACGCAACCGTCGCCGCCGAAGCTGGTGTCCAGGTTGCCGGCGACGTTGTAGCGGCACAGCACCACGTCCGAGTCGTCCGGGCCGATGGCCCAGCCGGTGGCCAGCGGCTTGCCGTCGGCAGCGGTCTTCAGGTCGCCCAGCAGGAAGGTCAGCGAGGCGTCGCCGGAGGGCCTGTCGCGCGCCAGCCCGTTGGTACCGAAGTTGGTCACGCGTGATCCGTCCGGGTTCAGCCGCGCGATGACGAAACGCCCGGAGTTGAAGCCGCCGCCCCCGACATAGAGCGTGCCCGACGGCGCTTGTGCGATCGCCACCGCGTATTCGCCCTGCGCCGCCTGGCTGGTGACATCGATGATCGCGCGCCCGGCGGTGCCGAATCCGGGGTCGGGAAGGCCATCGAGCGGCGGATTGCCGGCGACGGCGCTGGCGCTGACGGCCGTCAGCGCGCAAACGAGGGTACGGGCGAGCGCAGCGCGCGGCTTGCTCAGGGTCATCGGGTTGCTCCTTGGGATTGCCTTGTCCGTCCAGTACGCAAGCGGGCAGGCCGGGAGATCACGCCGGTGGACACCGGCGTATCGTCGCGGCGGAAGTCCCCGGTGCCGATCCGATGAAGCGCATGCTGACCAGCCTGGCCACCACCCTTCTCCTCGCCTATCTGGTGCTGTGTGCGCTGCTGTTCCTGCTGCAGCGGCAGATGCTCTACCAGCCGCAGGCCACGCGGGTTCCCGCATCCAGCACCGACTTCGCGCTCGATCGCGATGGCGTGGTCCTGCGCGGTTGGCGCCTCAATCCCGGCCAGCCGCGCGCCCTGCTGTATTTCGGCGGCAATGCTGAAGAGATCGGCTGGCAGCGCGAGCGCTACGCGCGCTGGTTCCCGCGGCACACGGTCTACCTGGTTGCGTACCGCGGCTATGGCGCCAGCGAGGGCAGCCCCGGCGAAACCGCGCTCAAGGGCGACGCGCTCGCGCTGTACGACCACATCATCGCGGCGCACGCGACCGTTGATGTGCTCGCGCGCAGCGTCGGCACCGGCGTGGCGCTGCACCTGGCGGCGCGGCGCAGCATCGGCCGGCTGGCGCTGATCACGCCCTACGACAGCCTGATGGCGGTCGCCGGCCATCATTACCCGTGGATGCCGGTGCGCTGGCTGCTGCGCGAGCGCTTCGACGCAGCAGTCGACGCCAAGAAGGTGCACGGCGCAGACCCTGCTGCTGGTCGCGCGCCAGGACGAGATCATTCCGCCGGTGCACGCCGAGCGCCTCGCTCGCGCCTTCCCGCAGCATCCATCCGTGCAGTGGCTGGACACTGACCACAACACGACGGAGATGGACGGCCACTTCGTACTCGCGCTGCAGCGGCATTTTCGCGCCCACGCATGGCAGCATCGGCCCAACCCTGGGCCGGAGACGCCGCGCAGTGAATGATGCCCGTGAGACCGCCGCCCGCTGGGCGCGCCTGGACGCTGCGACGCGCGAGCGCGAGCTGGCGGAGTTGCGTCGCCAGGATTCGGCGCTGGCGCGCGAGGTGGAGGCGCTGCTGGCGCCGGCCTCGCTGGACACGGCGGCACCGGTGGCGGGCGAGGGCGCCGGCGCCGGCGACCTGGAGCGCATCGGGCCCTACCGCATCCTGGAGCGCATCGGTACCGGCGGCATGGGCAGCGTGTACCTCGCGATCCAGCCGAATCCGGAGCGGCGCGTGGCGCTCAAGACCATCCGCCAGGAACTGGTCAGCCCGCGCCTGCGCGAGCGCTTCGAGCACGAGGCGCGGTTCCTCGCGGCGCTGGAGCATCCGGGCATCGCGCGGGTTTACGAGAGCGGCAGTGCGCTCACGCCGCAGGGCGAGTTGCCTTACCTGGCGATGGAATATGTCGAGGGCCGGCCGCTGCTGGCCGCGGCCGAGGAAGGTCGCTGGTCGTTGGAGCGCCGGCTGCGCGTACTGGTGGCGCTGGCCGAGGCGGTGCAGCACGCGCATGTGCGCGGCATCGTGCACCGCGACCTCAAGCCCGACAATATCCTGGTCGACGCCCAGGGCCAGCCGAAGATCCTTGATTTCGGCGTGGCGCGCGCCATCGATGTCGAGCCGGCGGTGGCCGGGCGCCTGACCTATGTCGGCGAGATGGTCGGCACGCCGCACTACATGAGCCCGGAGCAGCTCTCCGGCGATCCGACCAGAGTGGACGCGCGCAGCGATGTCTACGCACTCGGCGTGATCGCCTACGAGCTGCTGACGGGCGATCTGCCGTTTGCAGTGCGCAATTCCTCGCTGATCGAGGTGATCCGTCACCGCGAGAAAGCGGTGCCGCGACAACTCTCCGCCCTCAGGCCCGAGTATCGCGGCGAACTTGAGATCATCGTGATGAAGGCGCTCGCCGGCGACGCGCAGGCGCGCTACCAGAGCGCGCAGGCGCTGGCGGACGATCTCACGTGCTATCTCGAACATCGCCCCATCCTGGCGCGCGCGCCGAGCGCCTGGTACCTCGCGCGCAAGTTCGTGCGGCGTAACCGCATCGCGGTGGCGGCCGCCTCGGTGGTGCTGGTGGCGCTGGTGGTCGCGACGGTCGTCAGCCTGCGTGCCGCCGAACGCGCCACCCGCGCGCTGGCCGAGGCCACCGCGCGCAGCGCCGAGCTTTCGGCGGTCAACGATTTCGTCGAGCAGATGCTGGTCAGCGCGGATCCCGAGACCGGCGGCAGCCAGGATCGCCCACTGCACGAGGTGCTGGATGGCGCCGAGCTGGCGCTGGCCGGCCTGCGCGAGCCGCGCGCCGCGGGCCAGGTGGCGATGCTGCTGGCGCGCACCTGGGGCGGCCTGGGCGACAGTGCGCGCGCGGAGAAGCTGTTGGATCGCGCACAGCCGTGGGTGGAACAGGGCTTCGGTGCGCACAGCCCCGAGCGCTTCCGCCTGGAGCAGATGCGCGCCGACGAACTCGGACGCCGCGGCGAGCTGGATGCCGCGCTCGCCGCCTACGATGGACTGCTGCGCGACATGCGCAGCGTCGGCCTGGATCCGGGCCTGGCCGCCGACCGCGTGCGCCTGGCGCAGGCGCAGGTGATGCAGGGCAAGGGCGAGGCCGAGGCGGCGGTGGTGCAGTTGAAAGAGGTGCTGGCGCGCAGCGGCGACGCGCTTCAGCGCGAATCGCCGGAGGAATACGACGGCGCGCGCTACAACCTCGCCTATGCCCAGTTGTTCCTCGGTGATTTTCCGGCGGCCGAGGCGCTGCTGCGCGAGGTGATGGCCAGCGAGAGCGCGCGCCTCGGCCCAGACCACCCGCAGACCCTGTACACGGTCAAGGCGCTGGGCCAGGCGCTGCACCGCCAGGGCCGGTTGCCGGAAGCCGAGCCGCTGTACCGGATGGTCTACGAGAAGCGCAAGGCGGCTTACGGCGAGGGCCACCGCAGCACGCTCAACGCGGCAACCCAATTGGCCGCCGGTCTGGTCTCGCTGCAACGGCCGGCCGAGGCCGAGCCGATCCTGCGCGAGGTGATCGCGGCGATGGAAAAGAATGGCGAGTCGCGTTCGCCGCAGTTCATCGCCAACCTGAACATCCTTGCAGGTGCGCTGGCGCAATCGGAGCAGTTGGACGAGGCGCTGGCGCTGACCGGACGCGGCATGGCGATCGAAGCGGATATCGGATCGCCAAACCAAGAGACGCTGGCCGCGCGCAACCAGCACGCCACGCTGTTGCTGAAGCTCGGCCGCGTGGACGAGGCCGCGCGCGAGTTCGCCGAACTGCTGCCGCTGGTCGAGCAGACCCTCGGCCGCGAGCACATCCATTACGCCAGTTTCAGCAGCCAGGCGGCCGCGTGCGATCTGGCGCGCCAGCGTTTCGATGCCGCGCGCGAGCGCCTGGAGGCGGTCTTGCCGGCGCTGGAAGCGCGCTTCGGCCCCACCCACGCGCGCACCCGCGAGGCCTACCAGCGCCTGGCTGATGCCTGGACCGGACTGGGCGACGAAGCGCGCGCTGCGGAGTTCCGCGCCAAGGCCCAGCCTGCGCCTTGAGCGCCGGCAGCGCCGACGCTATCGCTGCAGGACACCCCGCAACCGCTTGCCGTTCGGCAGGCTGATAGAGACCCGCGTGCCATCGGCCTTGCCCTTCAGGTGCTTCGCACAAAAGGCCCGGAACGCCAGCACCGGGAGCGGTTCCGAGGCCCACAGGTTGTCGGTCTCCCAGTCGCCGCCCAGGACGAAGGGCATTTTGGCGAATAGCCGCTGGCCAATCGGCAGAGGACCGTGTTCCTCCTCCCATTCCTCCAGCAGCGATTGCCCGGAGTAGTAATCGCATTCGTCCAGCAACTGCTCAAGAAAGAGCGTCAGGGTAGCCGCCAGGGGCTCGATTTCGCCGGTCTCATGGTTCAACCGGACGACGGCTTCTCCGCGCACGCCATAGGGGAAACAGAACAGGTCATGGGCAAAGAACACGATGCCGTCCAGATCCTGGTCGAAATCCTTGCGCCATCCCGCGGCATCGTTCCAGGACTCGATCTCGGTGTAGTGGCTGGTCCCCACCGGGAAGATCTCCAGCGCGCCTCCGAAGAAATAGCCGCCATTGAAGCTCTCGTACAGTGGAGTCAGAGAGGGTGCGCCGAGCTTCGCCAGGGCGCTCCGGATCGCGGGCATTGCGGGTGCGGGGAATCGAACGGTGGCCTGACGCAGAAGGGTGTTGAGCAGCTTGCCGGTCATCCGGAAACCTCGGACAGAAAATGGAACAACGCGGATTGGCGTCGGTTTCGGGCTCAGTTCCGGTCGAGCCAGCGACGCCCGATGGTGTCCATCAGCCGGATCAGCTCCGCAAACCCGGACGGCTTGACGAAGTAGCTCACCGCACCATGACCGAAGGAGTCGATCAGGTCATCCGCGATTTTCGACGAGGTGAGCATCACGATCGGGAACGGGACTGCGTTGCCGTCCGCTTGCAATGCCTGCAGGATCTCGATGCCGTTCATCCCCGGTAGCTTGATGTCGAGCAGCACCAGATCCGGCGCCGGGACCTCGCTGCGGTCGATCCACCGGCGCAGCCGCCGCAGACCTTCGCGGCCGTCGCTGACACAGTGCATGGCCGCCCGCAGACCCGCTTCCAACGCCGCGAGCTGGATCAGCTCGGATTGAACGCTGTCGTCTTCGATCAGCACGATGGTGGCGGTACTGCCCCCGTCGCTCAAGGCACCACTCCCGGCTGCAACACCCGTATCCACCAGCCATCCGCAGGAAGCCACCGATGCCGGGCGCTGGCATGCACCCTCCGGCAACAGCCACAGCCTAACCCAAGCGGGACGGTCCCGGTTGGCCCCTGGTCCGGCTGCAACCAAAGTGTTATTCCCGGTTCACGCCGGCAGGCCCGCGAGCCGGCGGGATCAGGCCACATTGGTGTAATTTTCCGCAACCGTCCGGGCCCGCCGATGATGTCAGAAGCGCATGCATTGACCAGCGAAGATGCCCGCGGCATGCAGCAGGTCATCGAACGCCTGCCGATGCCGGTGCTGCTCGAAGGCCTGTCGGGCGGCATGCTGCTGTGCAATGACGCCGCGCGTCGGCAATTGGCGCAGGCCGCACTGGACCCCGTCCCCGGTGGCTGCGTGACCGAGGTGCTGCGCAAATGGGTGATGCGGGTGTCGGCGGGTGCGCCGGACCAGGTGCAGGCACAGGCGTGGAATGCCTGGCTGGGTGCTGCAACCGGTGTCCCGCTGCTGGCCGCGGACCGGGACCAGTGCTTCGAACTCCGGCGCGCGGCGATACCGGCGCTGGGGCATCTGTGGACCATTGCCGACATCAGCGCGCACAAGCGCCTGGAACGCGAGCTGCGGCGCAACACCGAAAGCCTCGAGCAGCGCGTGCTGGAGCGCACCCAGGCGCTCGATCACGCGCGCCAGGCCGCGCAGCAGGCCAATCTCAGCAAGACGCGCTTCTTCGCGGCGGCCAGCCATGATTTGCTGCAGCCGTTGAATGCAGCACGGATCTTCGCCTCGACGCTCTCCGAGCAGCCGGACCTGTCGCCTGCCGGGAGGCTGATGGCAGAGCGCATCGACATCGCTCTGCGCAGTGCCGAGGAGGTCATCGATGTGCTCGTCGATGTCGCCCGGCTGGACACCGGTGCGGTGCGCCCGACATTCGAGGACGTGGATCTGGAGGATCTGCTGCGCGGCCTGCTGGACCAGTTCGGCTCGGTCAGCCACAGCCGGAAGCTGCGTTTGCGCCTCGGATCCTGTCGCTACCTGGTGCGCAGTGACCGGCGCCTGCTGCGGCGGGTGCTGCAGAACCTGATTTCGAACGCCTTGCGTTACACCGCGCGCGGCGGGGTGTTGGTCGGCGTGCGCCGGTGCGGCGGGAACATCCGCCTCGATGTCGTGGATACCGGGCTCGGTATCGCCAGCGAGAAGCTGCCGCGTGCCTTCGAGGAGTTCCAGCGCGTTGGCACCGGCTCGCCTTGGGGTGAGCGCGGTCTCGGCCTGGGGCTGGCGATCTGTGCGCGCATCTGCCATCTGCTCGGCCACCGCCTGTCCGCGCAATCGCGTGAGGGCCGCGGTTCGCGCTTCAGCGTCGAATTCGCCCAGGCCTGGCGCAAACCCGTGGCGGCTGGGGCGCCTTGCGCCATTCCGGTCGCGCCCCCGGCACCGGCACCGGCGCTGGCGCTGCGCGTGCTGTGCGTGGATGACGACGAGCAGGCGCTGCAGGCGATGCAACTGCTGCTTGCCGGCTGGGGTGCGGAGGTCGCGGTCGCGAGTTCGCGCGCGGCCGCGGAGGGGGCGATGCAGCAGCGGCAGTTCGACGCGCTGATCGTCGATTTTCAGTTCGACGGCGATCCCGCGAACGACGGGTTGTCTCTCATCGCAGAGGCGCTACGTCCACCGCACGCGATCCTGCTGACTGCCGACCGCAGCAGCGAACTGGCCGCCGCCGCCGCTGGCGCCGGCATTCCGGTGCTGCACAAGCCGATGCGCGCGGCGCGCCTGCGCGCCTTGCTGGAGGCGGTGCGCCGGCGCTGAGCCGTGCGCGCGGTCAGCTCCGCCTGATCTCGGCAGGCGCCGCGGCGTCGCCCACGGCGCGCTCGAAGTTCAGCAGTTGCATCAGCAGCGCCACCTGGGTGCGGTTCTGCGCGCCGAGTTTGCGCAGGATGGTCGACATGTGCACCTTGACCGTGGCCTCGGTGATCCCGAGATCCCAGGCGATCTGCTTGTTCAGCCGGCCCGCGGCGAGCATGGTCGCAATCCGGTACTGCTGGGGCGACAGCTGCGCGATGCGCCGCGCTGCGTTTGCCTCGGCTTCGTTCAGCGCCGGACCGGCACCACCGGAAAGCGCCGCCGGCAGCACGATGTCGCCGGACAGCACCCGGGCCAGCGTGTCGCCCACCTGCTTGAGGTCGGCGGACTTGGACAGGAAGCCCGCGGCGCCCAGGCCCATCGCGCGGTCCATCACGGCGGGATCGTCCATCGCCGAGACCACCACCACGGCCGTGCCAGGTGCCAGCGCCCGCGCGTGCACCAGCGCGGACAATCCCTCGGCTCCCGGCATGTTGAGGTCGAGCAGCAACAGGTCGATGTCGTCTTGCCCGGCCAGCGCTGCCTGCAGCGCCGGCAAGTCCGCCACTTCGGCGATTCCGGCCGACGGCAACAGGCGCCGCACGCGGCCGACCAGAGCCTCGCGAAACAGGGGGTGGTCGTCGGCGACGATCACGCGATGGCTGGGCGCTTGCGATGGCATGTTCATGGACGACGCCTGCGCTCGATCGTTGCGCCGCAGGCTACGCGAGTTCGCGGCGAGAGGCACGCGCGCGGACGCGGCCGCACGCTGGCGCCGCACGGCCCCAGGCTGGCCGCGCCGGCGCGCGCCTCAGGGTTCACGCCGCCAGCGCCGGCAGCCATACCGAGAAGCAACTGCCGTGTCCCGGGGCCGACTCCACCAGGCATACCTCGCCCTCCAGCAGGCGCGCTGCGCGGTCCACCAGTGCCAGGCCCACGCCGGTGCCCTCCGAGCGGTCATCGACGCGCTCGAACAGACGGAACACGCGGTCATGCAGCTCCGGATGGATGCCGATGCCATTGTCGCGGACATCGATGCGCCAACCGGCCGGGCGCGCGCTCTCGCGGATGTCAACGACAATCAGCGGCGCGCGCCCCGGGTGGCGATGCTTGAGCGCGTTACCGACCAGATTGCCGAAGATCATCTGCAGCAGGACCGGATCGCTGTGCAGAACCAGCCCGTCCGGCACCTCCAGCCGCACCTGCGCGCTCACCGCGGCGATCTGCAGGTCCAGAGCGGCGCGCATCGACTCGAACGCGTCCCGCGCCGGCAATGGCTGCAAGCGGATCGCGCGCTTGCCCAGCTTGGCCAGTTCCATCAGGTTGCGGATCAAGGTGTCGGCCTGGTCAGCAGAGCGCGCGATCCGTGCGATGCAATCGCCAGCGCGCGTCGGGTCGTTGGCTTCGATGGCCATCCGCGCGAGATCGGCCATGCCGCGGATCGAGATCACCGGATTGCGCAGATCGTGCGCCACCGAATGGTTGTAGGTGTCGAGTTCGCTGTTGCGCTTCTCGAGTTCGCGAATCAGGTGCTCGCGTTCGGCCTCGGACTGCTTGCGCACGCTGACATCGCGCTGCACCGACACCCAGTGGGTGTAACTGCCCGAGCGGTCGACGACCGGCGAGATCGCCATTTCGGTCCAGAATGCGCTGCCATCCTTGCGGTAGTTCAGCACTTCGGCACGCACTGGTTGCCAGGCATGCAGTGCGGCGCCGATGCGCTGCAGCTCGGCGGTGTCGGTTCCCGCGCCCTGCAGCAGCCTCGGGGTGCGCCCGAGCACCTCCTCCGCGCGATAGCCGGTCTGGCGTTCGAAGGCTGGATTGACGTACACGATGCGCGGCCCGCGGCCCGGCGAGGGGCTCGGCGGCGGTCACCACCACGGCATCGTTGACCTGATTGATGCAGGTCTGCAGCAGGCGCAGCTCGGCCTCGGCTTCGCGCTGCTCGGTGATGTCGCGGATGAAGCCGTGCCAGAGGATGCTGCCGTCGGCGAGCGGTTCCGGTTGTGCCTCGCCGTGCATCCAGCGCACCCCGCGGCCAGGTACGTGGATGCGATAGGCGTGCGACCAGGGCACCAGTCCACGCGCGCTGGCGTCGATGGAGGCGTACAGCGGCATCAGGTCGTCCGCATCCACCTGGGCGAAGGCCGCATCGGCGCTGTCCAGCAGTTGCGCCGACGACAGACCCCACAATTCCTGCGCCGCCTCGCTGACGTAGGGCAGGTCCATGCGCCCGTCCGCATGCCGCCGGAACTGGTAGAGCACGCCAGGTGCCTGGCGCGCCAGCTTGCGCAGCACCGCGTGGCTCTCGCGCAATTCGGCCTCGCTGCGGCGGATTGCCGAGATGTCCGACAGCGTGCCCACCTCGCGGATCGGCAGGCCGTCGCTGTCGCGCTCGATCACGGTGCCGCGGTCGAGGACCCACTTCCAGCTGCCATCGCGGCAGCGCACGCGATACTCGCTGCGATACATCGGAGAGCCGCCGCATAGTGGCTGGCCTCGTCGCGTTCGACCTGGGGCAGGTCGTCCGGGTGCACCCGGATCCGCCAGGCGGCCATGTCGTCCGGGAATTCGTGCGGTTCGAAGCCGAGGATGCGTTTGAACTCGTCGGACAGCACGGTGGCGCCGGTCTGCGGATTCCAGTCCCAGACGCCATCCCCGGTGGCCTTCAGCGCCACCCGCACCATCTGGTACTGCGCTTCGAGCACGCGGTCCATCCGCCGCTGCTCGCGGTGGCGCACGGCTTCCAGCAGCTCGCGCTCGATCGCCGGCACCAGGCGCGCCATTCGGTCCTTCATGACATAGTCGTTGGCACCCATGCGCATCAGGTCCACCGCCGGCTCTTCTCCGATCAGCCCGGAGACGACAATGAACGGCAGGTCCGGATCGACCGCGCGCACGGTGGTCAGCGCCTGCAGCGCACCGAGCCCGGGCAGGACGAAGTCGGAGATCACCAGGTCCCAGCGTCCTGGCGCGAGTTCCGCGGCGAGATCCCCGGCGGTTTCAACGCGCGTCACCTCGACCTCGAAGCCGCCGCGCCGCAGGTGGCGCTCGAGCAGCGCGGCGTCGCCCTCGTTGTCCTCGATCAACAGCAGCCGCAGGCTCCGCGCACTGGCCAGCAGTTCCTCGACCTGGCTCGGATTGATGCGTCTGCCTGAAAATGCAGGCTGAAACACGTACCCTGGCCAGGAATCGACTGTGCCTGGGCGCGCCCGCCATGGCGGCGCATGATGCGGTCGACCGTGGCCAGGCCGATCCCGGTCCCGGGGAAGATGGTGGGACTGTGCAGTCGCACGAAGGGCTGGAACAGTTCGCTGGCGCGTTGCGGATCGAAGCCGACTCCGTTGTCGTGCACGTGGATGACGGTTTCGCCGCCGTCGGATGCGGCGCTGACGCGAATCCGCGCAGCGGGGCAGGGGGCACAGAACTTGAAGGCGTTCTGCAGCAGGTTGGCGAGCGCAAGGTCCAGCAGCGGGCGGTCCGCGCGCACGCGGATGCCGGGGGCAATGTCGACCGGGATCGCGGTTTCCCTTGATTCGTCGCGCAGGCGACCGACGATTTCCTGCGCCAGCGCGCTGACATCCACCTCGCGCACTTGCAGCCCGCTTTGGGCGATGCGTGCAAGCCGCAGCAGCCCCTCGACCAGATCGCTCATGCGCCGGGCTTCCTGACGGATCCGCGTCAAATGGCCGCGCGCAAGGCTGTCGAGTGCCGGGCCGGCGTCCTCGTCGAGCGCTTCGCTCCAGCCGAGGATGCCGCGCAGCGGCGCGCGCAGATCGTGCGAAACCGACTGGGTGAACGCGCGCAATTCCTGGTTGCTCGCATCCAGCTGGGCGGTGCGTTCCGCGACCCTTCGTTCAAGCCCGGCGTTGAGGTCCAGCAAGGCTTGCTCGATGGCCTTTCGCGCAGTGACGTCGACCACGATGCCGGCTAGCCGAGCGGCGCCATCATCGTGCTCGACCACCGCGCGGCCCCAGATCCAGTGCAGGCTGCCGTCGGGCCAGATCACGCGGACCTCGAGGTCGAGTTCCTCGCCGCAGGAAATGACCCTGGCCATCGCGTCCTTGGCCCGCGCGCGATCTTCCTGGTGCACATGGTTCAGAAAGATCTGCTGGCCCCATTCGGGACACAGTTCCTGGTAGCCGAAGCAACGATCGTGCTCCAGTGAGCGGGTTGCCTGCAGGGTCCTGAGATCGAGCGTCCAGATGCCGATGCCGGCCGTCCGCAGCACCCATTCCAGGCGGTGCTCGCTGCGGGCCAGCGCCTGCTCAGCCAGCACGCTGGCAGTGAGGTCGCGGGTGATCGCGAGGTGGCGGATGCGCCCACTGAGCGGATCACGCATCGGCGTGGCGGCGCTCTCGATGTGCAGCACGCGCCCTTCCAGGCTGACCAGACGGAACTGCAGGCGGCCGGGTTGGCCTGCGCAGACCGCGCGATGGAAGCTGGCGAAGCGTTCGCGATCATCTGCGTGCACGAAGTTCAGCAAGCCGATGCGATTGGCCGCAGAAATGTCGCGGACGCCGAGCACGGCCAGTCCAGCGCGATTGATCTGCACCAGCGTGCCGTCGCTGTCGACCAGTTTCACGCATTCGGGCTGCTGCTCCACGATCGCTTGCAGCAACTGCGTGGTGCGCCTGAGTTCGCCCTGCTCCAGCATCGCGCGGGGCAGGTGGCGCACCACGCTGGTGATGAGCTGTCCGCCGGAGCCGTCCGGCACTGCCAGCAGGCGGATTTGGGCCGGCGCCTGGCCACCCGGCGACGGCAGCTGCGCCGGGGCTGCCCAGCAGATGCTGGCGCCGGTGCGCACTGCGATCCGGTGCTGCTCCGCCCACTGCGGCCCCCAGCCACCAGGGCACACCGCTTCGAGCTCGCGCCCGATCGCTTCCGGGACGCGGCAGCCCAGCCATTCGCAGGCCGCCGGGTTGAGGTCGCTGATACGTACGCTGCCGTCGCTGGCCATCCGCGCCCACAGCACCGGCTGGTCAATCAATTCGTACACCTGGCGCCAGTCGGCGCTCTCCTGCGATTCCACGCGCGCGGCGGCAGCTTCGCTCACGTCGTTCCCACCGAATCGGCCCGGTTACAGTCTACAACGATCATGCGGCCGCGCTGCCCTGCGGCTGCGATTTCCGGCCGTATCGATTGCGCATCGAGCGCGGAGTGGGCAGCCTTGCGCGCGCCGACCGTTGGCCTGTCCCGGAGCCTGCCATGATTGATGCCCGAGAAGCACTCCAGCGACTGCAGCAGGGCAACCGCCGCTTCATCCTGGGTGCCGACAACGCGCCGCTGGCCAGCCGTGCGCACCGCGAGGAACTGGCGGAGGGCCAGGCGCCGGTCGCGATCATCCTCGGCTGCTCGGACTCACGGGTGCCCGCCGAGATCGTGTTCGACCAGGGGCTCGGGGACCTGTTCGTCATTCGCGTGGCCGGCAACATCGTGGCGTCCTCGCAGATCGGCAGCGCCGAGTTCGCCGCCGAGCGCTTCGGCACGCGGCTGATCGTGGTGCTGGGCCATTCCCGTTGCGGCGCGGTGTCGGCCACGGTGGAGGAACTGCGCCGCCCGCGCGAGAACCAATCCCCCAACCTGCGTTCGATCGTCGACCGTGTGCGCCCGTCGGTCGAGGCCCTGCTCGAGACCGAGTTGCGCCACGACACTGATGCCCTGATCCATCATGCGGTGCGCAGCAATGTGCGCGCTTCCTGCAATCAGCTGAGGCATGGCTCGCAGGTGCTGGAACGGCTGATCGAGAAGGACGGGTTGTGGGTCGTGGGCGCGGAGTATTCGCTGGAGACCGGCGTGGTCGAGTTTTTCGACGGTGTGCCGGATCTGCCGGACTGAAAACGGGTACCCGCGGAGCGCCAGCCAACGCGCTCCGCGGGCACTGCTGCCGCCTCAGCTCTCCGAGCTGCCGACCTGGATGTGCATGTTCTCGATCGCGTCCTTGCCGTACCAGCGGCCGTCGATCAGCACCAGTTCGATCTCCTTCGACAGCGGCGCGTCGAACACCGTGACGGTGGTGCGCACGCGGGCCGTGGCGCCGACGATTTCGAGCACCTCGACCTGGGTGCTCGCCAGGATCGCATCGATGTCCAGGCCATACAGGCGCACCGCGCGTTTGCCCGCCGCCAGCATGTTGCCAGCCTTGGCCAGCACTTCCTCGAAGCTCAGCATCCGCGCCTGGTCGAGGTTGCTGATCCCGGTGGCGCGTGCCGCATCGGCCACCAGGGTCAGTGCCTGGCGGGCGGTCTCGGAACTGAGGAAATCGGTGGTCGTGACCCATTCCTGGATGCCCGGCAGCGCCGCGCGCAGGGTGGCCCGTTGTTCCTCGGTCAATTCCGCATCCGGGCTGGCCAGCGCCATCTGTGCCGCACCGATGCCCATCATGATCGCGCCAGCCGCCTGCGGGCGGGCCTCTTCCAGCTTCGGCTCGATCTCCGCCATCAACAGGTCGACCGCATTCGGCGCGGTCAGGCGCCCGAGTTCCTCGGCGAATTCGGCGCGCTGCTCGTCAGTGATCGGTTTTGCGCGCGCCAGTTCATAAGCCTCGCGCACTTCCTGGAACTTCGCTGCCGGCATCATCGCGCGCACCAATCCGGCGAGATCGTTGCCGCGCAACAGGCGTGCGGCTTCGCGGATGTGCAGCGCAGGATCCGGCGCAGCCACGCTGGCACTGCTGGCCGGCAGCGGAGCTTCCTGGGCCAGCAAGGGCTGGGCGGCGCACAGGCTGGCGAGCATCAGGGACAGCGACAACAGCGAGCGTTTCATCGGCGTTCTCCTCGGTGGGGACTTTAGTGTGCTAGTGATGTGCAACACCAAAAAGTGTCGGAAGTACTGGCCCGCCAATCGGCGCAGGCCCGGCGAGGTGCTTGCTGTGCAGCCGGATTCGCGCTCTGCTACGGACCAAAGCCAGCCACGCCCGGGAGTCCGCCATGACCTGTCTCCGTTGGATTGCGCTCTGCCTGTTGCTCGTCGCGCTGCCGGCCATGGCGCGCATCGAGGTGCGCACATCCGAAGTGAAGAGCGCCAACTATCGCGAGCTGGCGACCGAACTCGAAAAGTCAGGCGTGCTGGCCGAGTTCGCAAAGGGCATCAACGACTGGATCGACGTGCCGGAAACGGTGGGCCTGCGCTTCGCCGAGTGCGGCGAGGCGAATGCCTTCTACGACCCGTCCAAGCGCGAGATTTCGATGTGTTTCGAGCTGATCGAGGCCTACTACACCAGCCTGGAAAAGAGCTACGAGAGCGAGGACGAACTCGACGACGCGGTGTGGAATGCCTTCTCGGTAGTGCTGTTCCATGAACTTGGGCACGCGCTGGTGGACGTGCTCGACCTGCCGATCACCGGGCGCGAGGAAGACGCCGTCGATCAGCTGGCGGCATGGTCGCTGATCGACAACGCCGATGGCGATTACGCTGTGCTCGATGCGGCGCTCAGCTACTACGTCAGCGGCGAGGAGAGCGGCAACGAGTTCTACGCCAGCGATTTCGCCGACGAGCACTCGCTGGATCCGCAGCGTTACTACAACCTAGTCTGCTGGGTCTACGGCAGTGATCCCGACCGCCACCAGGACCTGATCAGCGACGAATGGCTGCCGCCCGAACGCGCCGAGCGCTGCCCGGCCGAGTACGAGCAGATCGACAAGGCCTGGTCGCGGCTGCTGGCGGATGCGGAGAAGTAGGCGCGGGCTGCGGGTAGTTGCCGCGAGGACGCGGTTAGCGCCTGCGCCGCACGCCTGCGTGTCGGATCGGTGAGATTCCCGGTCGCCCCCACCCGTGCGCTTGTTCGCGCATCCAGCTGTCGCGTCCCCGTGCCTGTTTTTTTTGTCCGCAAAGGACGCAAAGGACGCAAAGAAGGCAAGAGCGACGTGGGTGCAGCGTCCGGATCTAGTGTGGTGTTCCGTAATTAAGTTGAAGAAATTTCCGATGAATTTTGCGGCGAGGCAAGGCGAGAGGAGGGTGAAAGCCGGCGGCTTGCGCGGCATGCCGCGCGCCGGCGAACGCCCGCAATGGTTGCGGGCCGGAACCGGAGGTCAGCAGGGCTATGGCGACGACGAGCAACGCCGCAGGCGCAAAAGGCGCGGAAATAATTCAAGGTAATTACGGAACACCACACTAGCTCTACTTTGCGTCCTTTGCGTCCTTTGCGGAAAAATGTCTTTTGTTTCATGTTCAGTGAGGGTGGTGTCACTCCGGCACGGCCAGCGCCAGCGTCTCCTTGACCTCTTCCATCACGGCATAGCTGCGTGACCCGGACACGTGCGGCAGGGTCAGCAGGGTCTCGCCGAGCAGCCGGCGGTAGGCGCCCATGTCGGCCACGCGCGCCTTGATCAGGTAGTCGAAGTCGCCGGAGACGAGGTGGCATTCGAGCACCTGGGGCAGTTCCACCACGGCCTGCTTGAAGGCCTGGAACACGTCCTTGCTGGTGCGCACCAGGCGGATTTCGACGAACACCAGCAAATCGGCGCCCAGGCGCGCGGGATTGAGGCGTGCGTGGTAGCCGGTGATGAAGCCCTCGTCCTCCAGCTTCTTGACCCGCTCCAGGCAGGGTGTGGGCGACAGGCCGACGCGCTTGGCGAGTTCCACATTGGCGAGGCGTCCGTCCTGCTGAAGCTCGCGCAGGATCCGGCGATCGATCCTATCCAATTGATTCTTTTGAACTTTCTGTTGACGCATGGTGTTTCATGCTCCGGCGTGGCCTGGCCTCAGCGGATTATGCTTCGAATCGGCGATATACAGCCGAAAATTCCAGCCACGCATCCATACACTTCGCGCCCATCCTGTCGGGGCCCGCGCAGGCAGCGAGTTGCGCTGCTGCGGCGCAGCATGACAGGCCCACCCCAAGCACGAGGCGAGGCAATCATGTTGATCGGCGTTCCCAAGGAAATCAAAAACCACGAATACCGCGTCGGCATGGTGCCGGCCTCGGTGCGCGAACTGGTCCAGCACGGCCACCAGGTCATCGTGCAGACCCAGGCAGGCAGCGGCATCGGCTGCTCGGACGCCGATTACGTGGCGGCCGGTGCGACCGTGCTGGCCACCGCCGAAGAGGTGTTCGCCAAGGCCGAAATGATCGTCAAGGTCAAGGAGCCGCAGGCGGTCGAGCGCGCCCGCCTGCGCGAAGGCCAGGTGCTGTTCACCTACCTGCACCTCGCCCCGGACCTGCCGCAGACCGAGGACCTGATCAAGTCCGGCGCCACCTGCATCGCCTACGAGACGGTGACTGCGGCCAACGGCGGCCTGCCGCTGCTGGCGCCGATGTCCGAAGTGGCCGGCCGCATGTCGATCCAGGCCGGCGCCACCGCGCTGCAGAAGGCCAACGGCGGCCGCGGCATGCTGCTCGGCGGCGTGCCGGGCGTGGAGCCGGCCAAGGTGGTGATCCTCGGTGGCGGCGTGGTCGGCGCGAACGCGGCGCTGATGGCCGTAGGCCTGGGTGCGCAGGTGATCGTGCTCGACCGCAATGTCGACGTGCTGCGTCGCCTGGTCGCGCAGTTCGGCACCCGCATCGAGACCGTGTTCTCCAGCGCCGATGCAGTCGAGCGTCACGTGCTGAGCGCGGATCTCGTCATCGGCGGCGTGCTGGTCGTCGGCGCCGCGGCGCCCAAGCTGGTCAGCGCCGAGATGGTCAAGCGCATGAAGTCCGGCGCAGCGGTGGTCGATGTCGCCATCGACCAGGGCGGCTGCTTCGAGACCGCGCACGCCACCACCCACGCCGATCCGACCTACATCGTCGATGACGTGGTGCACTACTGCGTGGCCAACATGCCGGGCGCGGTGCCGCGCACTTCCACCTTCGCGCTCAACAACGCGACGCTGCCGTTCATCCTGGAACTCGCCAACAAGGGTGCGAAGCGCGCGATGGCCGAGAACGTGCACCTGCTGCGCGGCCTCAACGTGCACGCCGGCAAGGTCACCTACCAGCCGGTCGCCGAAGGTTTCGGCTTCGAGTACGTGCCGGCTGAGAAAGCGCTCGGGCTGTAAGCGCAAGAGGCCCGTCCGTGCCGCCGGTTGGCGGCGCGGACGTGCTCCGGGATCGGTCATTCGAAGCCGTTCCTGAAGACCAGGTCCGGCGCGGCGCCCACGGTGTAGACCTCGCCGGTGGTGAAGCTGCCGTTGCCGGCGCCGGCGCCGCCCAACTGCGCGCCGCCGCCGAAGATGCTGTCGTTGTCGATCAGGTCCAGGCGCAGGGTGCCGCTGCCGGTGCCGAGGTTGACGGTCACGTTGGCGGTGGTGCTGTTGCCCGACACGCCGGTGACCGTGGCGCCGCTGATGCCGCCGGTGGTCGTGAGCGCGAAGTCGCTGCCATCCACGCCCGTGACGCCGGGATTGAAAGTCACCGTAAACGTCACACTGCTGCCGGGCGTGGCCGGATTGGCGCTGGCGCGCACGATCGACACCACCATGGGCACCGCTGCCGGCTCGGCCTGCGCTTCGTAAGAACCGATGTCGCTGCCATCGCCGCCGGCGGCGTTCGCGGGAGTCAGGTCCACGGTACGCGCGAAGCCGCTGCCGCGCTGGTCATTGACGCTGCCGGTGTGCACACCGCCGTCGAGGGCAGCGCTGCCCGCAAACAGCGCGTAGGTCCGGGTCTGGCCGCCATTGAACGACAACATCCCCAAGCGCGGGTTGACGTTGCTGCGATCGCTGGCGTGGTTCAGCAACGGCAGGACGGTATCGGAGAGATTGAATCCTCGCGAGTCGATGCTGCCCGGCCTGGTGGCGGTCACCAGCACGAGGTTGCTACCCGTGGTGTTGGCGAGCAGGGTGTTCTGCAGGCGGGTGATGCTGGTCACCGTGGCGGTGGCCGATGCGGTGCGGATGCCGCCGCCGGCGCTGCCGACGTTGCCTGCCAGCGTACTGGATGTAAGCTCCAGCACGCTGTTGCTCGCGGTGCCACCGACGCCGACATGCGCGATGCCGCCGCCGAGGCCGGCGCCATTGGCGGAATTGCTGCCGATGGTGCTGCCGCGCACGATCAGGCGATGGTTGTCGCCCTGGAAGTAGATGCCGCCGCCCTGGGTGCTGGCGATGTCGCCAGTGATCGCGCTGTCGCTGATGACGCCGTTCGAGTTCGCCAGCGACACGCCTGCGCCGCTGGTGGCCAGGTTGCCGGTGACCTCGACCTGGGTCAGGTGCAGTTCGGCGCTGAAGGCATCGATGCCGCCGCCGAAACCGTCGCCGCCATTGCTGCCATCGTCCAGCCCATCGATGAAACGCATCCCGGTGATCCCGATCTGCACCGGCTGGAAGATGTCGAGCAGGCCGAAGGCCGTGGCGCCGCCGGCGCGACGGAGCGACAGCGATTGCGCGCCAGGGCCGTCGAAGTTCATCTGGCCGGTGGGCTGCGGCAATCGGGTGGCGAGGAATATGTTGGCCGGCACGCCCAGACTGAACAGCACATCGTCCGTCCCCGGACCGTTGGCATTGGCGTCGAGGATGGCCTGGCGCAGGCTGCCGGCGCCGCTGTCGTTGGCGGTGCTGACGAAAATCGCCTGCGCCTCGACTGCGCCGATATCGGCGTTGTTGCCGCCCGTCGCAGCATTGATGGTCGCGATATCGACAGTGCCATTCAGTCCGCGCTGATCGCGGCCATAGCGCAGACCCTTGTCCAGCGCCGGGCTGCCGGCCAGCGGCATGTGCGTCGGCACCTGGCCGGAATGGATGGCCAGCGGGCTGAGTTTGGGATCGAGCGGATTGCCAGAGGTGCCGGTCTGGTCGCCGGGTTGGGTGAAGCTGGTGACGTTGCCGGGATTGCCGATCAGGTTGTGGCCTTGCGACTGGGGCGCTGCGCCGCCGAACTGTTCGATGTCGATGCTTGTCGCGCCGACCAGGTTTGCAGCGATGATCGTGTTGCGGACTGAAACGGTAGAAAAGGTGAGACGAAGTCCAGTACCGCCAGATGTGTTGCGATTGCCGGCAATGGTACTGTCGATCAGCATCCCGCGTCCGGCGTTGAAGAAGACACCGCCGCTCTGGTTTGCGCTGACCGTCGACGCCACCAGCAGCAATTCTGCCTCAGCCCCGCTTTCGATTGCTGCGCCGACAGTGGTTGCCCGGTTACCGTGGATCGCGCTTTCGCGCACCACCATCGCTGCATAGTCCCGGTTGCGGATGCAGCTGCCAGAGTCGCCCGCGCTGTTCTGCACCACGCTGCGGGCAACCGTCAGGTGAGCACCTTCCGCATTCAGAATCGCACTGCCCTCTCCGGTGTTCGGCGTCCCCACCCCGTTGCCCTCGGTCAGCGTCAGCCCGGAAATTCCCACCCGGCGATCAGCCTGCACGGCGATCACGCGACTCTGGCGATTCCCCGAGATTGCCAGCCGCTGCGCACCGGGCCCATGGATGGCGAGATTGCGGTCGATGCTGAGCTGGCCGCTAGTCAGCGTGATCGTCGCCGGCGCCAGCGTCAGTGCGGGGTCGAACCAGATATCGCTGACTGCCGGCGCCACTGGCGCATCGGCGATGGCTTGGCGCAGGCTGCCGAGGCCGCTGTCGTTGGTGCTGGTGACGATCAGCGGCGCCACTTCCACCGCACCGATATCGGCATTGTTGCCGCCGGTGGCCGGCGCGATGCTGGCCAGATCAAAAGCACGCGTCACGCCGCGTGCATCGCTGCCGAAGGCTTTGCCCTTGTCCAGCAGCGGGCTGCCTTGCAGCGGCGCATGCACCGGCACGGTGCCGCCATTGTGGCTCAGGGGGCCGAGTTTGGGGTCGAGCGGCGCCGCTGCGGTCCCGACTTGGTCGCCCGGCTGATTGAAGGCAGTGATGGCGCCTGGATTGCCGATCAGGTTGTGGCCCAGAGAGACAAAGCTGCCTCCGTTTTCGCTGAGATCGTCCCCGGAGTTTGCGGCGACGACGCTGTTCTGCAGCGTGGCAACCGTTCCAGCCGACATGCGAATCCCCCGGGCGTTACCCGCAATCGTGACGCCGACCAGCGTGGTTGGCTGCGTGATTACCAGCGCCGCGATGTCGCCGGATGGTGCATGGCCTGAAAACGTGACACGCTCCAGCTGATTTGGACCCGCGCCACCGATCAGGACCCCGGTGCTGGCCAGCACGCCGCTGATACTCGTGGTGTTGTCGGCGAAACTGCTGTCGTAGAGAGCAAGTCGACCCGAGCTTCCCGTGAAGATGGCCCCACCATTGGCCACAGCGCGATTGCCGCTGATGTCGCAGCCATGCACAACCAGCCCTGCCCCCAGAGCGTAGATGGCACCGCCCGGGCCGCTGACAACCGCTCCTGCCCCCGTCCCTTCGGTCATTCGCAGGCCGCTCAAGGTGACATTCCCGCCCGCGGTGACGGAGATGGTGAAGATCCGGCTTTGGTAGTTGCCCGAGATCGTCAGGCGATGCGCGCCAGGACCGACGATGGCCAGGGCTTTGTCGATCAGGAGATCACTCCCGCCGAGCACGATCGCCCGCGGCGTGTCGAAAAACGGCGAGGCAAAGCTGACCAGATCGCCCGGCGCCGCCACCGCGATGGCTTCGCGCAGCGAGCAGTCGGCATCACAGACGCCATCGTTGGTGTCGGCGATCTTGGTGACTGTGCGCGTCGCGCCATTCTCCAGGAGCAACAGGTTTGCCGACGTCACGCTACCCACGTCGCCGCTCCAGCCATCCTGGAAACGCAGGATCCAGGTGCCGTTGGCCGGCTGGTTCAGAAACGCGGTGTTGAACGACGTCACCGCTGGCGGCGGCACGGCCACCGGGCCGGCGACCACGCTGCGCGAGGTTGAGGCCGGGATATTGACGTCAGCCAGCCCGGCATTGGTCCACCAGTTGCTGCCGGCCTCCAGAAAGGTCTGCAGGTTGGCGCTGACCAGGTTGGCCGGGGATCCGGCCGACGTGGGCGTGGTCGCGCCGGTGCTTTCGAACACCAGGTGCTCGACACCGGTCGGCGCGATCAGCGAGACCCTGAGATCGCCGACAAAGGGATGGTCGGCGGCGAACTGCACGCCAACGCCGGTGAGGGTGCCGTTGACGCCGGTCACGTCGAAGCGCACATCACGCGGCGCGCCGTAGTTGCGCGGCCCTGCGCCAGCACCATCCGGGATGGTCCCGAGGTTGCTGCCCGGGAAAGTCATCGCGCCGGCGAAGGCGTCGATCGCAACCAGGCACCCGCACAGGCCGAAAGCGGCCACCCAACGACCACCCCCACGCTTGCGGAACATGCAGATCCCCCGGTTGGCGATGATTTGAGTATGGGCTGAAACCGTGACGTCGATCACGATTTCAACACCCTTTGGCTGCTGCCGCCCGCATCGCAAGCAGCTCCAGCCGGCCCTCTCGGCCGGGGCGCAGCCAAGGCCGCATCCGGTCTCCATCGGCGCAGCGCTGACGCTAGTGTCCCCTGCCATTAGTTCGATGAATTATTTCCGCGCCTTTTGCCCCGAATGCGTCGTTGTTCGTCGTCGCCATAGCCCTGCTATGACTCCTCCTCTCGCCTAGCCTCGGGCCAAAATGCATCGGAAATTTCTTCAACCAACTAATGGCAGGGGACACTAGACTGGCACGCACACTCTCGTCGTGAACCATTGCATGGCGCGCACTGGCGACATCCTTTCCAGCGGTCCTGGCCAAGGCGAATGCAGCGCCAGTGCTGACGCCCTGTCGCCGCTGCTGTACGCGGAGCTGAAGACGCTGGCCGCGCGGGCGATGCGCGGTGAGCGCAAGGGCCACACCCTGCAGACCACCGCGCTGGTGCACGAGGCCTGGCTGCGCGTGGCGGGTCAGCGCAAGCTGGACCCGGCCAATCGCGAACAGGTGCTCGCGATCGCGTCGCGGATGATGCGCCGCGTGCTGGTCGACCATGCTCGCCGCCGCCAGGCCGACAAACGCCAGGGCATGGAGAACGCGCGCGACCTCGAAGAGATCGAGTGGAGCGTCGCGGCGCCTGGCGCGGGCGCGAACACGGACATCATCGCGCTCGACGGCGCCCTGTCGCGGCTGGAGGCGATCAGCCCGCGCCAGGCCCAGGTGGTCGACCTGAAGTACTTTGCAGGGTTGGAGCTGGAGGAGATTTCGACAGCGCTCGGCGTCGCCAGGCCCACGGTCGTGCGCGACTGGCGCATGGCGCGCGCGTGGCTGGAACGCGAACTCTCCCGTGCCTGAGTCCAACTACGCGCTGGCCCAGCAGATCGCGCATGCGCTGCTCGACCTGCCCGAGGCGGCGCGCGCGGATGCCATCGATCAGCACTGTGGCGCCAACGCGGAACTCCGCCGCGAAGTCGAGTGGTTGCTGGCCGCCGCCGAGGACGATGAGCTGGATGCGGTTCCCGAAGCGGTGCGCGCCGCCACCGATGCCCTCGCGAACGATTTGCGCATCCATGGCCGCGCACCCGGGCAATACCAACTGATCGAACCCATCGGCGAGGGCGGGATGGGCGTGGTCTGGTTGGCGGAGCGCGAAGTCGGTGGTGCGCGCCAGCAGGTCGCGCTCAAGCGTTTGCACAGCGGCTCGGTGGCGCACAAGTCGCGCCTGCAGGAGGAGCAGCGCATCCTCGCCAGCTTGTCGCACGCGAACATCGCGCGCCTGCTCGACGCGGGCGAGGATGCCGACGGCGTGCCTTTCCTGGCGATGGAATATGTCTCGGGCGAGCGCATCGACGACTGGTGCTTCCGGCGCAACCTTGACCTTCGCGCGCGGCTGCAACTGTTCATCAAGACCTGCGCCGCCGTGTCCTACGCGCACCAGCAACTGGTCATCCACCGCGACCTGAAGCCGGCCAATGTACTGGTAGACGAGGCCGGCGAACCCAAGCTGCTCGACTTCGGCATCGCACGGCTGATCGCGGCGGACGGCGCGCCACGCACCGTGACGCAAGCGATGACGCCGGCCTACGCCAGTCCCGAGCAGCTCGAAGGCAAGCCGCTCGGCACAGCCACCGATGTGTGGTCGTTGGGGGTGATGCTGTACGAGTTGCTCAGCGGGGTGCAGCCCTATGGGCACCTGGACAGCGAGGTGTCACGCGCCAACGCGGTGCTGGCCGGCGTCGTGCCACCGCCCAGCCAGCCTGCGCGGCCATCGGCGAACGGCGTGCGCATCCCCACCGACATCGACGCCATCGTCCTCAAGGCGCTGCGGCGCGAGCCGGAGCAGCGTTACGGCTCGGTGCGCGAACTGGCCGACGACCTCAAGCGATACCTGGACTCGCAGCCCGTGCTGGCCCGCCGCGGCCAGTGGGGTTACCGCGCACAGCGTTTCGTACAGCGCAACCGCTGGCCGCTGGCGGTCGCAGGCGTGCTGACACTGATGGCCTGCGGCTTCACCTGGCGCACACTGCTGGCCGAGCGCGAGGCGCGGCTGCAGGCGGAGGTGGCCGAGCAGACCACCGAGTTCCTGATCTCGACTTTCGCGCTCGCCGATCCCACCCAGGGCGGACGTCACGACTACAGCGCACGCGAGGTGCTCGACCGCGGCCACGAGCGCGTCGATCAGGAGCTGGGCGCCCACCCGCAAGTGCGTGCGCGTTTGCTCGAAGCACTCGGCAATGCCTATCGCGGCATCAACGAGGGCAGTGCAGGGGCCGAGTTGCTGGAGGCTGCGGCTCAACTCAACCTCGATCCCGCGATTGACCAGCCGCTCGCGGCGGCGCGCAGCCTGCGCGCCAAAGCAGAGGCCATCCGGGCCAGCAACGGGTCCACCCACGCCGCGAAGGAAGCCGCGCAGCGGGCTTTCGACCTGGTCCGGATCCACGCGCCGGACGACCCGCTAGCCTTGGCCGACGCGCACGCCTCACTGGCAACGGCACTGAACGGTGCGAGCGACGACCGCAGTGCGGTGACCGCCGCGCGCGAGGCCTTGCGCCTGCGCGAGGCCGCCAAGGCCGGTCCGCTGGTCATCGCCAACAGCCTCGTCGATCTCTGTCGCGTGGTCGCTGGCGCCGGCGATACGCAGGGTGCGCTCCCCCATTGCGAGCGCGCCGTCGCCATGTACGCCCACGCCGGCGAAGCGCGCAGCAACGGCTATCGCCTCGCCCTGCGCGAACTGGAACTCGCACTGGTCTACAACGGCCAGAACGAGGCCCACCTGAAAGTGGCGCGCGAACGGCTGGCCATGACCGCTGGACTGTTCGGCGAGGACAGCTCCGTACTTGCCTCCGAGCGCGTGTCGATGGCCTTGGCCCTGGCCGAACAGGGCCTGTTCGACGAGGCCGCAGGCCTGCTCCAACTCAGCATGCCCGTGATCCTGGCGCGCAACGGTGCGGACAGTTCGCAGCACGCCAAGGCGCTGTTCTGCCAGGGCTGGCTGCAGTACCTGCAAGGTCAGTTCGATCAGGCGCTGCCACCGATGCGCCAGGCCCTGGCCATCCAGGAGGCCCGCGTGAAGGGCCGCGACCACTACATGCTGCACGTGCTGCGCACGACGCTGGCCCAGGTGCTGATCGAATCCGGCCAGGCCAGTGCCGAGGCCCGCGCATTGCTCGAGTCGGTCGTCGCCGAGCGCAGCCAGGCGGGAGCGATGGCCAACGCGCTCGCCTATTCGCGCCTGCCGCTGGCGCAGTGGCATGCCGCGCAAGGCGACGCGGCCAGCGCCCGCCGCCTGCTGGACCAGGTGAGCGCCGTCGGCCCCGGCGTGGAAAAGGAAATGCACGCGCGGGTCGCGACCACGCGTTCGGCCTTGCTGGCCGCCGAAGGGGACCTGGCCCGCGCTGCTACCGAAGCCAAGGCGGCCTACACGATCATTCTGGCAGATCGCGGCGAGACCCATCCAGCCACAGTGCGCTACGCCCTCGCATACGCCCGCGCCGCGCGCGCAGCTGGCGCGGCAAACGAGGCGCAAGCGATCGAGCGCCAATACCGACCCTGGCTCGCGCGCCTCTATCCACCCGGTTCGGTGTACCTGACGCAGTTCCCGGCGACTCGTTGAACGCCGCGCCCGGATGGGCGCCCGCGGCTCCGCCGGGCGGGATACGAGGCCGCGAGGCCGATCGAATCATCGCGAAACCAAATGATCCTCGACAGCGCTCCGCTGCGCGTCCATGCGGGCGAGCGATGGAGCGGGGCCCTGACCAGGCCCGCGTGGCGTCCGCCGCATCGACGGGGCGCTCTGGTGGCGTGTCCGGAGTGCTTCGGTCCTTCATTCACAACGTAAACAGGGGATATGCGATGAAAAAGGCGTTCAGTTCGGTGGTGGCAGGTCTGGCGACGGCTTTGGTGGCGTTGCTGAGTCCGGGCATTGCGTCAGCCAAGGTCGTCGTCCTGACCGCGGAGGAGATCCAGGCCATCACCTCCGTTTCGAACAGCTTCGAAGGGACCCTTGACGGGGTGATGGCCGGAGAGGTCGTCCGGTTCAAGATCAACTCGCCAACCAGCTTTTCCTATGAGTACGTCAACGCCGGCGAGGCCTTCAACTTCACCGGAGAGCTGGCCCGGGCCGGGGGCAATGCCAAGGGTAATCCGACGCTGAACTTCAAGCAGCCGGACCAGGACGAGGTGCGTTTCGAATGGCTCAGCAAGAACCAGATCCAGTTCGAATACTGGGAGCCGGGCAAGAGAGCGGGTCAGACCCGCAACAACCCCGCCATGGCGAAAACCACGCTGACGATTGCGGCCGACCCGACGGAAGCGCCCGCGGAAGTCACCCCTGAGCGCCAGGAAGCGCGGGAAGCGGCCACCACCTTGCTGCCAGCGGATACCTACACCTGGCAGCCCTTCGGCAGCACCCTCACGATGGGCGCAGACGGCAGTTTCCGGGAACTCGCACCCGGCTCCGACGTGAGCGGGTTCTTCATCAAGAACGGGGGGGAACTCTGCTTCGATATCGTCAACGGGAACTGCTACGACGTCAGTGGTCCCGACGCTAACGGCAGCTACACGCTGACCTACGCGACCAAGATGATGCAGAGCGACAGGCAGAACTCGCAGGCTGGCAGTCAGACAACGCTGACGCCCAACAAGCACTGACGCGATTGGCCGCGGCAGGGAAGCTTGCTGCTTCCCTGCCGCAGGCTGCGCGCCAGCGTGCTTCTCGCCGCCCGGTCGGGCTGGCATCGCAGGGCGGATGTGTGCGCCGTCGCCGGGTGTAGGATCGAAGCCCTCCTCCCCGACCCGCACGGACCCGCATGTCCCGGCAGCTCCTCGCGTTTGTCTTCGTCCTTCTCGGAGGCGTCCAGCTCCCGGCGTCGGCGGCGCCCGCCGAGGACCTGGACAACGCCTTCAAGCCGATGCTGTGGCGCTCGATCGGTCCCTTCCGCGGCGGCCGTTCGAACGCGGCCACCGGCGTGGTCGGCGATCCGCGCACCTACTACATGGGCACCACCGGCGGCGGCCTGTGGAAGACCGTGGACATGGGGCTGAGCTGGCGCAATGTGTCGGACGGCTACTTCGAGTCCGGCAGCATCGGTGCGGTGGCAGTGGCGCCGGGCGATCCGAACGTGGTCTACGTCGGCATGGGCGAGCACGCAGTGCGCGGCGTCATGACCCACGGCGGCGATGGGGTGTACCGCTCCACCGATGCCGGGCGCAGCTGGAAGCGGATGGGCCTTGAAGCCACCCAGCATATCTCGCGCATCGTGGTCCATCCGCAGGATCCGGACGTGCTCTGGGTGGCGGCGCAGGGCGCGCTGTATGGGCCCAACCCCGAACGCGGGATCTACAAGTCGGTCGATGGCGGCGCGAACTGGAAGAAGGTGCTGTATGTCGACGAGCGCACCGGCGCATCGGAGCTGTCGCTGGACGCGAGCAACCCGCGCATCCTGTACGCGGCGATGTGGGAGCACGGCCGGCGCCCGTGGAACATCACCAGCGGCGGCCCGGGCAGCGGCCTGTACAAGTCGACCGACAGCGGCGAGACCTGGGAGCGCCTGAGCGAGGGCCTGCCCGAGGAGATGGGCAAGCTGGCGATTGCCGTCAGCGCGGCCGACCCGGACCTGGTCTGGGCGCTGATCGAGAGCGATTCGAACGAGGACGAGCGTGGCCTGTACGCCTCGCACGACGCCGGCAAGCACTGGAAGCAGGTCAGCAGCGATCCGCGCCTGGTCCAGCGCGCCTGGTACTACATCGAGGTGTACGCCGACCCGCAGGACAGCGACACAGTCTACGTGATGAGCGCGCCCGCACTGCGCTCGCGCGATGGCGGTCGCACCTGGGAGGATATCGACGGGCCGCACGGCGATTTCCACGACCTGTGGATCAATCCCGCGGATTCCGACAACTTCATCATCGCCAACGACGGCGGCGCCGCGATCACCTTCGACGCCGGCGCGAGCTACAGCTCGCAGGACATCCTGCCGACGGCGCAGCTCTACCGCATCAACGTCGACAACCGCTTCCCCTACCGCATCTACGCCGGCCAGCAGGACAACACGACGATCATGATCGCCAGCCGGGAACTCGCCAGCGACGGCATCGGCACCTCCAGTTGGGCGCCTTCCGCCGGCGGCGAGAGCGCTTTCCTCGCCTTCGATCCGGACCATCCGCGTTACGTGATGGGCGGCAGCTACCAGGGCACCATCGATGTGATCGACACCGAGGCGACCGCCGGCAGCAAGATCATGGCCGCGCCCATCCAGTACCTGGCGATGGACGCCAAGGACATGAAGTACCGCTACAACTGGAACGCGCCGATCATCTTCAGCCGGCATGAGCAGGCCTTCTTTCATGGCGCCCAGCACCTGCTCAAGACCAGCGACATGGGCAAGACCTGGCGCGAGATCTCGCCCGATCTGACGCGCAACAACAAGGCCACCCAGGGCACGCCCGGTGGCCCGTACACCAACGAGGGCGTGGGCGCGGAGAACTACGGCACGCTCGCCTACGTGGCCGAATCGCCGCACGAGAAGGGCGTGATCTGGACCGGCAGCGACGACGGCCTGGTGCACCTGACGCGCGATGGCGGCGTCACCTGGAAGAACGTCACGCCGCCGAAGCTGGCCGAGTGCCTGGTCAATGCGATCGAGGTCTCGCCCTTCGATCCGGCCACCGCCTACATCGCCACCACGCGCTACAAGTTCAACGACCACGCGCCGGGCCTGTACAAGACCACCAATTACGGCGCGAGCTGGACCCGCATCGACCAGGGCATTCCCGACGGCGCCTTCACCCGGGTGGTGCGCGAGGACGATGTGCGCCGCGACCTCCTGTACGCCGGCACCGAGCGCGGCCTCTACCTGTCGTGGAACGGTGGCAAGGACTGGTCGCCGTTCCAGCTCAACCTGCCACGCGCGCCGATCACCGATCTGCGCGTGCACCAGGGCAATCTGATCGCCGGCACTTCCGGGCGGTCGATCTGGATCCTCGACGACCTCAGCCTGGTGCGGCAGTACCGCAAGGACCGTCCGGCCTTCACGCTCTACCAGCCCGGCGATGCCTACCTGGTCAACAGCACCAGCGAGTTGGACGCGCCGGCGGCCGATTTCACCGGCGCCCACACCTACCGCGGGGTCAACCCGGCCAGCGGCATCGTGCTGTACTACGAGCTGCCGGAGCTCCAGAAGGCCGACGAGATCACGCTCAGTGTCACCGACGCCGCCGGGACGCTGGTCCGCAGCTACACCTCGAAGGCGCCGGCCAAGGCGCGCAAATGGGATGGCGGTCCGGCGCCGGATCCGCTGCTGCCCAAGGCCCAGGGCCTGAACCGCTTCGTCTGGGATCTGCGGCATCCGAGCATCACCGGCGTGCCCGATGTGTATTTCGAGGCCAGCTGGGCCGGCCATCGCGCCGTGCCTGGCGAGTACACCTTCACCCTGACGGCGGGCGGGCAGACCCTCGCCACCCGCGCCCGCATCCGGCCCAATCCGCTGTATTCCACCGATGCCGCCACCTACCAGGCGCATCACGCGCTGATGTCGGAAATGGAGGCGGCGCTGTCCCAGATGCACCAACGGATCAACGACCTGCACCGCAAGCAGCGGCAACTGGCGACGCTGCTGAAGCAGTTGCCGGACGACGACAAGTACGCCGCGCTGAAGTCCGACGGCGAGGCGCTGCGGCAAAAGCTCAAGGCCTGGGACGAGGACATGGTGCAGCGCCGAACGCGGGCCTATGACGATGTCGAGAACTTCCCCAACAAGTTCACCGCGCACTATTTCTTCCTGCTCAACCACGCCGAGAGTGATTTGCCGCTGGTCACCGCATCGACCCTGCAGCGCCGCGCGGAGCTGGACGCGCAGTGGGCGACGCTGAAGGCGCGCGCGGACGAGTTGATGGACCAGGACCTTCCGGCGTTCAATGCCCGGCTGTGGCAGGCCGGCGTCGGGGCGATCTGGAAGTGATCGCCGCGGGCGGCAGCTTGCGTCAGCCGCCCGGGCGATCCGACTGCGTCAGGCCGGCGGCGACTGTGTCTGTTTCTTCGCCAGCCATTGCCGATGCGCCTGCGCCAGCGCAAGGTAGCGCGGGTGCTGCCGCAGGCTGTCAAGCCCCGGGCTCTGTTCGAAGCCGGTGAAGCTCACCGGCCCGATCTGCGCGGCAATCGCCTCCAGGTGGAACAGCGCACGCTCAGGATCGCCGGCGCGCGCGTAGGCCACTGCCAGGGACTGGCGGATGCCACTCTCGGCCCACACATCGCGCTTGGCGTGGGCGGTCCAGTCCGCTTCGGCCGCACGCACGCCGGCGAGGTCTCCGAGCATCCCCGGCAAGTCGCAGGGGTAGTAGAAGTAGTAGCTGGTCGACGACCAGCCGCCGGGGTAGGGCGCGGGCCGGCTTGCGATGCGGGTCTTCAGGGCCTGCAACGCGGCGAGCGCCGCCTCGCGCTGGCCGGTCACCAGCAGCGCTTCGGCCTGCGCGTGGGCGTAGGCATCCGGGTGCTCCGGGAACTTGCGCAGGCGCTCGGGCCAGAGTTCCGGTGACAACGCCCGCTCGATCCACTCGGGCTTGCGGCTGGCCAGCGCGATGCGGAAGGGCAGGGCGACATAGAAGTCGTTGGGTCCGTCGATCGCCGCCCAGGCGCCGTCGACATCGCCACGGTTCAGCCGGTCCTCGGCCACATGGGTCGGCAGATCGGCACCCAGTTCCTTGACCCGCGCGCGCACCGCGTCTGCCCGCTCGAACTCACCGAGCGTCAGCAGCGTGTTCGACAATTCGATCAGCGTGTCGGTATTGGCCGGGTCGGTCTGCAGCGAATGCTCGAAGGCGGCGATCGAATCGCCGAAGCGTCCATCCCGGCGCGCCACCAGGCCGCGCGCATACCAGGCCTCGGCATTCCCCGGCGCGCGCTTGAGCACCCGCGCGAGCAGCGCATCGGCGCCGGCGTAATCGAGTTCGCCCCAGTAGCGCTCGTAGGCCTGCGCCATCCAGGTCTCGACGTCCTTGGGCGCCAGCGCCTGCGCCTGCGCCGTGCTCTGCCTGGCCGCCTCGCGCATGCTGGCGTCGTTGTAGCCGAACCAGTAGCTGGCGAACTGGGTGCGCGCCCGGCGCGCATAGGCATGCGCGAACTTCGGGTCCAGCGCGATGGCGCGGTCGAACTGGACCAGCGCGGCGGCGAAGCGCTCCGGCGTGGCGCGGTCGTGCGCGGACAACAACTTGCCCTGCAGGAAGGCCTCGTAGGCCAGCAGGTCGCGGGTGGAACCGGCCGCCAGCCGCCGGGCCTGCGCCGGGCTCAGCGCAACGTGCGTGGCCTGCGCCACTGCCTGGGCGATCTCGGCCTGGATCGCAAACACGGACTCGGCGCTCAGGGCGCGGTCGTAGCGTTCGGCCCACAGGTGCACGTCGCTGGGGCCGTCGATCAACTGCACCGTGATCAGGACTTGGTTCCCCGAGCGTTGCACCGCGCCTTCCAGGACCACCGCGGCGCCCAGTACGCGCGCGATCTCGGGGATCGACAGCCGGGTATCGGCGTAGCGCAGCATCGAGGTGCGCGAGATCACCTTCAGGCTGGAGATCTTGGCCAACTGGGTCAGCAGGTCGTCATGGATGCCTTCGGCGAAATAGGCGTCCTCCAGCAGCGGGCTGCGGTTGCGGAAGGGCAGCACGGCGATCAGGCCGCCGGCTTTCTGCGCCGGCGGCGCGCTGGCATCGGCCGCCGGCCGCGTTTCCGGCGACCGCTGCAACAGGAACTTGTCGGTCAGGAAATAGCCTACCGCGAGCAGCAGCAGGACAATGATCAGGCGGTCCTGCAGGCGACCGCGGGCTGGCAGCTCTTCGCCGATGGGTCGGTCGCTGATCCGACGCAGCCGGCGCCGGCGCCGATCGGGTCCCTGGTAGTCCTCATCCGCCGCCAGCTCACTTTCCAGTTGCAGACCCGCAGGCGTCAGCTCGTAGATCCACGAGAACACCAGCGAGACCGCGAAGCCGATCGCCAGCAGCACCACCAGCGATTTCATCACCCAGGGCGGCGCCTCGAAGACGGGCAGCAACGTCGCCGCCACCTGCACCGCCAGCCAGGCAGCCACCAGGTACAGCCCCGCCATGCGGAAGACATTGCGGCGCTTGAGTTCGGCGAGGAGCTTCACCTCAGGTTCCCGGCAGGCAGCCTGCGGCAGCGTAGACCGATGGTTGCCCGCGCATGGGTTGCGGTGCTCGGCTGGCCTGCAACGAGGCCAGCTGCACAGTCTTGGCGACGAGTGGCTGCACCCTGCCGTCCTTGCCCGATGCACCGATGGTGGCGGTGGAAGCCGATCCTAGCATCGCCATGGATCAGCCGGTCCGGCCCGGCGCGGCGCGGCGCTTCCGGGTCACCGCTGCGGCCCCGGAATGCGATCAGCGCTCGACGCTGCGATCGCGGCATCGTGCGCGGCGAGCAGGTCGACCAGCTTGCCAGCCGCGCCGCCCAGCGTCCTGCGCGCCAGCCAGGCGGCGCCGAACTGCAGCCGCACGCCGATGTCCAGTCCCGGCAGGGCCACCAGCAATCCGGCGCGGATTTCATTCTCGACCATGAACTGCGGCATGTTGGAGACCGCGTCGGAGGCCAGCACGATCTCCTTCAGCACCGCGGCGCTGTCGCACTCGATGGTCACCAGTCCAGCGCGCCTGGCGCGCTCGCGCACATGGGCCGGCATCGCCTTCAACAGGGCCTCGCTGGCCCGCGGCGGGAGCCGCGGTGCGGCCAAGGGGTAGGTGAACACATCCTGCGCGCCGGGTGCCTCCAGCGCCGCCAGCGGATGGCCGCTGCGGCAGACGAAGCGGGTGCGATGCGCGGAAAGCGCGCGGTGTTCGAAGTCCTCCAGCAGGCGGATTTCGCCCAGTTCGGCGATCACCAGGTCCACCTCGCGCGCGCGAGCCCGTTCCGGCAGTTCCTGCCACGGCGCGACGATCAGCTTTACCTGCAGCCGTGGATGGGTGCGGCTGAGCTGGCCGACCACCGGCCCGATCAGTGCCGCCGCACCGAATGGCCCGACGCCGACGCGCAGCTCCCCGAGGTCCAGCCCCCGGGCCAGTTGCAGGTCGCGCTCCAGGTCGCGCGCACCGGCAACCAGCGCCTCGGCGTGGCGCAGCAGCAGGCGCCCGATCTCGGTGGGTTCGACGGCGCCGCGCTGACGCTGCACCAGCACCGCGCCGGCCTCCGATTCGAGCGACTGGATGCTGCGCGAGAGCGCCGGTTGGGTCAGGTGCACCGCCTTGGCGGCGCGGCTGAAGTTGCCGTGCTCGACGACTGCGAGCAGGTGATGCAGGCGCCGGAGATCAAACATGATGCGCAAGACGCATTGATGACAAAGAAAGAATGCATTGGACACATGCAAGCCTAGCGCAAATCATGGCGTGCAGGGCTGCATCGGCTGGCGTGTCCCGGCGACGGACGCGCGGTCTGGACCATCCGCCAGGGGAGCTGCGTCATGAGTCACAGGATTCTGCTGATCGCATCGGCGCTGCTCGCGGGCGCGGCCTGCACGCGTGCGCCAACCGACGCCGGCGACAGCGGCCGGCCCAGTGCCGCGGTGCAGGCGATCCACGCCCAGGCAGCGGAGGCAGCCGACCTCGCGGACCCCGCGAGCTTCGCCGATGCCCAGCGCGGCTTCATCGCCGCGCCCGAGGGTCAGGTCACTGCGGCGGACGGTCGCGTGGTCTGGGATTTCGATGCTTTCCGCTTCGTTGCCGGATCTGCGCCCGCCACCGTGCACCCCAGCCTGTGGCGCCAGGCGCTGCTCAACAACCACGTCGGACTGTTCCAGGTCAGCGAGCGCATCTGGCAGTTGCGCGGCTTCGACATCGCCAACATGACCCTGATCCAGGGCGATACCGGGTGGATCGTGGTCGATGCCCTGACCGCGCGCGAGACCGCGGCGGCGGCGCTGGCCTTCGCGCGCAAGCACCTGGGCGAGCGCCCGGTGACCGCGCTGGTCTACACCCACAGCCACGCCGACCACTTCGGTGGCGCGCTCGGCGTGCTCAGCGCCGAGGAAGCCAGGGCGCGCGAGGTGCCGATCGTCGCACCCGCCGGCTTCATCGAGGAAGCGACCAGCGAGAACGTGCTGATGGGCACCGCGATGGTGCGCCGCGCCGCCTACATGTACGGCAGCCGCCTGCCGGTCTCGGCGCTGGGACTGGTCGACACTGGCCTCGGCAAGGCGGTCGCCTTCGGGCGCGTGGGGCTGCTGCCGCCGACCCGTCTGGTCGAAGGCAGCAGCGAGGAAATGGTGCTGGACGGCGTCCGCTTCGTGTTCCACAACGTGCCCGGCAGCGAGGCGCCGGCCGAGTTCACCTTCGAGTTGCCGGACCTCAAGGCCTACTGCGGCGCGGAACTGATGAGCCACACGCTGCACAACCTCTACACCCTGCGCGGCGCGAAGGTGCGCGATGCGCTCAAGTGGGCGCACTACCTGGACGAATCGCTGGCGCACACCGCGGGCGCCGAAGTGGTGTTCAACCAGCACCACTGGCCGGTCTGGGGCCAGGCGCGTATCCGCGAGTTCATCGAGATGCAGCGCGACAGCTACCAGTTCATCCACGACCAGACCGTGCGCGGGATGAACGCCGGACTCACCGCGCCCGAGATCGCCGAGACGCTGCAGATGCCGCAGGCGCTGCAGGACCATCTCAATGTGCACGGCTACTACGGCACGCTGCGCCACAACGTGAAAGCGGTCTACCAGTTCTACCTTGGCTGGTTCGATGCGAATCCGGCCAACCTCGATCCGCATCCGCCGGTGGAAGCCGGGCGCCGCTATGTCGAGGCGCTGGGCGGCGCGCAGCAGGTGCTGGCGAAGGCGCAAACCGCCTTCGACGCGGGCGACTATCGCTGGGCGGCCGAGCTGCTCAAGCACGCGGTGTACGCCGATGCCGGCGACGCGGCCGCGCGCGAACTGCTCGCGCGCAGCTTCGAGCAACTGGGCTACGCCAGCGAGGCCGCCACCTGGCGCAATGTCTACCTCACCGGTGCCCTGGAACTGCGCCAGGGTCCGCCGGAAACCGGCATGGACCGCGCGGCGATGATCGATTTGCTGCAGCACACGCCGGTCGAGCGTTTCCTCGAAGCGATGGCTGCCTCGCTCGATGCGCAGGCCGCGGGCGACCTCGCACTGACCATCAACCTCGAGTTCTCCGACCTCGGTGAGACCCATGTCCTGGAACTCGGCAACGGCGTGCTGCACCACCACCGCGCACCGCCGGCAGAGGACGCCGCGGCCACCCTGCGGCTGAGCAAGGCCTTCTTCCTGCGCATGCTCACCGGCAGCGCCGGCGCCACCGACCTGCTGACCTCGGACGAGGTCGAGATCGAGGGCAGCACGCTCGATCTGGCCCGCTTCCTGCGCCTGATCGACAAGCCGACGGGGACCTTCCCGATCGTCACGCGCGAGTGACGAGCCCAGTTGCGCGCGCCGGGAAGCTCTTGCCGCGTCGAGGACGGGCCGTGACGCGCTTCCCGGGCCGGATGGGGACCTCCAGCTTCAGCTCGCGATATGCAGCAGGTAGGCCACATAGGACGCGTACGCGCCCAGCAGGAAGGCGCCGTTCCAGCGCGTGATCCGGTAGCCCATCAGCATCATCGGCACCAGGACCAGGGCGAAGCCGATCATTACCGGGATGTCGAGCCCCATCAGCGTAGGCGCGGTGGTCGGCAGCGGCGTGATGATCGACGTGAGGCCGAGGACGCACAGCAGGTTGTAGATGTTCGATCCGAGGACATTGCCGATGGCGATGTCGGCGTGGCCGCGATAGGCCGCCATGACGCTGGAGGCCAGCTCAGGCAGCGAAGTGCCGATGGCAACGATGGTCAGTCCGATCACCAGTTCGCTCATACCCCACATCGTCGCCAGCTTCACCGCCGCCCCGACGCACAGGTGCGCGCCACCCATCAAGCCGGCCAACCCGAGGACGATCAGGGCGATCGTCCCGCCGAGCTTGCGATGGGCTTTCGGGTTCTCGTCGGCGAATTCCGCCTGGACGGTGGCTGGTTCGCTCTTCGAGGTCTTCAACAGGAGAAGCATGAATGCGATGAAGGCGCCGACCAGGACGAAGCCTTCCCAGCGCACCAGTTGCCCCAGGCTGGCGAGGCCCCAGAACAGGAAGCTGATCGCGATCATGATCGGCAGTTCGACCCGGACCATGCGCAACTGCACCGCCAGCGGCGCGACCAGCGCGGCCAGTCCCAGGATGACGCCCACGTTCGCGATGTTCGACCCGACCACATTGCCGATCGCGATGTCGGTGTTGCCATTGACCGCAGCGCCGATATTGACCGCCAGCTCGGGTGTGGAGGTCCCGAAGCCGACAATCACCAGGCCGATGACGAAGGGGCTGATGCCAAAGCGCTCCGCTACCGACGAGGCTCCCTTGACGAAGAGATCGGCGCCCACCGCCAGGATGGCCACGCCGGAAGCGAGGATCAGGATTTGCAGGAGCATGCGCAGCGCAGGGGCAGGATCGGGCTGGCAAGGATGGCAGAATCACGAAAGTCCATCGTGCACGAGTTGTATGTGCGCGTCCCTGCCGACAGGTGGTGGGCGGAGATGGTGGCGCCGATCTCGGCCTGGGCTTCGCATCAAGCCGCGATTTGCGGGCCCGCGAGGGAACTCAGGGGGCGTGCACGCCTGGTGGCGGCACAAGCCGATGCACGCGCAGCGCCTGGTAGATGCCGCGGCACTCGTCGACCACGCGCGCGTCTTCTGCGCCGAGCTCGACAGCTTTCTCACGGGGCGTCTCGAAGCCGGTCGACTGCCACACCGCGTGGTACCAGTGCGGCGCCCACACGCCGTCGCTGGCGCGCGGGCCGGCGGGCCAGTGCAGCATGCGATCGGTGAACGGGATGCCGAGCAGCGCGCAGACCGCGCGCAGATGGCCCCCTGGATCGCGCAGGAACTCGCCGGCGTCGATCACCGGCGGTGCGCGGCCGTCGCGGTCGGCGAGGCGCGCGAACAACTCGGCCTGCTGTGGCAGCCCGATCTCCGCCGCGCTGACGGTGCCGCGGGTGCGCAAATAGGAGGCAACCACCTCGGCCGGATCGCGGATCAGCAGGATGTTGGTCAGTTGATCGATCCACCCGCGTTCCATCTGCGGCAGCAGGTGGTGGGTCATGTGCTTCTGGTACCAGATCGGCTGGCCATCCGGCACCGGGCCGACAAGTTCCGCCACCACGCGCCGCCAGTCGGTCTCGCCGGCCGCGATCACCTCGTCGCGGCCCGGATGGTCGGCGCCGGTGGCGGCGAGGTAGTGCGCGTACAGCGGTTCGTCGCTGACCATGCAGTCGCCGCGGTTCTCCCAGGCCCGCATCATCGCGGTGGAGATGTTGCGCGGGCCGGACCACATCGCGATGCGCAGCGGGCTCATCGTGCAGCCTCGCGCGCGGCGACATCGCGCAGGACGAGGTCGCGGTACAGCGCCTGCAGCCGGTGGATCATCGGGCGGCCCTCCGGGCTGGCCGATGCAAGCGCACGGCCATCGACGGATCTGACCGGCACCAGCCCGGCGAAGGTGCCGGTGACGAAGGCTTCCTGCGCGCCGTAGACCTCGGTCAGGCTGAAGTTCTTCTCGCGCGCCGGGATGCCGGCCAGGCGACAGGCTTCGAGCACCTTGGCGCGGGTGATGCCGGGTAGGCAGTAGTCGCCGCTCGACGTCCACACCTCGCCGCGACGGACGATGAAGAAGTGGGTGGAGTTGCAGGTGGCGACGAAGCCGTGCGGATCCAGCATCAGCGCCTCGTCGGCACCGGCGGTGTAGGCCTGGATGCAGGCGGTGATGCAGTTGAGCTTGCTGTGGCTGTTGAGCTTTGGATCCTGCACATCCGGATAGCCGCGGCGCACGTGCACGGTGAACAGCTTGAGGCCGCGCGCCAGCGTCTGCGGCAGCGGCGTCTTGTATTCCGGGATGATCACGATGGTGGCCGGCCCGATGCACACCCGCGGGTCCTGGTAGGGCGTGCGCTTGACCCCGCGCGTGACCATCAGCCGCAGGTGCACGCCCTCGCGCATGCCATTGGCCTCCAACGTGGCGTACAGGGCGCGCCTCAGTTCGTCCCGCGTCAGGCCGATCTCGAGCGCGATCGCCTTCGCGCCCTCGTACAGCCGGTCGAGATGCTCATCGAGGAACACCGGATGGCCGGCTACCACGCGCAGCCCTTCCCACACGCCATCGCCGAGCACGAAGCCCGAATCGAACACTGACAGCGTTGCCTGCGTGCGCGGCTTCAGCTCGCCGTTGACGTAGATCCGGATGTCCGCATTGCGCGGATCGTCGATGAAATCGTGGGTGCCCTGCGCCATCGACCGACCTCGCGGCAAAGCCCCGAGCATACCGGGCCCTGTTCCATGCGCCGATGCCAGTTAAACGCGGAGACGCAGAGGACGCAGAGAAAAGCGCGGAGAGAAGCGGATGAACAGGGTGATTTTCGGGAAATGGTGACTGACTGGCGCGCTGCGGAGCGTTCAGACGCGGAGGATAGGGAGAAAAATCATGGGCAAGGTCGGATGCGGCGCCTGCCACTCCCGCCATCGCTCTTCTCCGTGCTCTTCTCTGCGTCCTCCGCGTCTCCGCGATTGACGGGTCCGGTCGCGAGATCATTCAGCGCAGAAGAGCCAGAGAAAAGCATGAGAAAGGTTGGATGCGGCGCATGCCACTCGCGCCCTCCGCGTCTCCGCGTTTAACCGGCCCGGTTCAGCCGTCAGCCGAGGTAGGTAAAGACGAGGATGGCGGCGAGGATGGCCAGGGTCACGGCGCCGCCAAGAACCACCAGGCGCGTCAGTGCCTTGCGATTCTTCTCCAGTTCCTGGTCCTTCGAGGCGAGGATCTTGCTCATCGCGTCCTGTCCGGCATGCAGCGGGCCGATACGGCCGAAACTGCGGAGCGTTCGAGCCTACTCCGCGCCCCTGCCATGTCAAGCGCGCGGCGTCAGCGGAACCCCGCCTTCTGGCCGATCGCGGCCACATGGTTGACCAGTTCGTGGCAGAGCACCACGGCCTTGTCGTCGGGGCTCCAGAAGGCATTGGGCTGGCCGCAGTCCTGGGCGACCAGGCGGACCATCACGGCGCCCTCCGGAAACTTGAACTGCTTGAGCAGCGCCTGTCCTTGCTCCAGCAGTTGCGCCTTGCGCACCAGCCGGGCGGCGTCGACTGTGTCGGCGGATTCGGGCTCGATGTGGTTGACCGGGACAATGAAGCCGTCGAGCTGCGCCGGCATGCTCGCTACCTGGCCCCGCAAGTTTGCCGACCACGAGGCGGCGTTCTGCGCGGCCTCGGGAATGCAGCTCTCGCGACGTGCCTGCGGCAGCCCCAGGCGCCCGGCCAGCGGGCCCATGGTCTGCGGATCCGCGCCGTACAGCAGGCAGGCGATCTGGAAGCCGCGCTGCTCGTCGATGCCGTGCTCGTCCCACCAGTGCAGCTCGTCGCGGTCCGCTTCGCTGGCCTGGCCCGAGGCCAGCCACCACTCGACTGCCGCAATCGCATCGGTGCCGTCCTCCTGGCCATCCGGCGACAACCACCAGGTGGCGAAACGGTCGGCCGCGTCCTCCTCGCGCCCGAGCACCGGCATGTCGTACAGATCCACCAGCGCATGACCGATCTCGTGCAGCAGCACGAAGCGCAGCGTGCCGTTGACGAACTGCTGCAGGCTGACGCTGTCGCGGAACATCGATTGCGGCGGCGCCAGGCGGATCTCCTCTGCCGGCGCGGCCTGAGTGATTGCGGCAAGTGCGAGGGCAGCGAGGGAGTTCAGGCGCATCGGGCGGCCACACCGGCAGGACAGGGCCCCCGAGTCTGCAGGCAGCCCGCGCGCTTGCCCATTGGCCAATCGTGACGATGCGCTGCGTCGGCGCGGCTCAGAGATCGCGCCGCCCGGTGAGCACACCCGCACCGCCCAGCAAGCCCTGCGCCATCCAGGCGGCGACGATGACATAGGCAATCCGCGGCAGCCAGGCGGCCAGTTGCGCCTGCTGCGCCTCCAACTCCTGCGCTTCGGCCCCGGCCCAGCGACTGAGCATCTCCGGCAACTGTCCGCTGCCCTCGCCAGTCGCAATCATCCCGGACAGGGCGTGGTGATCGATGCCGTCCAGCGCGCTCACCGCAGAGGCCAGGGTGGCGCCGCCCTGCATGCGCGGCAGCAACTGATCGAACTGCGCGCGGACCGCACGCAGGCGCACCGTGCCAGCTGCCAGTGGCAGCGCCGTGAACATGCTGACGCCACTTTCCAGCAGCAGCGCCAGGCTCTCCACGCCGCGCTGCACCTCATTGCGCCGCCACAGCGGGCCGAATACCGGCACCTGCAGGGCCACCGCTTCGATCGCCAGTCTCGCCGGACTGTCCGGCACTGCTGCGGCATGCTGCCGGAGGTGGCCGACCAGAGCCCAGCACGCCGCCAGCAGCATCAGTGTGCCCACACTGTGCAGCAGGTAGCCGCCGCCGCTGAGCGAACCACTCACCAGCGCGGGCAAGGGCTGCAGAAACAATGCCAGCGCCAACACGAACAGCGGCAGCAATAGACGTGCGCGCACCTGCTTGGCCAGCTTCGCGCGCAGCGCGGCGGCCGCGCCCAGACGTTCGTGCGCAATCGCCGGACTGCCGGCGAGGATCGCCGCGCGCAGCACGCCGGCTTCCAGCGGCGTGAACAGGCCCGCCGCCGCGCCCGCATCGGCCAGCGATTGCCCGCGCGCCAGCGCGCGCGCGGCGCGCGCCGTGGCCGGCTTCCAGGCACCCGGAAGGTCGAGCATGCCGACCGCCTGCGCGGGCGGCACGCCCGCGCGCTCCAGGGCCGCCAGTTGCGCATGCATCTGCGCGCGCAAGTCGTCAGGCAGCAGCTGCGGGAAGGCGGGAAGAGTGCTTCGTGCGGGCATACGCTGGAGTCTGCCAGCGGGGTGCCCGTTGTGGGCCGAAATGATGCGTGGGGATTCGCAAGCCACGCGCCGGGCGCGTAGCGTTGTGCTCCACCTTGCGAGTCGCCCGTCGCCGATGACCGTGCCCCCCGACCATGCGATGGCGATCCTGCACGGCGCGCGCCTGCGGCTGCGGCCACTGCGCAGCGGGGACGCAGCCGCGCTCTACACGCTGTTCAGCGACCCGGCGGTGACCCGCTACTGGAGCTTCGCCGCGTGGACCCGCCCGGCGCAGGCGCAGGCCTTCATCGAGCTGCGCCAGTCGCTGGATCCGCAGCGCGTGCGCAGCTTCGCGATCGCACTCGCTGCCAGCGACGAGCTGATCGGCACCCTGACCCTGTTCCTGCTGGCTGGACAGCGGTGCGAAGTCGGCTATGCCCTGGCGCCGGCCTCGCAGGGACAGGGTCTGGCGGCTGAGGCTTTGCGACTGGCTATCGCGCATGCATTCGGCGCACTCGGCGTGCAGTGCATCGAAGCCGATGTGGACCCGCGCAACCGGCCGTCCGTGCGCCTGCTCGAAGGCCTGGGTTTCCGCTGTGTGCGCGAGGTGGCCGAGCGCTGGCGTGTGGGCGACGAGATCGGCAGTTCGGCGATTTACGAATTGCGTGCCGCTGCGCCACCCACGGGCTGATCGCGCGGCTCAGGACTCCGCCGCGATCTTCCGGCGCATGCGCCAGGTTCCCCAGGCCACCAGCAAGGCAATGACCGGGATCGACACCGCCGTGATGACTTCGACCGATCCGTGGTGCCAGTCCGCCGTCGCCCGCGCCAACTGGCGCACCAGGCTGGAGCCGTAGTAGGTCAGCACCACCACCGACAGGCCCTCGACGGTTTCCTGCAGCCGCAATTGCAGCCGGGCGCGCTGGTTCATCTGGCCCAGCAACTCCTGGTTCTGCTGCGCCAGGTCGATGTCGACGCGGGTCCGCAGCAGTTGGCTGTTGCGCGCCACGCGTGCGGAGAGTTCCTCCTGGCGACGGGCGATGGCCGCACAGGTGCGCATGCCGGGCTGCAGGCGCCGCTGCATGAACTCGGCAAAGATCGGGAAGCCCGACACGCGCGATTCGCGCAATTCCTCGATGCGTTGCATCACCATGCCCTGGTAGGCATGCGAGGCACCGAAGCGGAAAGTCGTGCGCGCCACCGAATGTTCGACCTCGGCCGCGAGCGTGGACAGCGCCGTCAGCGCGTCGCGCTCGTCCTGCGCCGAGCGTGCATGGTCGATCTGGTCCATCAGGTCGGCCAGTCGCTGCTCGCTCAAGTACAGCCAGCGCCCGGTCTCCTTGGCCACCGGCAGGCCCAGCAGGGCGAGCATGCGGTAGGTCTCGATCTCGACCAGCCGCTGCACCGTGCGCCCGGTCTGGCGCTGGGTCATCGACTCGTTGAGCACCAGGAAGCGCGAGAAGCCGTTGTCGATCTTGAAATCGCTGAACACCCAGGCCGTCTGGTCCGCGACCCGCGCCGCCACCATCGTGCGCCCGTTGGCGATCAGCCCGGCCAGCACCGAGTCCGCACTCAGATCTGCCGTCGGGCGCACCTCGATCTGCGTGGCCACCATCAGCTTGCCCGGAATCCGCCGCATCCACTCCGTGTGCAGCGCATCCAGCGCGGTCGCGTCGGCATCGAGTACTTCACCCGCCGCCAGCGCGCGGAAGAAGGTGTAACTGGAAAACTCCGTATGCCGCTCCCAGCGCATGCGGAAAGCGGCCGTCTCCAGCGTCAGGAAGGAATCCGCGTTCTCGATCGCGGTGCATTGCAGGCCCTTGCACAACTCGGCGAGGATCGCGCGCTCGTCGCCTACCGCCTCGGCCCCTTCGCCGTTCTGGAACACCAGGTGCGACACCAGCATCGCCCCCACCAGCGGCACCGGCGGCCCGGCGTGGAACTCGAGGTTCAGCCGCTGGCGTAGCGGGTGCTCGTCCAGATGCGCGAGCAGTAGCCGTGGATGCATGGACCGGTGCCTCCGGCGGACGCAGGATTGCCCAGAGCGTACTCCCCGGGGTTTGGAGTTGGGGCTCAGCTTGCTGCCGTCGCACGCCGTGGTGGGGTGGTGGCGCTCGATCCTGGCGACGTCGCCAGGACGGCAGGCGGCGACGGGCGAGTCCCGGGCGGTGGGTGTCCGGGGCCGAACACGAGTGTCCGCTGGCGTGCGCCGGGCTGCCCCGGATCCGCGTTGCTGCGCGGCCCTCGGCGAGGCATGCAGATTGCATGCGCAGTTGCCGGGCTGCCCCGAGCCCGCAGGGTCCGCGCTGATGAACGACTTCCGCTACGCCCTCCGCCAGTTGTGGCGACACGCCGGATTCGCGCTCGCGGCCATGCTGACGCTCGGCCTCGGTATCGGCCTCGTGGCCACCCAATACAGCTTGATCGACGGTGTGCTGCTGCGCCCGCTGCCGTTTCCGCACGCCGACCGCATCGTCCACGTCGCGCTTGCAGAGGGCAGCGACTCGCAGTCATGGAGGCGATTGCGGGCGGACGACTATGCCGCGCTGGCCGCGCAGCAGCGGGCTTTCGACACCCTTGCAGGCTGGCGTTCGGAAACCTACAACCTGGCCGCGCCAGGCGAACTGCCGCAGCGCCTCTGGGGCTCGGCAGTCACGCCCGAGTTCTTCGCGATGCTCGGTGTGGCGCCGCTGCACGGGCGCCTGCTGGAGCTGCAGGACGCGCAGCCGGGCCAGCCGCAGCGGGCGATGATCGAGCACCGCCTGTTCGTCGAGGCCTTCCAGGCCGATCCGGGTGTGGTTGGCCGCAGCGTGCGCCTGAACGGCGAGCCGACCACGATCATCGGCGTGCTGCCGCCGGGTTTTCGCTTCCCGGGCAACGACAGTGTGTGGGTCAACATGCGCCTGCCAGCGGAAGGAACGCCGGTGGATCACCTGCAGATCGGCATGGAGGCGTTCGGCCTGCTTGCGCCAGGGCAGAGCGCGCAGAGCGCGCAGGCCGAAGTCGGCACTTTGTTGCAGCGCCATCGCGCGGCGCTCGGAGAAGGCGCCGACGGCAACACGCCTGCGCGCGTGCAGCCCTTGCAGTACGCCTACAACGGCGGGCCGACGGTGCCCTTGCTGCTGACCCTGCTGGCGATGACCGGTTTCGTGCTGCTGCTCGCCTGCACCAATGTCGCCAACCTGATGTTCGTGCGCGGCGCCGACCGGATGCGCGAGATCGCGGTGCGCAGCGCACTGGGTGCCGGGCGGGCGCGCGTCGTCCGCCAGGTGCTCGCGGAGAGCCTGCTGATCGGCCTCGGCGGTGCCATGCTCGGCCTGGCGCTGGCGGCGGTCGGCATCGGCCTGCTGCAGGCGCAGGCGGCTGCGCGCCTGAGCATGCCGGCGTGGATGTACTTCGACCTGAATCCCCGCGTGGTCGGCATGGCGCTGCTGCTGGCCATCGGCGCCGGTCTGTTCGCCGGCCTGTTGCCGGCGCTGCGCTCGAGCCGGATCGACCTCGCGAAGAACCTGCGCGAGAGCGGCCGCGGCCAGGTCGGTGCGGCGCGCATCGGTGCGTGGACGGCTGCCGGACAGCTGGCCTTCGCGTGCGCGGCCCTGGTGGTGGCCGCCCTGTTCGGCCAGAGCCTGGTGCAGAGCTCGACAGTCAACTTCAGGTTTGATCCGGAACGCCTGCTGGTGGGTCGCCTCGAACTGCAGGGCCCGGCCTATGCCGAAGCGAGCGCGCGCACTGCATTCTACGAGCGCCTGCTGGACCACGTGCGCGCCGTGCCCGGTGTGTCCGCGGCTGCGGTGAGCAGTCGCGATCTCGTCGGTCAGGGTGTCGGCGTCAGCGTGGAGATCGAGGGTGTTGCGTACGCGCGCGAGCAGGACCGCCCGCCGGCATGGCTGGAAGTGGTCAGTCGCGATTATTTCGCGCTGCTCGGCCAGCCGGCGCTCGCGGGTCGGCTGTTCGCGGCCAGCGACAGGGCCGGTGCGACGCCCGTGGCGGTGCTCAACGCGAGCCTCGCGGAGCGCCTGTGGCCGGGACGCAGCGCGCTCGGCCAGCGTCTGCGCCGCGGTTTGCCTGGCGAAGCTTGGGTGACCGTGGTCGGAGTGGTCCCGGATTTGCACATGCAGGGTGTCGGCAATGCCGGCGACGGTGGTGGTTACTACCTGCTGCAGGATCAGCAGAGCTGGGGTTGGCTGGAGTTGCTGGTGCGCACCGAGGGCGATCCCGCCGCGATGGTCGCAGCGGTGCGCTCTGCGGTCGCGGCGATCGACCCCTTGCAGCCGATCCACAGCATCGCCACCCTCGGCGAGCGCACCCGCGGCTGGCTCGCCCCGATGCAGATCATCGGCTCGATGGCCGGCGTGTTTGCCATAGCCGCCCTGTTGCTGGCCGCGGTCGGCGTGTACGGCGTGATGGCCTACGCGGCGCGCCGGCGCCAGCGCGAGTTCGGCCTGCGCCTGGCGCTCGGGGCGGCCGGGCACAGCCTCGAATGGATGGTGCTGCGCCAGGGCGCGCCGCAGACGCTCGGTGGCATCGTCGTCGGCCTGTTGCTCGGCTTCCTGCTTGCGCAGCCGCTGGCGCCGGTACTGGCGTCCGCATCGGTAGCCGATCCGCGCATCTACGCGCTCGCCGCCGCACTGCTCGGCGTGGCGACGCTGCTGGCGAGCTGGTGGCCGGCGCGGCGCGCGGCGGGTGTCGATCCGATCGCTGCCTTGCGCGGCGACCAATAGTGTCGATCTCGGTTGCGGCAGCGACCTGTGCAGCGCACCACAATCCTCGCGCTGCGCATCGACCATGTGCTGCCGATCCCCGCGACCACCGCGGCCAGCGCTATTGCAAATCGGCGGCATCGAGGTAAAGGACGGTCCCTGTGCAGACCTGCGCGACGTCCATGGGTGTGCTCGGCGCCGCGCGCATCGACTGGATGATTGGCCCCGCTGCGTGGTCGGCTGGTTGGTCCGGCTGTTCGGCCCGCAGGCCCTCGGCTTCATTCGGTCGGGGCGTGCGCAGGACCTTCATTCGAAGCCGCTGGCGTGGACGCGGTCGCCATGCAGGCGCATCAACACGACGTCGATGTTGCCGCTCTCGATGGTGGCCGCGGCGCCGATCAGCAGGCCTTCGAGGCTGAGGAAACTGGCGGCCGGTCGCAATGCGCGCTGGGTGCCGCCGATGTTGGGCACGGTGATCCCGACGATGGTCATGCCGCTGGTGCCATAGCTGGGATCGACGCTGCCGACCGATGTCAGGCGCATGATGCCTGTGCGTGCCTCGCTACCGCCGAACAGGGCGGACGTGATCAGGTAGGGTCGACCTACGTCGGCGGAATCGCGACCGACCTCGATGGCGGTGTCGCCGCTGATGCCGAGCACGGTCTCGTTCCAGTCGTACAATGCCTGGCCGGCCGTGCCGAAGTTCGGCAGCGCGCTGCCGTCAGCTTGGTGCACGCGCACGAAGGACCTCGAAAGCACGCCTGCGCGGTCTGCCCGCCCGGACACATAAATGCGCGTGACCGTGGATGTTCGCAGCACCCCGAGGCCACCGCAGGCGGCGCCATAGCTCTGGCCGTCGACTTGCAGGAAGTGCGTCAGCAACTGGCCGCCGTTGAAGCCCGGATCGAGGCTGCCGTCGGCACCCAGGCGTGCCAGGCCGTAGCCGAGCAGGCTGCCATCAAAATCGCCGACGCGCGAACACACGACATAACCGCCGTCCCCGATCTCGCGCAAGCGATAGCCATCGTCGCGCGCCGCGCCGGCAAAACTCAAGGTACGAATGCCAAAACCGCTGTCGAGCGTGCCGCCAGGCAACATGCGCAGCACAAAGCCATCCAGGAATGCGTCGTTGGTGCCGCTTGGCTTCACCCGTCCGGATACGACCAGCCGCCCGGCGGCATCGATCAGGGCCTCGTCGGCGCGATATTCGAATCCGCTGTTGCCGAGCGCGAACGGGCCGCCGAGCAGGCCGCCGTTGACCCCGTAGCGCCAGACGCGCAAGCCATCGCCGTTGAAGCCGACCAGGTAATGACTGCCATCGGCCGCGATCGCCGATGCCATCGCATTGGGGTTCAGGGCGCCGCCGGGCGGCGTCAGGCTGAGACTGCCGGCCGGCCCGACGCTGGTGTCGGCAAGTCCGGTCGGCGTGCGCAGCGCGATTGCCATCGAATAGCCGCTGCCGTTGTAGGCGCTGCCGACCATCATGGTGCGGCCATCGGAAAGGCGCCGCACGCTCTCCACCAGGTCGAACGGTGGGCTGCCGAGGTCGTAGGTCACGCGAACGCGTCCGAGTGCGCTGGCGCCGCCATACTCGGTGTCCAGGTTGCCCACATTCACTGCCAGGGCCGGCAGCGCCAGCCACCCCAGCAACGCCATCCAGAGTTTGTGCATTGGTCTCTCCTCTGCCGCGAGGTGCGGCGCGATTCCGGGTGCAACGGAAAACGATGGAGAAATCCGGCAGCCGCCGCGGGCTCAACTGCCCGGCGACAGCGCAGCCAGCTCGCGGCGGCTTTGTTCGGCGAGCGGACTGGCAGCGCCGAGCAGGCGTTCACGCTGCTCCAGCACGCTGGCGAGTAGCTCCCGCGCCGCCGCGTGCTCGCCAAGGACCTGCAGCGTCAGCGCCAGTTCGTGGAACGCAAAGGACGCAAAGGAGAAGAAAGGACGCAAAGGAAAGCGCTAACTGCACTGCCTGGGTTGTGACCGGTCTCCTGCACCCCGCTCTTCTTTGCGTCCTTTGCGCCCTTTGCGTTGAACGCTCGTTGTGTCTCTTGGCTCCGGGCCAGCACGTCCTCACGCGGCCTGCATCCGGCGTGCACGGCGCGCGGACGAAACGACGACAAGTGATTGATACAAAATGCATCTTGCCTTGATGGGGCTTTATCCATGCTGGCACCACGCTGCCTTCCGGCAGTCGTGCGGTGCTCTGGGGAGCGCCGCTTCCTCTCTCAGCAGGAGTCCTTCCATGTACGCCAAGTCTGCACTTGCGGGTCTGCTGGCGCTGGCCGCCTTTTCCGGCGATGCGCATGCCAACGCCCGCGTCACCGTCGGTCATTTCGCGCCCTTCGCACCGTCGCTGCAAGGCACCTCGGTATCGATCCGGGTGAACGGTCAGGTCGCGCTGCAGAACGTGGTGTTCGGCCAGTTTACCGAGTACCTGACGCTGGGGCCGGCGGGCCGCTACACCGTCGACGTGCTCCCGACGGGCACCAATACCGTGGCGATCAGCGCGGCGCTGGACCTGGCCAACAACACCGACTACACCGTGCTCGCAGTGGGCGATGGTGGCAACCAGCCGCTCGCGTTGCTGCCGCTGGTGGACGACAACAGCGCGCCGGCGGCCGGCCAGGTCAAGGTGCGCGTAGTCCATGCGGCGCCGTTCGCCAACACCCTGGCCGCCACCGAGGTCTCGGTGCGCGACAAGACCGGCGCGGTGGTCGGCGGCCTGGCGCGCGTCCCTTTCCGCGGCGCCAGCGGCTACCTCAGCCTGCCGGCAGCCCGCTATGACCTGAAGATCGCCACGCCGGACGGTGGCACCACGCTGATCGATCCCAAGCCGGTATCGCTGGCGGCAGGCGGCATCCTGACCCTGGTCGCCACCGGCGGTGCCAACGGCTACGCGACCGGCATCACGGGGATCGCCGCCGGCGCTGCGCCCAGCAATCCGCTGCCTACCTTCGCCATCGGCCCGGTCAAGGTCCGCGTGGCGCACTTCGCGCCCTTCGCGGCCAGCCTGGACGGCACCGCGGTGCGCGTGACCGTGGATGGCGCCGAGGTGCTGAACAACTTCCGCTTCCGCGACTTCACGCCGGAGCTGGATCTGGCCCAGGGCGCCTACGAGATCCAAGTGTTCCCGCAGGGTTCGGCAAGCGCCGCGATCACCGGCACGGTGGAGCTGGACGGCAACAAGCGCTACACCCTGGCGGCCGTCGGCAACGGTGCGGAGCAGCCGCTGGCGCTGCAGCAGTTCGAGGACCGCGCCAGCGCGCCGCCGGCCGGCCGCTACGCGCTGCGCGTGGCGCACACCGCGCCTTTCGCGGCCACGCCCGAGGCCACCGCGGTGTCGATCCGCACCGACGGCGGCGATGTCGTCGCCGGCCTGTCCAGCGTTCCCTACGGTGCCGCCAGCGGCTACCTGGAACTGGCCACCGGCAGCCTGGACCTCAAGGTCGCCACGCCCGACGGCAACACCAACCTGATCGACCTGGCGGCGCTGAACCTGCCGGCCGGTGCCATCGCGACCGCCTACGCGGTGGGTGACGGCGTGCGCCAGCCGCTCGGCATTGTTGCGGTGCCGCTCGGCAACGTGGCGCTGGAGGCGAATGTCGATACCAGCGTCGACGGCATCTGGTTCAACCCGGCGCTGAACGGGCAGGGCTGGAGCTTCCATGCGCTGCCGTCGCAGAACCGCTTGATCGGCGCCTGGTACACCTACAGCGCCGATGGCAGTGGCCGCCACCTCTGGTACACGCTGGATTCCTGCCGCTCGGCGCCGGGCGCCACCAGCTGCCTGTTGCCGGGTGCCTTCGACAACCGCGAGGTGACGCTGTCGATCTACGAGAGCCAGGGGGGGCTGTTCGGCCAGCCAGCCCCGGTGGTGACGCGCGACGTCGGCACGCTCACCATCCGTTTCCTCAGCTGCACCCAGGCGGAGCTGCGCTACCAGATCGGCAGCTTCACTTCCGCCACGGTGCCGATCACCAGCCTGGTGGCGAAGCCCGGCTGCACCCTGGGCAATTGAGACTCAGGCTTGAGCGTAGCCCGGAGTGCCGCGCAGCGGCTCTCCGGGTACTTGCGGCAAGTGCCCGGAGAAGGCGTGGTGTGCGCACTCCGGGCCACGCGGGTGATGAACCCGGTTGCGCTGGCAAGGTGCCAGCGTGCCCTGACGAAACATCCGGGCTAGACTCGCGCGATCCTGCATCCGCGAGATTCCCGATGTCCCGCCCAGACCCCAGCCAGGCCAAGCTGATCCAGCCTAACGCCGACAACCGCTACGAGGTGACGGCGGGCGACCTGCCGCTGTCATGCCCGATGCCGGGCATGCACCTGTGGAACTCGCACCCACGCGTCTACCTGCCGGTCGAGACCGAGGGTACCAGCCAGTGTCCGTACTGCGGCGCGTACTACACCCTCAAGGGCGGCGCTGGTCGCGGGCACTGATGCGTCCGGCCATGGGCAAAACCGGGCGCATGCGCGCGACGGCGGGGGCGCCGCGTGCCGGCTAGTCCACTGCAGCCCTTCCGCCGCGGCTGGACCGTGGTGCAGCTGATACCGGAACTGGCGCCGGGCGGCGCCGAGCGCTCGACGATGGAAGTCGCCCGTGCGCTGGTCGCGGCACACCACCGGTCGATCGTCATCTGCGGCGGCGGTCGCTGGGTCACGCGGCTCAGGGCCGAGGGCAGCGAGCACATCAAGCTGGCGATCGGCAGCAAGTCGCTTGGGCTGGTGTCGGCCTGGCTCAAGCTGCGCAAGCATTTGCGCAAGCTGCGGCCGGACGTGGTCCATGCGCGCTCGCGCCTGCCGGCCTGGCTGCTGCGCTTCGCCCTGATCGGCATGCACCCGCGGCCCAAGGTGGTGACCACGGTGCACGGCCTGAACTCGGTCTCCGGATACAGCAGGATCATGACCTGGGGCGATCGCGTCATCGCCGTGTCGCGCGCGACCGCGGACTTCCTGCTCGAGAACTACCCCAGCCTGGACCCGTCGCGCATACGGATAATCCCACGTGGCGCGGACCCCGCCGAGTTTCCGCCGCGCCTGAAGGCCACGCCGGAGTGGATCCGGACTTTCGGCGACGAGTATCCCGGCCTCAAGGGCGGGTGCCTGCTGACCTTGCCGGGCCGCGGCACCCGCCTCAAGGGCCATGCGGATGCGATCGGCATCCTGGCCCGCGTGCGCCAGGCGGGGGTGGATGCAAGGCTGTTGCTGCTCGGGGTCGTCGAGGGTCGCCGCCAGGGCTATCTGTCGGAACTGCGACAGGTCGCGCGCGAGCACGGGGTGTTCCCCTATGTCGCGTTCAGCGCCTCGCGCGGCGACGTGCGCGAGGTCTACGCCCACAGCGACCTGATCCTGCAGCTGTCGACCCGTCCCGAGAGCTTCGGGCGGGTGGTGGCCGAAGCGCTATGCATAGGCCGTCCGGTGCTCGGCTATGACCACGGTGGCGTCGGCGAACTGTTGCGCGAACTCTACCCGGCTGGCCTGGTTCCCCCGCGTGACCTGGATGCGGCGGCGGCGCGGGCAATCGCCCTGCTCAAGTCGCCACCACCGGTGGACACCGGGCGGGTGCCCAAGGTGGCGGACATGCAGCGCCGGACGCTGTCGGTCTACGATGAGTTGATCAACGGCAAGGCCCCGGATTCCAGCAGCGTCCTGCAGCGGTGAGCGCGGCGCGGCCTGTTGCCGGAGCATGGCTGGCGGGCCTGTTGCTGGCCGTGCCGCTGCTGCTGCCGTTCTCGCGCGCCGCCGAACTGCCGGTGCTGCTGGGCGCGCTGGCTGGCGTGTGGCTGACGCTACGCTACCGCGGGCCGTGGTTGCGGGCGCGGTCCGCGCACGCGCTGGGGCTGGCACTCGGCGCCTACACGCTCGCGGCGCTGCTGTCGGCGCCGGATGCGCTGGCGCCGGACAAGACCTGGGTCACCGCGGCGGCGGCGCTGCGTCTGCTGGCTTTTGGACTTGGTGTGCTTGGGCTGCTGGAGCTGGCGCTGGCCGCCGGCGCCGCGCCGTCATTGCTTTCGCGCCGGTTGCTGTGGGTGGCAGCGCTGCCACTGGCACTGTGGGTGATCGATGCGCTGCTGCAGGCTGCGACCGGCATCTCGCTCGGCGGCAGTCTCGATGCCGATCGCCTGAGCGGCATCTTCGGCGCCGACGACCTCAAGCTCGGCCCGCTGCTGCCGGCGCTGTCGCCGCTGCTGCTGTGGCCGCTGCTGGGTGCGCGGCGCTGGCTGCTGGCGCTGGTCTGGATCGCAGTGCTGGTCGTCGTGCTGCTCGCGGGTTCGCGTGCCGGCTGGGTCAGCTATGCCTGGGTCAGTGCGCTGCTGGCCTGGCGCCTGGCCGGCGGGTCGCGTCGGCTGTTCGCCCTGTGGCTGGGTTTGGCGCTGCTGTGCGGCGCGCTCGCGGGGGCGGTCGGCTACCAGGCGTCGGACAGCTTCCGTGCCCGGGTCGACCGCACGCTGGCCTTCGGCGAGGGCCAGGCCGATGTCGCGCTGGCCGGTCGCGTGCCGATCTGGCAGACGGCCTCGCGCATGGCGCTGGCGCATCCGGTCAACGGCGTCGGCGTGCGCGGCTTCCGGCATGCTTATCCCGCTTATGCCACGCCCGGCGATCCCTGGGTGGATCCGGTGGCCGGCACTGGCGCCGCGCATGCGCACCAGCTCTTCCTCGAACTGCTGACCGAGACCGGCCTTGCGGGACTGCTGCTGTGGCTGGGCGCGGCCTGGGTGCTGTGGCGCGAGTCGCGCCGCGGCGCCGCGGATGCGGCGACCCAGGCGCCGTGGATCGCGCTGGGGGCGCTGGTCTTCCCGCTGAATACTCACCTCGCGTTCTATTCGAGTTTCATGGGGCTGGTGCTGGCCTGGCTCATTGCGCTGGCCTGCGCCCAGTCGCGCCTGAGGGAGGTCGCATGCGCGAGCCGCTGAGCGTGGTGGTGACCACCTTGAACAACGCGGCGACGCTGGCGCGCTGCCTTGGGAGCGTGGCCTTCGCCGACGAGCGCCTGCTGGTCGATTCCGGCAGCACGGACGACACCCTGAAAATCGCCGCTGCGCACGGCTGCCGCATCCTGCACAAGCCCTTCGCCGGCTATGGCCCGCAGAAGCAATGGGCGATCGAGCAAGCCACGCATCGCTACGTGCTGCTGCTGGATGCAGACGAATGGCTGCCTGAGGACTGCCAGCGCGAGATCATCGCGCTGATGCAGTCGATCGGCGCCGGCGCGCCAGCGCTGGCCGGCTGGCGGATCCCGCGGCGCGAGCAGATCTTCTGGCAGTACCAGCACGCCCTGGCGCGGCTGAACACATTCCTGCGGCTGGTCGACCGCACGCGCTTCCGCATGAGCGCATCGACCGTGCACGCGGCGCCGGAGGTCGACGGTCCCACTGCGACGCTGAAGGCCGCCTTCAACCACGACGGCGAGCCGGACATCCACACCAAGGTGGCCAAGATCAATGCCTATTCCAGCGGCCTGGTGCAGGACAAGCTGGAACGCGGCGTGGTTTTGGTCGGCCTGCGCATGTTGCTCTACCCGCCGTGGTTCTTCCTGCGCCAGTATCTGTTCAAACGCCAGTTCCTCGACGGCTGGGCCGGATTCATCCAGAGCGCGGTGGGCGCCTTCTACGTGTTCCTGAAGTACGCCAAGGTGCATGAAGTCCGACGCCGCCATCGCGATTGAGCGCCTGCGTCCAGCCTGGCGTGCGCTGTTCGGCCTGGCGCGCCTGCTGGCGCGGCTGCCCTACCGTTGGCAGATGCGCATCGCGCAGCTGCTCTCGTGGCCGATCGCCTGGGCCGCCGGCAAGCGCGGCGCGATCGTCGCTGCCAATATCGCGCTGTGCTTCCCCGAGCTCGACGCGCGCGCGCAGGCCCGCCTGGCGGCGCGCAACCTGCGTTGTACTGCGGTCAGCCTGTTCGAGACCAGCATGGCGTGGTTCGCGCCGCCGCGAGTGACCGCGGGGATCGTCGAGGTGGAGGGCCTGGAGCACCTCCAGCGCGCGCTGGAGGGCGGCAAGGGCGCGCTCTGCCTGTACAGCCACTTCACCATGATCGAGCTCGGCGGCCGGCTGCTCAGCGAGGCGCTCGGCCGGCCGATGCACCAGATGGTCCGGCGCAACAATGATCCGGCCGTGGAAGCGGTGATCGACCAGGGCCGCCGCGCCTTCTGCGGGCGCACGCTGGAAAAGAAGGGTCTCGGCGAGCTGCTGCGCTCGCTGCGCGAAGGCCACCCGGTGGGCTACGCACCGGACCAGAACTTCAACCTGCACATGGCCTTCGTGCCCTTCTTCGGCCAGCCCGCCGCCACCCTGACCATGACCAGCCGCATCGCCCGCCTGTCGCGCGCGCCCGTGCTGTGCGTGTGGATCACGCGGCATCCGTCCGGCTACGGGTACCGTTTGCGCATCGATCCGCCGCTCACCCAGTTTCCGAGCGCAGACCCGGTCACCGACACCGCGCGCATCATCGCCCTGCTCGAAGCCGAAGTTCGCAAGACGCCCGAGCAGTACCTGTGGGCGCATCGGCGGTTCAAGACCAGGCCGGATGGGTCTCCGGTGGCGTACGCGGAGGACCTGCTCAAGGCCCGGCATCGGCAGTGAGTCCGGTTGTGGGTTGTGAGTTGTGGGTTGTGGGCGGCAAGAGCGGCGTGGCACCGATCCACGGTGGGAGCGGCTTCAGCCGCGATCTTTTCCGGCGGCCGCTGGAGAGATCGCCGACGGAGTCGGCTCCCACAGGCCCGCGGCTTGCCAGCTTTGCTGCCCACAACCCACAACCCACAACCCACAACCAGACTCAAACCGACCACACCACCGGAACCCCGAATGCTGATCCAAACCGTCATCCCCCTCCGCTGGCGCGACCTGGACGCCTACAACCACGTCAACAACTCGGTGTTCCTGACTTTCCTGGAGCAGGCGCGGATCGAGTGGTTCGACAGCCTGCCGGAGCCCTGGCGCACACCTGACGGGGAGCCGATCCTGGCCGCGGCGACGGTGAACTTCCGCCGGCCGATCCAGTATCCGGAGACGCTGCGGATCCGGCTGTTGGCCGAGCGCGTCGGCAACAGCAGTCTGACGGTCTCGCACCGGATCACGTCTGCGGGCGATGAGGATGTGCTGTATGCGGACGGCCATACCGTCGTCGTGTGGGTCAGCCCGCGCGACGGGCGGCCGGTGCCCCTGCCGGAAGTCGTGCGCCGGATTGCCGGATCGGCCGACTAGAATCCCGACGCAATCCCTTCACGGACGCATAGATGTCTCCTGCGGACAACAACGACCTGTCGCTGCTCGGCTCGGCGCCGTCCTTCGTCGGCGTGATGGAGCAGGTGTCGCGCGCGGCGCCCCTGGACCGGCCGGTGCTGGTGATCGGCGAGCGCGGCACCGGCAAGGAACTGGTCGCCGCGCGCCTGCACTACCTGTCGCGGCGCTGGGACCGGCCCTTCGTCAAGATGAATTGCGCGACGCTCGCCGAGACGCTGCTGGAGACCGAACTCTTCGGCCACGAGGCCGGCTCGTTCACCGGCGCGACCAAGCGCCACTTCGGGCGTTTCGAGATCGCCCACGAGGGCAGCCTGTTCCTCGACGAGTTGGCGAATGCCTCGGCGCGGGTGCAGGAGAAAGTCCTGCGCGTGATCGAGTACGGCGAGTTCGAGCGCGTCGGCGGGCGCGAGACCATCCGCACCAATGTGCGCCTGATCGCTGCGACCAACCTGGACCTGCCGGCCGAGGCGCGCGCCGGGCGCTTCCGCGAGGATCTGCTCGACCGCCTGGCCTTCGACGTGATTACCCTGCCGCCGCTGCGCGCGCGGCCCGAGGACATCCTGCCACTGGCTGAACACTTCGCCACGCGCATGAGCCAGGAGCTGCGGCGCGATTTGTTCCCCGGATTCTCGCAGCGCGCCCAGCAGCAGCTGATGGAACACCCCTGGCCCGGCAATGTGCGCGAGCTGCGCAATGTGGTCGAGCGCGCGGTCTACCGCATGGACGATGTCGAGGCGGAGATCGACGACATCCCCTTCGATCCCTTCGATTCGCCGTGGCGTCCACGGGCACAGCGTATGGCTGTCGACGCGCCGCCCGCGGCGCCCCCCACGTTGCCCGCGCCTGCCGTCACCAGCGGTCCGCGGCTCCCGGTCGATTTCCGCGCCGAGATCGAGCGCATCGAAATCGAATGGCTGCAGGCGGCGATGCAGCAAGCGCGCTTCAACCAGCGCAAGGCCGCCGAATTGCTGCAGCTCAGCTACCACCAGCTGCGCGGCTACCTGCGCAAGTACAAGCTGGTGGGCGCGGGGGACGAGAATGGTGAGGACGAAGGGTGAGGACTGAGGAACCGCGAGCAGGAGCTCGCGGCTGAAGCCGCTCCCACCGAAAATGCGCCACAATGTTGAATTTCCTGCATTTTCCGCCTGCGCCGAGGGACGCCCCTGTGATTGAGTACACAAAGGGACGCAATGGACGCAAAGACAGCAGTGCCGGGGCTATCCCCGCGCGGTATCGCGTTTGATCTTCTTCGCGTCCTTTGCGTCCTTTGCGTCCAAAAACACAGTCCGCGATCTTGCGAGAGTCACGGTTCGATGCGCGAACAAGTGCACTGGCAGGGGCGACCGGAACTCACAGGAGCATCACCAGCGCAGCTCCCTGTGGGAGCGGGCTCTGCCCGCGATCATTTCCGGGCGGGTTAAACGCGGAGACGCGGAGGGCGCTGAGAAAAGCAGAGGAGGCGCAGGCAGGCGTTGCGCTTCATCCGCGTCGCATCCCGCCCTTCTCGCCGGCTCCTCTCCGCGTCCTCTGCGTCTCCGCGTTTAACCATTTGAACGGAGCTCAGACGATCTTGCACGCCTCGTCGAACTCGAAGCGCGGGTTGCGCGGGTAGTGGCCATCGGCCGCGCCGTAGCCCAGGTTGACCAGGAAGATCGACTTGTATGCGGTGCCGGCGAAGAATTCGGCGTCCACCTTCGCGCGGTTGAAGCCGCCCATCGGGCCGCAGTCCAGGCCGAGCGCGCGCGCGGCGAGGATCAGGTAGGCGCCCTGCAGGGTGGCATCGCGCGTGCCGGCGAATTCGATCGCCGCGGGGTTGCCGGCGAACCAGCTGCGCGGATCGGAGGCGACCGGGTACAAGCGGTTCAGGTGCTCGTAGAACTCGAAGTCGGCGGCGACGATGACGGTGGCGCCGGCGGTCATCGCCTTGCGCACATTGCCCTCGTCCAGCGCCGGCTTCAGGCGCTCCCTGGCCTCCGGCGACTTGACGAAGACGAAGCGGCCGGCCTGCGAGTTGGCGCCGGTCGGCGCCCACTTCAGCGTGTCGTAGAGCTTGTGCAGCAGCGCATCGTCGATCGGACGATCCTGCCAGCGGGTGTAGGTGTGCGCATCGGCGAACAGGGTGGCCAGCGCCGCGTCATCGAGTGCCATCGGAAGAACCTCCGCGAGGGGAAAGCCGCCATCATAGGCGCCCAGGCGCAAGCGCATGTGAGCACGTCGGACCGATGGAACTCGCTCCCTCGATAGCGGTGGTCAGCGACGGCGCCGCCGGCAATGAGCTGCAGGCGCTGGCGCTGGCGGGCGCGCTGAGCAGCGAGCTGCCGCGTATCTGGAGGCTGCGCGCGCGGTGGCCGTACTCGGCGCTGGTGCCGCAGTTCGCGCCGGTGCTGGCGCCCGGTGCCTGGATGCCGCACCTGGATGAGCCGTGGCCGGAGATCGCGGTGGGCTGCGGGCGCATCGGCGCCGCAGCGCTGCTGTCCCTCAAGCGCGCCAGCGGCGGGCGCACGCGCACCGTGCAGATCCTCGACCCGCGGGTGAGCCGGCGCGCTTCGACGCGGTGGTCGTGCCCGCGCACGACCGCCTGTCGGGGGCGAATGTGATCGCCATCGAGGGCTCCTTGCATGCGATCGACGACGCCTGGCTGGCGCAGCAGCGCAATCTCTGCCCGGCACTTGGGCGGCAGCCCGGGCCGCGGACGCTGCTGCTGGTGGGCGGTCAACGGCGTGGTGTGGATCTGGTCCCGGCCAGCTTCGAGCGGGCGGCCGCCGCGCTGGCGCGCTGGCGCGCGCGCGAGGGTGGCAGCCTGTGGGTGATCGGCTCGCGGCGCACGCCGGCCGCCTGGCGCCGGAAGCTGCGCGTGCTGTTCGCTGATGCGCAGTTGCGCTGGTTCGACCCAGGCGACGGCGACAACCCCTACCGCGGCGCGCTCGCCTGGGCGGATCGGATCGTCGTCACCGCCGATTCGGTGAACATGCAGAGCGAGGCGCTGGCGACCGGCAAACCGGTGTACACGCTGTGCGAAGGCATGCCCACCGGCAAGCTCGGCCGCTTCCATCAGGCGCAGGTCGCTGCCGGGCGGCTGCGGCTGCTGGGCGCCGAGCCGGCCGAATGGCGCTATCCGCCGCTGCGGGAACTGGCGCGGATCGTGCCGCTGGTTCGGGCCAGGTTGTAAACCTGCCGCGCACCCTTGCCGGGAGTTTTTGTCCGCAAAGGACGCAAAGGACGCAAAGAAGGCAAGAGCAGATTTGGCTTGCGCGGCATTCTCATTTGCCCGCATCTCCGTCAAAGGATTTGGCTCTCCTTTGCGTCCTTTGCGTCCTTAGCGAACAAACTGTCTTTTACTTCATCGACATCGACCGTGCTCGGTGAGGGCGTGACCCGCCTGCCGGTGAAGCGCTGCGCGCTACACCGGCCTACCGCAACGCGGCTCTCCGGCGCTTGTCCCTACTCGATCGGCAAGTAGATGTCGCTGATCAGTTCGGCTTCCGGCGTGTTGCCGGGGTCGCTGACGAACTCAAAAAGGGTGCGGTCCTTGGACTTCAGCCCATGCACCGCGATGTAGGCCTTGCCCTTGGCCTCGGCGTCGTTGAGGCCGGTGTACGCGCCGGTGTGGCGCACGCGCACGGCGCGGCCGGCGTAGCTGGTGCCCGCCTGCACCGGGGCTTCCAGCTCCACGTCGGTGCGCGCGACCGGGATCGCAGCGTCGAAGCTGTAGCCGCGTTCGTCGTAGTAGTTGTCGATGCCCATCGGCGCGCCGGCCTGCTCCAACCCGGCCTTGCCCATCTGCGCGCCGATCAGGCCGTAGGCGTTGCCGTAGGCCTGCGCGATGGCGGCGGGATCGGTGGTGCTCGATGCGGTGACGTACAGGATCGGCTGCGCCGCGCGCTCGACGATCGCGATGTTGGCGCCGGCGATGTCCACGTCCGGCAGGGTCATGGCCAGTTCCTGCAGCTTGGCCAGGCCGCGCTCGTAGTCGGCGCCGATGAAACGGTCCATCAGCAGCCCGAACCAGCGGTTGAGCACGTCGTAGCCGGCATCGGTTTCGAAGGCCCAGGTCACGCGCGTGCCCTTGCCTTCGGCCGCCAGGCGGTATTCGGCCTTGGCGATGCCCATTTCGCCGAAGTCCAGGTCCACCGCGATGCGCCCCGGCTCGCTGGCGGTGATCGTCTGGCTGCCCTGGCCGACCGATTCATCGCCCTTCCACGCCATCTTTGCGCCGACGCCGCTGTCGCCGCCGCTGAAGACGTACTCAGCGTTGGGATCGGCGGCGGCCCACGGCGACCACTCGTTGAAACGCTTGAACGAGTTCAGTAGCGGGTGCACCAGGCTGATCGGACGCTCGATCAGGACCGAACGCTCCACGTGGGTCTTGGACGGCAGCAGCAGTCCGACCAGCGCCAGCAGCACCACCAGCGAAACGAGTCCGATCGCGATCCGCTTCAACCACACCATGGCTGCCTCCCTCAGTAGACCTGGCCTTCCAGTTCACGATAGCGCTTGAGCGCCTCGCGCGCGGCATCGCGGCAGATGTCGCGCTGCACCTCGATGCCACGGCGATTCAACTCGCCCACCCAGTCGGCCGGCAGCGGGCCCTCGTCGAAGCCGGTCAGCGATTCCACGTCCTCGCTGCGCGCGCCGATCAGCAAGCGGTCGATACCCGCCCACACGGTGGCGCCGAAACACTGGCAGCAGGGCTGCGAACTCGTCGCCAGGGTGATCTTGCGGCCGATGGCATTCAGGCGGAACACCTGCAGCCGCTGCTGCGCGGTCATGTAGGCCATGGTCTCAGCGTGCGCCACCGAGCAGCTCTGCTGGATCACACGGTTGACCCCGATGCTGATCAGCCGGCCCTCGTCGGTGAACACCGCGGCGCCGAACGGTCCCCCGCTGCTCTGCTCGACATTCATCCGCGACAACTCGATCGCCAGCAGCACCTGCTCCTCGGGCGTGGTGTAGAGCCGCGACATGTCGACCACATGCTGGGTCCACGCGGGCAGGGTCAGGTGGATCTGGACGGGGAGGATCATGGGGCCTCGGGAGGTTCGAGTTTGCCGTCACGGGTGCCGAATCTGGCGGGGACTGGTTGTGGGTTGTGAGTTGTAGGTTGTGGGCGGCAAGAGCCGTGTGAGCCAGCCTGGCGGAGACCCGCTCGGCTGCCCACAACCCAGAACCCAGAACCCACAACCGGTTACTTCTGTTTGGCGTAAGAATCCCGCAGCGTCACCGTGCGATTGAACACCACACGGCCGGCGCCGTGCTCGCGGCGGTCGGCGACGAAGTATCCCAGACGTTCCAGCTGGAAGCGTGCTTCCGGTTCCGCGCCTGCCAGCGAGGGTTCGAGCCAGGCCTGGACCACGCGCTTGGAATCGGGGTTCAGGTGGTCGCGGTAGGTCTTGCCGCCTTCGTCGTCGTCCGGGTTGGGCACGCTGAACAGGCGGTCGTACAGGCGCACCTCGGCGGCGACGGCGTGGGTGGCGGAGACCCAGTGGATGGTGCCCTTGACCTTGCGGTCGGCGCCGGGCAGGCCGGAGCGGGTGTCGGGATCGAGGGTGCAGTGCAGTTCGGCCACGTTGCCCGCGGCGTCCTTGACCAGCTCGTTGCAGCGCACGATGCCGACCCCGCGCAGGCGCACTTCGCCGCCCGGCTGCAGCCGGTGGAAGCCCTTGACCGGCACTTCCATGAAGTCCTCGCGCTCGATCCACAACACCGGCGAGAACGGCACCTCGCGGGTGCCGAAGCTCTCGTCCTTCGGGTGGTTGGAGAACACCAGCTGCTCGACGTGATCGGCCGGCAGGTTGGTGATGACCAGCTTGAGCGGATCGATCACGCCCATCCGGCGCGGCGCGCTGGCGTCCAGCACCTCGCGCACGCAGCCTTCGAGCACGCTGTATTCGATGGTCGCGTTCTGCTTGCTGTAGCCCAGGCGCTCCCAGAAGTTGCGGATCGCCGCCGGCGGGAAGCCGCGGCGGCGCGCGCCGGACAGCGTGGGCATGCGCGGGTCGTCCCAGCCGTCGACGATGGCGTCCTGCACCAGCGCGATCAGCTTGCGCTTGCTCATCACGGTGTAATCGAGGTTGCCGCGCGCGAACTCGGTCTGCTGCGGGCGCGAGGCCTGCATGTCGAGGCCCTTGGCGCGCAGCGGGTCGGTCAGGCTGGGATCGCCGACCAGGTCCAGCTGGTCCAGGCACCAGTCGTACAGCGGCCGGTGGTCCTCGAACTCCAGCGTGCACAGCGAGTGCGTGATGCCCTCGACCGCGTCGGAGATGCAGTGCGCGTAGTCGTACATCGGGTAGATGCACCACGCGTCGCCGGTGTTCTGGTGGCTGACCTTGCGGATGCGGTACAGCGCCGGATCGCGCAGGTTGATGTTCGGGCTGGCCATGTCGATCTTCGCGCGCAGCGTGCGCGAGCCATCGGCAAACTCGCCGGCACGCATGCGTCGGAACAGGTCGAGGTTCTCGTCGACGCTGCGATCGCGGAACGGGCTGTTGCGGCCCGGCGAGGTCAGCGTGCCGCGGTACTCGCGCACCTCGTCCGCGGACAGATCGCAGACGTAGGCCAAGCCCTTGCGGATCAGTTTCTCACCGCACAGGTAGAAGACTTCGAAATAGTCCGAGGCGTGCAGCAACCGGTTCCACTCGAAACCCAGCCAGCGCACGTCCTGCTGGATCGCCTCGACGTACTCCAGGTCTTCCTTGACCGGGTTGGTGTCGTCGAAGCGCAGGTTGCACACGCCGCCGTTTTCGGCCGCCATGCCGAAGTTCAGGCAGATGCTCTTGGCGTGGCCCAGGTGCAGGTAGCCATTCGGCTCCGGCGGAAAGCGCGTGGCCACACGCCCGCCATGCAGGCCGCGTGCGACGTCCTCGCGGATCATCTGGCGGATGAAGTGGTTGGCGACAGGTATCTCGGTGGTCATGGCGGCGGCAGGGCGCAAGGCAAAGCCCGCGATTCTAGCCTCGCTTTGGCTCGCTCCGTTCAAGCAGTTGAACGCGGTGACGCGGAGGGGTCGCTCCGTTCAAGCAGTTTTGCGCGGAGACGCAGAGGACGCGGAGAGAAGCAGGAGAGAAAAGCATTGCCTGATGGCGGTTCTGATCTCTGCGCCCTCTGCGTCTCCGCATCTGATCCGGACGGAGCCGCAGAGACTCAAAGCAAAACCTTGTTGAGTCTCTTGCTCTTCTCAGCGTTCTCTGCGTCTCCGCGTTTAACCGGCCTCTGCGCGCGACTGCCGGCGAGGACGCCGGCGTTCCCAGGTGCCTCCTCGGCGCTCTCTCTGCTTTTCCTCTGCGTTCTCTGCGTCCTGCCTTTTTGACGCGCGGCGCGTTCAACCGGTCCGGAGAACCCAGAATCCGAGGCGCAAAGACGCAGAGAAAAGCAATTCGGATGGAGCTTTTCGCTCTTCTCCGCGCTCTCTGCGTCTCCGCGTTTAACCGGTCCCGGTCACCCGAAGAACTCCTCGACGTCCGCGAGCATGCGCGTGCGGCGCATCGGCGGCAGTGAGTCGAGGAACTGGCGCCCGTAGGCCTTGGTGACGAGGCGCGGGTCGCACAGCATGAGCACGCCGCGGTCGCGGGTGCTGCGGATCAGGCGGCCGGCGCCCTGTTTCAGCGCGAGTACGGCGCTCGGCAGCTGGTAGTCGCGGAAAGGGTTGCCGCCGGCTTCGCGGATGGCTTCCAGGCGCGCTTCCATGACCGGGTCGCCGAGCTGGGCGAAGGGCAGCTTGTCGATCACCACCAGCGAGAGCGCGTCGCCGGCCACGTCCACGCCTTCCCAGAAGCTGGCGGCGCCTAGCAGCACCCCGTTGCCGGAGGCGATGAAGTCCGCCAGCAACGCCGGGCGCGGGCGTTCGCCCTGCACGAACAGCGGATAGCGGGTTTCCTCGCGCAGGATGTCGGCCGCCTCGCGCAGTGCGCGGTGCGAGGTGAACAACAGGAAGGCGCGGCCCTTCGACGCCGCGAGCACCGGCAGCGCGGCGCGCACCACGGCCTCGGTGTAGCCCGGCTGGTTCGGCTCGGGCATCCGTTGCGGCTGGTACAGCAGCGCCTGGTTGGGGTAGTCGAAAGGACTGTCGAGCTGCAGCGTCTCGGCGCCGAAGAAGCCGGTGGAGCGCTGGAACAGGGCGAAGGACTTGCCCACCGCGAGCGTCGCCGAGGTCGCCACCCAAGCCGCGCGCGAGGCGGCGCGGTACTGCGCCAGCGATTCGGCGGCATCCAGCGGCGTCGCGTGCACGGCAAAGCCGCGCTGGAACAGCTCGTACCAGCAGACCTCGCCCTCGCCAGGCGCGCCGGCCGCGCGTTCCAGCCGCGTGATCGCGTCGCGCGCGCGCTCGGCGCAGGCGGTGAGGCCCGTGCTGCGCTCGGCCTGGGCGTCGAGCGCCTCGACCAGTTGCGTGAGCGATTTGGACAGCGCGTCCTTGGCCTCGACCACGCCAGGCTGCTCCGCCGCCTGCCACCACGGGCCCTTGATCGGCAGCGAGTCCAGCGCCAGGCGGAATTCGCGGCTGCGCAGCTCTACCTCGTCCACCGGCGCCTTCAGCAGGGCGAGTGCGCCGGATTGAGCACCGGCCTCGGTGAGGATGTCGCGCGCCAGTTCGACCAGTTGGCGGTAGCTCAGCGAAACAGTGAAGAACTGGCTCGCGATCTCGCCGATCTGGTGCGCCTCGTCGAGGATGAAGGCCTGCGCGCCGGGCAGGATCTCGCCAAAGCCTTCGCGCTTGATCGCCATGTCGGCAAACAGCAGGTGATGGTTGACCACCACGACGTCCGCTTCCTGCGCCTTGCGCCGCGCCTTGACCACGAAGCAGTCGTTGAAGCGCGGGCATTCGCTGCCGATGCAGTTGTCGGCGGTGGAGGTCACCCACGGCCACACCGAGGAATCCTCCGGCACCTTGTCCAGTTCCATCCGGTCGCCGCTGCGCGTCAGGCGCGCCCAGGCGCGAATCTCGGCGAGGTCGCGCACTGCCTCGCGGCTGGCCAGCCGGGCGGCGTCCTCGGCGATCTCCAGCCGATGCAGGCAGAGATAGTTGGCGCGGCCCTTGAGCAGCGCCTTCTTCGGGTTGAGCTTGAGCGTGGCGCACACCCGCGGCAAATCGCGGTGGTAGAGCTGGTCCTGCAACGTCTTGGTGCCGGTGGAGACGATCACGCGCTGGTTCTGCAGCAGCGCCGGCACCAGATAGGCGTAGGTCTTGCCGGTACCCGTGCCGGCCTCCACCGCGAGCGCGCCGCCACTGGCCAGGGTGGCTTCCACCGCCGCCGCCATGCGCTGCTGCTGCTCGCGCGCGACGAAGTTGGGATCTGCGGCGAAAGGACTATCGGGGCCGAGGGCCTCGGCTGCAGACATGCGCGGGATCGGATGGCGGAAAGCGCGGAGTCTACGTGAGGCCCGACGCGCCGGGCCGCGGGCGGCTGTAGGAGATTTCCTGTTGCTTTGTGCACATGATCTGAAAATGCGGAACAGGTGTTATTCGCACCTGAGGCACGGATCGTGCGGCGGCCTCGCTGGTTGCGACGCAGCGTGAGAGCCATCGGTGTGCATTGGTCGCGGCCCGGCGAGCCCGCCGACACCGTCGGCTCTCGTAGGGCTAGATACTATGTTGATGAAATAAAAGACATTTTGTCCGCAAAGGACGCAAAGAACGCAAAGTAGAGCCAAGTCCGCTAGCGGACTTGCGGGGATTTGGGAACGCTGCGAAACCCACCACGCTCTTGCTCTCTTTGCGTTCTTTGCGTCCTTTGCGGACAAGAATAGCTGGCAAGGGAGAGCGCACCAGCGGGGGCGGCCGGGACTCTTGCAGGCCTGAGTGGGAGCGGCTTCAGCCGCGATCTTCCCCACCGCCAAAGGCGGGCTGTTGCGAACTTTCAGGGATAGAAGAGGCAAGTGGAATGAAGACGATATTGAAGGTTCTGGTGGCGCTGGTCTTGGTGGCGATCCTGCTGGCGGGTGCGCTGGCCTGGCGCGGACAGTCGATCCTGTCGCACCAATGGGAGATCGCCATCGCGCCGCGCACCGCCCGCTGGCGCCGCCGGACCTGGTCGAGGGCAAGCGCATCGCGACCATCCGCGGCTGCCTCGAATGCCATGGCGCTGACCTCGGCGGCCAGCTGTTGGTGCAGGCACCGATCGGCGACCTGGTGCCACCGAACCTCACCCGTGGCAAGGGCGGCGTGGTGGCGGCCTACACCCCGGAGGACTGGGAGCGTGCGATTCGCCACGGCGTGGGTCCCGGCGGCCGGCCGCTGATCCTGATGCCGAGCGACGACAACACGGTCATGTCCGAGGCCGACTACGCGGCCCTGCTGGCCTATGTCCAGAGCGTGCCGCCGGTCGACCGCGAGAATCCGCCGACCCGGCTGACGCTGCTCGGCCAGATCCTGCTGGGAGCCGGCCAGTTGCCGCTGCTGACGGCCGAGCGCATCGATCATGCGTTGCGCCCGGCGCAGCCGCTGGCGGCGCCTACGGTGGAGTACGGCGAATACGTGGCCAACATGTGCGCCGGCTGCCACGGCAGCAACTTCGCCGGTGGCCCGATTCCCGGCCAGCCGCCGCAGTCCCCGGCGGCCGCCAACCTGACACCCAAGGGCGCGATCAAGGACTGGACGCTGGCGCAGTTCGGCGCCGCGCTGCGTACCGGCGTGCTCCCCGATGGCCGCAAGATGGAGCCGCAATACATGCCGTGGAGCGCGTTCGCTGCGATGACCGATACCGAGGTCGAGGCGCTCTACCAGTACCTCAAATCGCTGCCGGCCGCGGACCAGCGCCCATGATCCGGCTGCCCACGCTCGATGCAGGCGCCGTGCGCCTGCGCCAGCTCGACGCACTGGACCTGGTCGACCTGCATGCGGTGTTCTCGGACCCGGTGGCGATGCGCTATTGGAGCCGCCCGCCGTTTGCGGACCTCGATGAGACCCGCGGCTACCTCGCCGCCATCGACGCCGGCCGTGAGCGGGGCGATCTGCTGCAGTGGGGCATCGAGGATGTCGCCCAGGGCCGGGTGATCGGCACCACCACCCTGTTTGCCATCGATCGCGAGCAGGGCCGCGCCGAGATCGGCTACATCCTCGGCTCGCCGCACTGGGGCCGCGGCCACGCACAGTGCGCGCTGAGGCGCTTGCTCCGCTTTGCCCGCGACGAGATGGGGCTGCGGCGCATCGAAGCTGATGTCGATCCGCGCAATCTGGCCTCGCTGCGGTTGTGCGAGCGCCTCGGTTTCCAGCGCGAAGGCTTTGCCCGCGAGCGCTGGGTGGTGGCCGGCGAAGTGCAGGACTCGGTGCTGTTCGGGTTGCTGCTGCGGGAGCTGGTGGAGGGGTGAGGTTGCGCCAGTGGGAGCGGCTTCAGCCGCGATCCTGTGCCGGTTGGTGGGAATAAGTGTTTTTCCGCAAAGGACGCAAAGGACGCAAAGTAGAGCCAAATCCATGGCCGGATGCGGGGCATGGGGATTTTGAGCAACACCGGGCGCATTTGCTTTCTTTGCGTCCTTTGCGGACCAAAAAAGCAGGTGCCGGTACGCAACAGTTCGATGCGCGAATGAGCGCCCCGGCAGGGGCGACCGGGAATCCCACAGGTCTCCGGATTGCGGCTTCGCTGCATCCTCAGGCCGCATGTCCCGCGATCGACCGCCGCGCCAGCCAGGTCAGCACCAGGCCGGTCAGGGTCATCGCCGCAGCGCCGAGGGCGAGGTGGCTGGCGTTGTGCTGCAGCAGCGGCGACAGCAGGCCGGCGACGCTGGCGTTGACGATCAGGCTGAGGAACATCTGCAGCGAACTGGCACCGCCGCGGCGCTCGGGGAACAGGTCCATGCTGGCGATGGTCAGCAGCGGATGCGCCAGCGCCACGCCGAAGGCGATCAGCCCGATGGGCAGCACCGCCCACGGCCAGCTGATCGTGGCCACCGACTGGGTGTAGGCGATGTTGCCGATGCTGGCGGCCAGCATCAGCGCGTAGCCGAGGAACATCGCACTGCGCGGGCGCACGCGGCCGGCCATCCGCCCGCTGGCGAAGGAGCCGAGCACCATGCCGCTGATGGTCGGCACGAAGAAGGCGGCGAACTGGCGCTCGTTCATCCCGAGCAGTTCCATCACGAACACCGGCGCCGAGCTGATGTAGACGAACATCGCGGCGAAATTGAAGCCGCCGGCAAAGCACAGCAGCACGAAGTCGCGGCTCTTCAACATCGTGAAATAGCCGCGCATCAGATTGCCCGGGTGCAGCGGCGTGCGTGCGGGCAACGGGTGAGTTTCCGGCAACCAGCGCCAGGCCGCCGCGATCACCGCGCCCGTCCACAGCACCAGGAACCAGAAGGACGCGCGCCAGCCGAAGTAGAGCAGGTAGCCGCCGATGATCGGCGCCAGTGCCGGCGCGATGCCGAACAGCATGCTGACGCCGCTCATCACCCGCTGCGCCCGCGCGCCGGCAAAGCAGTCGCGCACGATCGCGCGGCCGACGATCACGCCGGCGCCGGCGGACAGGCCCTGCAGTACGCGGAAGGCCAGCAGCATGTCCATCGAGGTCGCCAGCGCACAGCCCACCGAGGCGAGCGTGAATGCGCTCAGCGACACCACGATCACCGGCTTGCGCCCGAGCGCATCGGACAGCCCGCCGTGCCACAGCGACATCACGGCGTAAGCCACCAGGTACAGCGACAGCGTCTGCTGCAGTTGGAAGGGCGACGCGCCGAATTCCTTGCCGATCGCCGGAAACGCCGGGAAGAAGGTGTCGATCGCGAACGGGCCGATCATCGACAGCGAGGCGATGATCGCGATCAGCGGACCGGCGTTGTAGCGGGCGGTGGCGTCGGACACGTCGGGGGCGGGCAGGGCAAAGGACAGGGGATGATGCCTGTTTGTGTGTGCGCCCCCATTCATCCTGCTGTGCAGATTGTTGCCATTGATGAACTGGGGGGTTCCGTCTTGCAGGAATCTTCTGCTTCTTCACGCGACGGATCGAGGAGTTCCCATATATGCTTCGTACGGCTGCTTTTGTTGTTCTGTTGTTGTCTCCGATGGCCTGGACTTCCGCTCAAACGACGCTTCCGGCGGTGGAGGTGGTAGGTGTCCAGATTGGCTCGGCCATTTGCAGCAGCGGGTGCTCGAACTGGTTTCCCGCAGCGTTGGCTGAATTGCCAGTGCAGATGGATGAGATCTCGCACATGGCTGCGCCGCGGTTCTTGATGGTCATTTGCGACGGGGACGTTCAGGGTCGAGAAGCGGCGGTATGGAATTGATATCGGTCATATCTGGGAGACACCTATGGGAACGACATCGCAGGGCGACTGAGACAGGCATATGTAGACGCGCAAAATCTGGGTCAGACTTTGACGTTTATTTCACCGATAACTCTTCCGGAACTTATGTGCGGACTGGTGCGGGATTACATGATGCGATTGGATTCAGTGAACGCTCGGCTCCCGACTGTGCGCCATAGAGTCTCCATGAACAAACACGTTCGCATGGCGATGGGGGCGGCGATCATCCTTCTGGTTGCCGCTTCCTTGATTTACTCAATGCGTGCGCAGAATGAAACGCCGGTCTTGCCGCCGGCGCCCGCGAACCTGTCGCTGGCGGAGGATTCCAAATCCGAGTCAGAGGCAGACTTAGCCAATCGCTCACCGCCGGAATCATCCAGCATCCCGCGGCAATCGGCGAGGTCCGCGTTGGACCTGCTGAATCGCGCCACGAATGCGCGCAGCACCGATGCCGAAATGATGCGCAGAGCCAACGCAGGGGATCTTGAAGCCATGTTTGCGTTGAGGGTGCTGGACATGCGCTGCAGCAGTTTCTTGAACGCTGATGACGCCTTTCACCCGCGGCATGGACTCGCTCGACTAAAAACAGAAGGAGCGCAGCGCGCTGCAGCCGAAAAGGCGCTCGCCTTGATGACCGCTTACTGCGATCTGCCTTATGTCGCCGGTGATCGCAGAGAACTGATGAGTGAATATGAGCAGCGCCTGAAAGATGCGGCAAGGGCGGGCGATCATATGGCTCAGGCCGCATTGCTTTTTGAGGGGATGAGTGAGGCGGAAATAGTCAATGCCTATACGCAAGCGGATGATCCATGGGTGATTCAGATGGCCATGAGTGCTTTGGGTCGTGGCGGTGGGCCAATAGCCCGCGAGATTGAAGCGATGGTGTTTCCACAATCGATGCGGTCATTCAGGCAGAAGGAGATTCGCACGATCCGGAGTAGTGCCGCGGAGTGGGTGAGCTGCCAAGCAGGGCGGTACTGCGGCCCCAATGATTTCGAGGTTCTGTCGCGGTGTTATGACACCGGCAACTGCCCTTTAGGTCTGGATGTGATGACCCGGATCCAGCATTGGGATCTGTCGGGCTACCAGTTCGAGTTGATGCAGCGGTATATCGCGGCAGTGAACGCCAGGCTCCCGCGAGGACCTTGAAGCGCAGGCGTGTCGGCGTCGAGCCGTTTCGACAGCCAGACCGGGATGGAATTGGGCAACCAGAGCGCCTGTCAGTTCCTACCGAGCTTCAGCACGCCTCAATCCGCCACCAACTGATACCCCTTCAGCCTCTGCGCGAACTGCTGCAGCGCGGCCACGCCGGAGCGCTCGGCGTCTTCGCACCAGGCACGGATGGCCTCGCGCAGGGCTTCGCCGTTGCGGCCGGAGCGTTCCAGGGTTTCGGCCAGGCGGCGCTGGTAGTCCATCACGGTGGCGACCAGCGGGCGCTCGCGCACCCAGGCGCTCATGCGCTCGCGCGAGGCCTCGTCCAGCCAACGGCCGTTGTTCGCCAGTGCGCGGCGCAGGCGGCCGCGCAGCAGCGCCATCCGGTCGCCGGCGTTCGCGGCTTCCTCGCGCAGCACCGGCACGATGACACCGCGGAAGTAGTCGCGCATCACGCCGAAGCGGTGCGTCAGCAGCGCCTTGACCGTCTCCATGTCGGGCATCGACACATTCGGGCGGATCGCCAGGCTCGGCGCCACCCGGGTGACTTTCGCCAGGCCAAGCGCCGACAGGATGCGGATCGCCAGCCAGCCGATGTCGAACTCGTAGTTGCGCAGCGCGAACTTCGATGAACTCGGGTAGGCGTGGTGGTTGTTGTGCAACTCCTCGCCGCCGATGAAAAAGGCCCATGGCGTGAGGTTGGTGGAGCTGTCTGTGGTCTCGAAATTGCGGTAACACCACCAGTGGCCGAGGCCATTGACCACGCCCGCAGCGAGCACCGGGATCCACAGCATCTGGATCGCCCAGATCGCGATGCCGATCACGCCGAACAGCGCGAAGTCGATGGCGAGCATCAGCACAGGGCCGAGCGGCGGCGCCTTGGCATAGACCTTGCGCTCGATCCAGTCGTCCGGCGTGCCGCTGCCGTACTGCTCGACCAGCGCGCGGTCCCGCCGCGCCTGCTGGTACAGCACCACCCCGTGGAACAGCACCTTGGCGATGCCGTGGATCTGCGGGCTGTGCGGATCCTCCTCGGTCTCGCATTTGGCGTGGTGCTTGCGGTGGATCGCCACCCACTCCTTGGTCACCATCGCCGTGGTCAGCCAGGCCCAGAAGCGGAACAGGTGCGCGACCACCGGATGGAACTCGACGCCGCGATGCGCCTGGCTGCGATGCAGGTACAGCGTCACCGCGAAGATCGTCAACTGGGTCACGCAGACGAACCAGGTGGCGACCAGCCACCACTGCGAACCGCTCAGGCCAGCAGCAAGGAAGGACAGGAAATCAGCGGGCATCGGTATGTCCGGAAGCGAGGGCGCGCCGATTATCGGTGCGCCTCGGTGCCAGTTCTACGGACGCGGGCGTATGGTCGGGGAGTGCGGAGGGTTGAGGGTGGCCGTTGGGGTTTGGTTCCGGTTGTTGGTTCTTGGTTCTTGGTTGTTGGTTGTTGGTTGTTGGCGAAGCTCGCGCGCAGCTGCTCTTGTGGGAGTACCGGTCGCCCTTGCCGGTGCGCTTGTCCCCGCATCGATCTCTCGCGCACCCGTGCCTGCTTTTTTGTCCGCAAAGGACGCAAAGGACGCAAAGAAGGCAAGAGCGTCTTGGGTTGCGCGTTATCCCCATGCCACCGCATAGCCCGCTATGGATTCGGCTCTACTTTGCGTCCTTTGCGTCCTTTGCGGATAAATGTCTTTTATTTCATAGACGTGAATCATGCTCGGTCAGAGCGGACTCTGTCCGCGATCTTTCCGGCTGCCGCCGGTCGATCCAAGACCGAAATCCGCCGACTGCCCCGTGCCCTCAAGGCAACTGCGCCGCCATTCGCCGCCGCAGGCCGCAGTGCGCCAGCACTTCCGGCCATGGGAACATCGGTCCCGGGTCGCGTTTGCGCCGGACCAGGATCGACGGATCATCGCTGGCCGGCACCTCCGCCAGGTCCAGGTCTTCATGCCCGGCGATGTCGGTCAGCGCCGGGCAGCGCTGGCGCAGGTCGGCCAGCAGCGCGACCAGCGCATCGACCTGGGCCGGCGGGTAGGGCTCGGTCATCTGCTGGTGGCGCGAATCCAGCCAGTCCGGGTGGCGCCCGCTGTTGACCAGTTCGATCCCCACCGAGCGCGGGTTCCAGCCGCGCGTGTGGTGCGCGATGCGCTCGGGCGGCACGTATTCCTCGGTGTGGCCGTCGCGGTCGATGTAGTAGTGGCCGCTGTTGCCGGTGCCGCTGTCGTAGTGCGTGATCTCCCCGAACTTGCGCGCGATGGCCAGACTCGGCAGCTCGGTGCAGTGGATCACCACCAGTTCGACCTGCGCGATCTCGCGCGGCCCGAGCTTGTCGATGTAGGGCAGGGGATTGGCAACGAACATGCGGCTTTCCTGATCCGGCGGTGGCGCAGCCGCTAGGATAGGGGGCCGGCGCATGCGCAACAGCCTTCGGAGCGACCCTTGAGCAACCCAACCCGCGGCCACGTGATCCTCTCGCACGGCATGGAGAGCGGTCCGAACGCGACCAAGGTCACCCGGCTGGCGGCGGTGGCTGAAGCCCTCGGCTACACCCAAGAGCGGGTGGACGACCAGGGCATCGTCGATCCGCTGGCGCGGCTGGACCGGCTGCTGCCGAAGATCGACGCCGCGCCGCGGCCGCTGGTGCTGGTTGGGTCCAGCCTGGGTGCGTACGTCTCGGGCCTGGCTTCGCTGCAGCGCGAGGTGGCCGGATTGTTCCTGCTGGCGCCGCCGGTGCGCATCCCGGGAGGCGTGCCGGACCTGGAATTGCGTGCGCGGCGGATCGCCATCGTGCATGGTTGGCGCGACGAGTTGATCGCACCCGACGAGGTTTACGCGCTGGCCGCGCAGACGCGCGCCACCCTGCACCTGTACGACAGCGACCATCGCCTGACCGACGTGGTCCCCGACATCGAACGCGACTTCGCGGCCTTCCTCGGGCATGTGCACGCATGAGTACGCTGCCCTTCTTTGCCAGTTGTGCGCGCGGGCTGGAACCGCTGGTGGCGCGCGAACTGGCCGCCTTCGGTGCCGGCGAGATCCGCGAAACCGCCGCCGGGGTCTCGTGCACGGCGACCCTGGAGCAGGCCTACCGCATCGGCTACTGCGCGCGCCTGCCGAGCCGCTGGCTGCTCAAGCTGGTCGAGGTGGAGCTGACCAGTTCCGAGCAGTTGTACGAGGTGGCCAAGGGCGTGCCCTGGCACGAACATTTCGGCTCCGAAGACCGTTTCGCGATCCACGTGGCCGGCAAGTCCTCGCTGTTCCGCGACACCCGTTTCGCGATGCTGCGGGTCAAGGATGCGATCGCCGACGCCTTCCGCGAGCGCGAGGGCGTGCGCCCTTACGTGGACGCCGAAACGCCCGATGCCAGCGTGCACGTGGTGATCAAGGGCGGGCGCGCGGCGATTTCGCTGGACCTGGTCGGCGGCGCGATGCACGAGCGCGGCTATCGCAAGCTCGGCCACGAGGCGCCGATCAAGGAGAACCTCGCCGCGGCGGTGCTGGTGCGCGCCGGCTGGCCGGAAATCGCGCGCGGCAGGGCGGCCATCGTCGATCCTTTCTGCGGCGGTGGCACGCTGCTGATCGAAGCGCTGTGGATGGCCGCCGACGTGCCCGCGCAATGGCTGCGCGAGCACTTCGCCTGGAGCCGTTGGCGCGGGCATGACGACGCGCTGTGGCAAGCCGTCAAGGTCGCCGCCGACGAGCGCGCGCAGACCGGATTGCAGAACTTGCTGGTGCGCGGTTTCGGCAGCGACAACGATCCCACCGCCATCCGCCTGGCGCGCGGCCAATTGCAGGCGGCGAAGGTCGCCGGCTTCTGCCACCTGGCGGCGCTCGACGCGCGCAAGCTGCAGGTGCCGGCGGGCTTCGAGCACGGGCTCATCGTCGCCAACCTGCCGTACGGCGAACGCCTGGGCGACGAGCGCGAGCTGATGCCCTTGCACCGGGAGTTCGGGGCTGCGCTGAAGCAGTCCTTTGTCGGCTGGCGCTTCGGCCTGCTGGCCGGCAGCGAGGCGCTGGCGCGCGCCACCGAGTTGCGCGCCGAGAAGGGACAGGTGCTGTGGAACGGCGCCATCGAGTGCCTGCTGATCACCGGTGCGGTGTCTGCGCCGGTGGTGCGCAGCGACGGTCCGGTGCGCTTCCGCAGCCCCGGCGCGGAGATGGTCTACAACCGCATCGGCAAGAACCGCAAGCGGCTCAAGCGCTGGCTCGAGCGCGAGCGCATCGAGTGCTATCGCATCTACGACGCCGATTTGCCCGAGTACGCCGCGGCCATCGATGTCTACGGCGACCGCCTGCACATCCAGGAATACGCCGCGCCGGCCGAAATCCCGCAGGCCAAGACCGAGGAGCGCTTCAAGGACCTGGTCTACGCCGCGCGGCGCGCCTTCGACCTGCCCGCCGAAAACGTCTACCTCAAGCAGCGCCGCACCCAGTCGCCGGACGCTCAGTACCGCCGACAGGACCAGAGCGGCGAGTTCTTCACCGTCTCCGAGGCGGACGCGCGCTTCGAGGTGAACCTGCAGGATTACCTCGATTCCGGCCTGTTCCTCGACGGTCGCCAGATCCGCGAGTGGATCCACGACAGCGCGCGCGGCCTGCGCTTCCTCAACCTGTTCTGCTACACCGGTTCGGCCACCGTCGCCGCCGCGCTCGGCGGTGCGCGCGAGAGCATCAGCGTGGACCTGTCGCCCACCTACACCGGCTGGGCCGAGCGCAATTTCCGCATCAATGGCCTCGACCTGCGCCGCCACCAGCTGGTGCAGGACGACGCGGTGCGCTGGCTGGCCCAGTGCCGCGAGCGCTACGACCTGATGTACATCGACCCGCCCACCTTCTCCAACTCCAAGCGCACGCCGACCGTGTTCGACGTGCAGCGCGACCACGGCGCGCTGCTGCGCGATGCGCTGCGTTGCCTGGCGCCGGGCGGGCGCATCCTGTTCGTATGCAATTTGCGCAAGTTCAAGCTAGATGCGGACTTGTCCGAGGTGGCGCGCATCGACGACGTCACCGAAGCCAGCATCCCGCCCGACTTCGCCCGCGACCAGCGGATCCACCGGGCGTTCTGGGTGCGAGGGTGGGGATGAGCCGGTGGGTTCGGTGGGTTTGGACACGGCCGGAGTAGCTTGAGGCCCTAAGCAGCAGGGGAGTTCCCCCGGCTCTGCCGGGGTGGCAGTAGAAGTTTGACGTTTGCTGGAGTCCATCGCGGAGACTCCCGTCGTGAGCCGCCAAGCACGATGAGGAGAAACCGCGATGGACAAGTATCGAAGTTTAAATCACACGCAGTGGGAGTGCCTGTACCACGTCGTGTTCATACCGAAGTGCCGCCGCCGCACGTTGTACGAGGACTGCGGGTATCTCGGGGTCTGTTCAAGGGTTGGCTTCGCAGAAGAGTGAGGTGGAGGAGGGGCACTTGATGCGCGACCATGTGCACATGTTGCTTCGGATTCCGCCGAAGTACGCGGTGTCGAACGTGGTGGGATACATCAAGGGTAAGAGCGCGATCCACTTGGCGCGGGTGTACGGAGGCGCAAGCCGGAACTTCGTGGGGCAGCACTTCTGGGCAAGAGGCTACTTCGTTTCGACCGTTGGCGCTGACGAAGCGGTAGTGCGCGCGTACATTCGGAACCAGGAAGCTGAGGACACGCGACTGGATCAGTTGGAGCTACTACGGTGAAAGACCACCTTCAGGTGGCGCCAATGATGTGGGGACGTGTCAACGTCCCCGCCCTATCACTGAGCGGCTCACACATTTAAAGCCCCCGGCTCTGCCGGGGGATACTTACCTGCTCTTGAGTCCGGTTGTGGGTTCTGAGTTCTGGGTTGTGGGCAGCAAGGCCCGCAGGCTCCTGGCCTATTCGCAGCGCCGCAGGCCATCGGCCCTCCGGCTCCGCGGCCCACAACCCACAACCCACAACTAGCCAAGGCCGCGCCGTTTCATTCCCCATTCATCCCCTTGCCTTACCTTGATGCCATCCCGGGCGTCCGGGGCGGGGAGGAATGCCATGCGTCGTTTCGTTCTGGTGTTGCTGGCCCTTGCGGGCCTGGGCCTGGCCTCGGTGGCGAGCGCCGGGGGTTGGTCGATCGGCTGGTCGGACTACGGCCGTCATGGCGGATACTCGATCAGCTATGGCCGCTCCGGCGGGCACTCGTACACCTCGATAGGGCTGCACGCGCCGGCGTGGTCATACGCCGGATACGGTCGCGGATACGGCTACGGTTACGGCTACCGCGATCCCTGGTTCGTCGGCGGCTACCGGCGGCCGGTCTATGCCTACGATGATTGCTACTACGGATGCGGCGGCTACTACGGCTACCGCACGCCTGCGTACTACGGCTATCGCTACTCGGCGCCCAGGTACAGCCGTTACGACCGCTACGGCCGCCATGACCGGTACGATCGTTACGACCGACGTGACCGGTACGATCGTTACGACCGGCGCGATCGCTACGACCGGCGCGAGTATGGTTATCGCGATGATGACCGCGGCTACCGCCACGCGCGCTACGACCGCGATGGTCGCCACGATCGCTACGGTCGCAACGAGAGCGCCTACGAACGGGCCCGCGAGCACGCCGACGAATCGTCGCGTAGCCGCGGCTGGTGAGTCGGTCAGGCGCGCGGTTGCTGGCGGTTGACGCCCGCAACCGCCCGCCGGTATATTTCGCGGCTCGCTTGACGGGCGGTTAGCTCAGCGGTAGAGCATTGCTTTCACACGGCAAGGGTCACTGGTTCGATCCCAGTACCGCCCACCAATCAGATCAAGGACTTGGGCTCGCTTCGGCGGGCCCTTTCCATTTCCGGGGTCTGCTCCGGAGCAATCAGCCGTCGACGACCTGGTCGCGCCCCGCGGATTTGGCGCGATAGAGCGCCTGGTCGGCGCGCCGGTAGGCGTCGTCGGGGTGGCCGCCAGCCGCGCCGAGCACGAGGCCGCCGCTGAATGCCGGGCGCCAGCCGGCGGACTGGGGCCAGGAGTGCGCGCGCAGTTGTTCGCGCAACTCTTCGAGCTGCCGTCTGGCCTGGTCGCGGACGTCGCCCGGCCACAGCAGGAGGAATTCCTCGCCGCCGACGCGCGCTGCCAGCGTGGCGCCGGCGCATCCGCGCATGGCCTGGGCGAAGACCTGCAGGACCTGATCGCCGAATGCATGGCCGTGGCGATCGTTGATTGCCTTGAAGTGGTCGATGTCGAGCAGCGCGAGGGTCACCGGACCCTCGCGCAGGCTCTGGATCAGAACCTGGTCCGCATGCCGGCGGTTGGCCAGGCCGGTCAGCGGATCTTCGCGGGCCTGGCGGCCAAGCTGCTCGGCGAGTTCGGCGTTGCGGCGGTTGGCCTGTGCCAGCGCGTCGCGTTCGGCGACCAGGTCGCGCGTCTTGCGCTCGACTTCCCGCTCCAGGCTCGCGGCGCGCAGGCGCAAGGCGCGGACGCGCCAGTGCAGGGCCAGCGCTAGCAGCAAGGTCAGCGCGACGCCGCCGCCAATGCGCACCTCGACCCGCTGGTGCCAGGCGGGCAGTACTGCGATGCGCAGGACCGCACGACTGCCCGCGGTGGGCGCGTCCGGCCAGCCGGCCTCGACTTCGAAGCGATAGCTGCCGGGTGCCAGGTTGGTGTAACCGGCGCTGCGTTCGCTGTCGGCAATCTGCCAGGCCGGATCGAAACCGAACAGGCGATAGCGCAACTGGAGGCGGCCCGGCGCCGCGAAACTGATTCCGCCGAAGCGCAGCTGCAGCCTGCGCTGGTCTGCGCCGATGATGACCTCCCGGTCCAGGTCGGCTTCGGCGCCATCGATCAGCACCGCTTCGATCGTCGCCCGCGGCGCCGGCGCCGGTGCGTCGACCATGGGTGAGTCGGGGTCGACGAACCCGACACCGCCGGCGGTCGCGAACCAGAGCCTGCCGGCGTCATCGCGGACTGCCGAGGGCTGCGAACCGCCGTTCATCTGGTTCGAGGGCAATCCGTCGGCGCGTCCGAACTGGCGGCCGGCCACGCGCGAACGGCGGCCGTCCAGCACATCCATCAGCTCCTGCGGCGCGAGCCGGAGCACGCCCCGGTTGCTGGTCAGCCAGAAGCGTCCGCCGGCATCCTCGACCAGCGCAAACACCGCGTCGTCGAGCAGGCCATGCCGGCGGTCGAGCATCTCGAAGCGCTGATTGCGCCAGAGCCCGACACCGCCGTCGCTGCAGATCCACAACCGGTCCTCGCGATCGTGCAGGAAACCGAACACCGAGCGCGCCACGCCGTCGGCGAAGGGCGCTGGCGCGAGCCCGCTGCGATCCATCCGGGTGGCGCCCATGGATGTGCCGATCCACAGCGCGCCCTTGCGGTCGCGCGTCAGGGCGGTGACGAAATCGCCCTCGAGCCCGTCGCCGCGGCGGTAGATGCGGCAGTCCGCCCCCGCGCAACGCGACAGGCCCAGGGTACTGCCATACCAGACGCTGCCATCGTCGTCGACCAACGTTGCGCGCACCTGCGACGAACCCAGCTCGGCGGGCGCGCGGCGGCGGCGCAACTGGCCGCCGTCCCATTCCCAGGCGCCATCCGCGCTGGTGCCGATAGCCAGCTTCCCGTCCTTGCCCTGCGCCAGGGACAGCACGGACTGCGGCCCGAGCGGGTCCAGCCAGGCCGGACGGCGCTGTACCCGTCCATGCACCAGCAGGTCGACGCCCGCTGGCCCACCCGCCAGCAGGCGGTCGTCCGCCAGTGGCAGCAGGGTGCGGACGAAAGGGTCGGCCAGGCCCTGGTGCTCGGTCACCGCGCCAAAAGCCGCTGCGTGCAGGCGCACCAGCCCGCCATTGCTGCCGATCCACAAGTTGCCTTCCTG